>JAFDZF010000066.1 GCA_018267055.1 Bacteroidota bacterium
AGCGCACGCCCGACCACCTGCGCCACGTGGACAAGCACATGCACGGCCTGCAGATCTGGGTGGCCCTGCCCAAGCACCTCGAGCAGGCGCCTCCCGCTTTCTTCCACGTGGAGGCCGATGCGCTGCCGCAGTGGGAGCAGGACGGCGTGCGCTTCAAGCTGATCGCCGGAGAGGCCTTCGGCCGGCGCTCACCGGTGCCGGTGTCGAGCCCGCTCTTCCTGCTGGAGCTGGCGTGCGACACGGAGCGCACGGTGCGCATCGGGGCCGACCTGTTCGGCGAGGTGGCGCTATACATCCTGCAGGGCAGCGTGGTCACCGAAGGCCACGAGCACGCGCCCAAGCGCATCCTGGTGGCGAAGGACGCGAAGCTGTGCACCTTCACCATGGCCGCCGGCACCACGGTGCACCTTTTCGGCGGTGAGCCGTTCCCCGAGGAGCGCCTGATCGACTGGAACTTCGTGGCCACCGAGCGAAGCCTGATCGACGCGGCCCGGCGGCGGTGGGCCGCAGGGGATTTCCCCGTGATCCCGGGGGAGACGGCCGGGGTGCAGCTGCCCGCCTGACCCCTCCTGGACCGGCTTATCTTATCGGGCCCAACCCCCAGCCCGATGGAACGTCCTTTACCCGCCCTTTCCGCGTGCATCCTGTCCGCCGGCCTGATCGGCGGCCCCACCCTGCAGGCCCAGGTGCATTTCACCGCGGGCAATACCGGCGTCGACGTGGAGGAGATGGTGACCGGCCTGGACGTGCCCTGGGACCTGGTGCTCGGGCCGGACGGCTGGATCTGGTTCACGCAGCTGCACGGTGACGTGTCGCGCCTGGACCCGGCCACCGGCACCGTGGAGCTGATCTACACCGTGCCCGACGTGCACGTGACCGCGCTCAGCGGCGGCCTCCACAGCCTGGCCTTCCATCCCGACTTCGCGGCGCACCCGTACGTCTACCTGCACTATGTGAACTCTTCCACCACCTCGGTGGTGCGCCGCTACCGCTACGACGCGGACCTGAACACGTTCACCGAAGTGTCGGACCCGCTGCTCAGCCTGCACGCCGGCGCCTCGCACAACGGCTCGCGCATGGTGATCGACGCCGAAGGCATGTTCCTGATCTGCCTGGGCGAAGGCATGCAGTCGCCGCTCGCGCAGGACATGACGCGCACCAATGGCAAGGTGCTGCGCTTCGACCCCGATGGCGGCATCCCCGCCGACAACCCCATCCCGGACAGCTATGTCCATACCTGGGGCCACCGCAACCCGCAGGGCATGGTGCGTGCGCCCAACGGGATCATCTACGCCAGCGAGCATGGACAGGCCAACGACGACGAGATCAACATCATCGAGCCCGGCCGCAACTACGGCTGGCCCGATGTGGCCGGCCTGTGCAACACGCCCACCGAGATCGCCTACTGCAACACGAACGACGTGCGGGAGCCGATCCACGAGTTCACCAGCGAGGTGGTGGCCCCGGCGGGCGTGGACTATTTCAATGCCCCCTCGATCCCCGAGTGGCAGCATTCCCTGCTGGTGGCCACCCTGCGCGGCCGCGCGCTGCACCAGCTGAAGCTGAACGACGCCGGCGACGGCGTCACCGAGGACAATACCTACCTGAGCATGACCTTCGGCCGCCTGCGCGATGTGCTGGTGCATCCCGACGGCCGCATCTTCCTCTGCACGTCCAACCACGATTACACCGGCGGCTCCGGCGAAGCCAACGACAAGATCCTCGTGCTGGTGGGCGAGGGCGTGAGCACCGGCGTGCAGGCTCCCGCCTCTCCGGCCCTGCGCTCCTACCCCAATCCGGCCGGCGACGAGCTCACCATCGAGGGCAATGGCCCGTGGGCCCTCCTGCTCCGCGACGCCGCCGGCCGCACGGTGCTGCACCGCACGGTGATGAACACCGCGCGCATCGACGTGTCCGCGCTGGCACCCGGGGTGTACCAGGCCCAGGCCGATGATGGGCGGACGCGCCGCACGGTGCCGGTGGTCGTCCAGCGCTGACGGGGCGTGGGGAATATCCGGCGAGCCTACCTGCCAGGCCTTTCCGGTCGTATCTTTTGGGTGTATTGGGGACGGACACGATCGGACCAACCTTACCCCCCATGGACGAGCGAACGATCATTTCCGACGAGGCCCGGCGGCGTGCACGGCTGAACGTGCTGCTCTGGGCGATGCAGGTCTTCCTGTTCCTGGCCTTCGGCGTGACCGGCTTGATGAAGCTGACGATGCCGATCGCCGATCTGGCGCGGATCATGACCTGGCCGGGGGCCGTGCCGCCCGAGCTGGTGCGCTTCATCGGCGCGGCCGAGCTGGCGGGGGCCATCGGTGTGCTCATCCCGGCGCTCACGCGCATCAGCCCCGGCCTCACGTCGTGGGCCGCCTATGGCCTGATGACCGTGATGATCTGCGCCGTAGGCTACCACCTGATGCTGTTCCAAGGCATGATGCTGCTGCCCAGCATCATCCTGGGCAGCCTGGCCGGCTTCGTGGGCTGGGGGCGCAACAACGAGGCGCCGATCCTTCCGCGCTGACCGGTCGCTGCGCGGAGCCCGAGGAAACGGGCGTACCGCTCCGCCGCCGCACCGACGGCCTTGCGCGCCGCGGCGCTGAGGGGGGCGAACGGTGCCAGGCGCACCTCGGCGGTCCCCTTCGTCAGCACGCGCTCCCACGTGCCGCGCATCCGCCCGTTCAGGAGCACCAGGTGGCGGAAGGGATTGATGCCGGCCTGCTGCGCGGCATGCCCTTCCTTCGGATCGTAGAACGCGCTGCGGTCCTTGTAGCCGATGCCGTACTCATCGTAGTTCGGCACCAGGTGTGCGGTGTTCGCGGGCACCTTCGGCATGGAGACCGAGGGCAGGTACCAGTTGGGGCGTCCGTCGATCATTACTTCCTGGAACCGGCCGTCCTGCAGGGCGATGCCCTTCCGCCCGTCCGCGATGGTGAGGCCGGACCAGAGCGCGAAGTCGTTCAGCGAAGCGGGGCCACGGCTGGTGAAGTAGCGGCGGACCAGCTCGGAGAGCGCTTCCTCGCGGTGCGGCACCGGCGCCTTCGGCACGCGCTCCTCCAGCAGGGCATAGGTGAACTGTTTGCCCTTGCGCGGCCCGCTGCAGATCACGCCCTCCAGCTCGGCATGCATCAGCAGGTGGACGAGCTGCATCCCGCCGGTGTCGAAGCGTGCGCGCTTCAGGGCGTCGGCCAGTTCGAAGCGGTCGAGGTGCAGGCCGCCTTCCAGCGCCCGGGCCAACACCTCGTCCGCGCGGCGGAGCGTGCGCTCCTCCAGCCCCAGCTTGCGGTACATGGTGCCGATGGCCTGCCGCACGCGCGGACCGGTGAGCAGCAGCAGCCAGCGG
>JAFDZF010000067.1 GCA_018267055.1 Bacteroidota bacterium
TCCTGGTAGGTCGCGCCCAGGCCGCGCTGGATGCGCGCATCCACGGCATCGCGCATGCGGCGGTAGCGCCAGTCGCACAGGCACAGCTCATCGCCGAACGCCCCCAGCAGCAGCTCACCGTACGGCGTGCGGAACGACCGGACGATCACGTCCATGGTCAGGAGAGCGGGCTTACCTGCCCGTGCGGCTGCGACAGATGGGCGACAGGGACCATGATCATCGGGGAGCGGATGAGCGAAGGTATGGGCGGCACCTGCCGGGCCTTCCCGCGGTGGTCCGCCCAGCGTTCCGAGGACGCCATACCGCTTATCAACAGGGCCCTCGGCAGAATGGGCCGTTCCGGACGGCCGGGCGGCCAGGGGACCACACTTGCTTTGCGGGAAACCACCTCCCATGCGTACTTCTACCCTGTTGCTTGCTCTCGCCTGCGGTGCCTCTGTCGCCGCACAACCGGTGATCGACTTCGCCAGTATCGACCTCATCGGCTCCAGCTTCAACGTCTACGCGGTCACTTCGCCCGGGACGAGCGATCCCGAGCCGGACGGCGCGAACGTCACCTGGGACTTCTCCAGCGCCACGCTCCAGCTGATGGGCACGCAGGCCTTCATGGCCGCTGCGGGGACGCCCTATGCGGCCAGCTATCCCACGGCCAACATGGCTTCGGCCCAGACCGTGGCCGGCACCACCTCCTACGCCTACTACGACCTGCAAAGCACCAAGCTGGACGTCCTGGCCGATGGCGTGGGGTCCATGGACCCGAACGTGTATTCGGAACCGAAGACCGTGCTGGAGTTCCCCTACGCCTTCAACGACTGGTTCATCGACTACTACAATAAGAACGGCACGGACTACTCCGTTTCCCGGGCCTACATGGGCTACGGCACGGTGATCCTGCCCAGCGGCACGTTCACCAACGTGGTGAAGCAGGCCAGCACCAGCGGGGTCATTGATTTCTACACCACCTCCCCCACCGCCCTCCTCGTGCACATTGAAAGCGACGGCAGCGCGGTCGTGGCGCTCCCGGGCACGGTGGGGATCCAGGAGCACGGGCAGGCGTCGGCCCTGCGGTCGTTCCCGAACCCGGTGCAGGACCGGCTCACCCTGGCGAACGACGCCCCGCTGGGCGACTGGTGGATCATGGACGCCACCGGCCGCGTGGCGCAAGCGGGCCGCACGGCATCGCTGTCCACCACCATCGATCTTTCGTCCCTGGCGTCGGGCAGCTACATCGCCCGCATCGGCACGGGTGACCGTGCCCGTTCCGTGCTCTTCCTGAAGGACTGATCCCGCTCACCGCACGATCCGCCCCACCTGCTGCCTTGGCACGGGTCGGGCGGATCGTGCGTTCGGGGCCGCGCTGCGGATCGCGAAGCCGTGACCGGACGGCTAGCTTTGACCTTCCAAGAGCAGCACCATGGTAGACCTGCTGATCAAAGCCGCGAAGCTCCATCGGTTGGTGGAGGAGCTCGGCACGTTCTGCGGCCCGGTGGAGGTATTGACGGAAGACCAGGGACCGGTGTACGGCCTGTTGATCCATGGTCCGGGTGACGTCGATCGGATCGACCGGGCCTTGAACGCCGCGACCTTCCTGGACCCCATCGGCCGCATGATGATCGGGGCGGACAAGCTCAAGATCGACCTGCGCGTCAGGAAAGGCCGTGACCGGCACCGCCGCGACCATCTGGAGATGCGCAGCACGTCGCTGGACAGCCAGGCGTACTACGGCTACATGATCCCGGACCTGGAGCCGCCCCCGGCCGGCACGGGCGGGTCGGAACACCGATGAACGCACGGATCGGCGCGGCCTTTCGTTCCCCTACTCCGGCCCGATCGCCGAACTTCGTGCCTTCATGCGCTGCCCGGCGGTCCTGACCTTCCTGCTGCTGGCCCTGCTGGGCCGCGCCCAGGAGCCCTGCAACGTCTCGCTGACCATCACGCCGCCCACCTGCCCTGAGGACCACAACGGCTCGATCACCGTGGTGCCGGGGCAGCCCGGCCTCTACACCTACAGCTGGGCCCACGCACCCCTGCTCAATAGCCCCTATGCCGGCGGGCTGGAAGTGGGATCGTACAGCGTCACGGTCTCCGACACCTCGGGCTGCATCTCGGTGCTGGACACGGTGATCGAACCGCCCTTCGTGCCGGCGCTGGGCACGATGGCGGTGACCAACATCAGCTGCGCCGGGCGGACGGACGGGTCGGTCGTCTTCACCGTGGCCCCCGGCCCCTATACCTGGCACTGGACCGACGATCCCAGCCTGACGAGCAACACGCGGACCGGCCTCGGTATCGGCGACTACACCGTGATCGTGCTCGGCGGCCAATGCCCTTCCTACATCACCGGATCGCTGGGCATCCCCGACATCCTCATCCAAGGTGCATCCGCTTATTGTCCCTCGGCCCCGCCCCTGCTCACCACCTACCTGGAATGGGGCTTCCAGCCGGACATCTATAGCTGGAGCACCGGCGCCACCGGCACCAGCATCCAGGTGGTGCCGGGCATGACCGGGCTGATCGTGGTCACCGCCACCGACACGTCGGCCGACTGCGTGGCCACGGGTGAGATCACGCTGACGCAGCTGCCGAGCCCCACCGTGGCCTTCACCGTGCCCGACAGCGTGTGCATCCGCGTGGGCGTCGCCCCGCACATCACGGCCTCCGATGCCGACTCGCTCATCTGGCGCTGGGGCGCTTCGGGCCTCAGCAACGACAGCATCCCCCCGGTGGTCTTCCACGACCCGCTCTGGCAGCCCATCTCGCTGCAGGGCTTCGACCTGCTCGGCTGCGGCTCGCTTCCCGTGGAGGACAGCGTGTTCGTGCGCCCGCGCATCCCCGCCGTCTTCACCGCCGAGCAGCTGCCCTGCACCCCGCTGGTGGAGCTGTGGCTGGGCAGCACCTCCGACTCCTGCGCCTTCTTCATCGGCGACAGCCTGGCGCTGCACCAATGCTACGGCTGGTTGCGGCTGGACCTCGAGCGGTACCGGCCCTACGACCTCACGTTCTACTCCACGCAGCCGGACCGCTGCGACGACACCGCCTCCTTCCACCTCGACGTGCGCAGCGAGCCCCAGCTCTTCCTGCCCAATGCCTTCACGCCGAACAACGACGGCATCAACGACACCTGGCCCGGCCCCACCGACATCCCCGAGGCCGGCTATGAGGTGCGCCTCTTCAACCGTTGGGGCGCCATCCTGTGGACCACCAACGATACGCGTGCCACCTGGAACGGCGACGGCCTGCCCAACGGCGTGTACGGCTACACCATACGCATGCGCGACCCTTGCGAGCCCACGAACGAGATCTCGCGGAACGGGCACGTGACGCTGCTCCGCTAAGGGACCGCCGGTGCGTCAGCGCACCACCACGAAGGCACCGCCCACGGTGCCGCCACGCAGCACACGCACCTGGTACCGCCCGGGAGCGAACGCATCCAACGCCACCCGGGTGCGCAGGCCGGTGAGGCGGCCTTGCCCCACCATCCGTCCTTGCGCATCGCACACCACGTACGGGGCGCCCGCCAGGGCCGCTCCCACCTCGATCGTCACATGGTCCGATGCAGGATTGGGCGACAGCACCGGCCGGTCGAGGCCGCCGTTCTCCGGCACCCCCGAGCCCACCCCGTCCAGGCGGATGACGAACGCATCGCGGAAACCGGCGCTGCCCGTGCTCTCCACGTCCGGCCCCGGATCGAAGTCGGGCGCGTTCTCGAAATGCCCCGCGATGAACAGCGCATCATCCGCACCGCGCGCGATGGATTGCGTGGCCACGCTGTTGGCGCCGCCGAACTGCCAGGCCCCCAGGAAGGTGCCGTCCGCGTCCAGCTCGCACACGTAGGAATCGAAGAAGTTGTCCAGCGATGCGGTCGTCATCGTGAACGCGGCGGAAGCGTCCGGGTCGAAGTCCGCCGTGCCGCTGAAGAAGCCCGTCACGTCGATCCGGCCATCCTCGGCCACGGACACGCCGTAGGCCAGGTCCGCGTCCGTGCCGCCCAGGCAAACGGCCCACAGGAATTCGCCCGTAGGGCCCAGCTTCTGCACGAACACGTCGTCCGACCCCAGGGAATGCGCCGTCAGCAGGTGCTCGCCCGGACCCGGGTCGAAATCACCGGTGCCGAAGAACGAACCCACCACGATGGCATTGCCGTCCGCGTCCACCGCGATGTCGTACCCGTTGTCGAAGTTCTCCGGCCCGCCCA
>JAFDZF010000068.1 GCA_018267055.1 Bacteroidota bacterium
CGATGATGGGATACTCTCCGGTGTGCTTGAGGGTCTCGTAGTATAAGCTCTCCTCCTGGATCCTTGAGCGCTGGTACATGGTCTCCATAGCGCCCAGCACGCCGCCGCGCTCGGTGATGCGGTCGAATTCGGCCAGCACGGCCTCTTCCACGAGGTCGGTGAGCTCTTCGATGATGAACGAGCCTTGCAGCGGGTTCTCGTTCTTGGCCAGCCCCAGCTCGCGGTTGATGATGAGCTGGATGGCCATGGCACGGCGCACGCTTTCCTCGGTGGGCGTGGTGATGGCCTCATCGTAGGCATTGGTGTGCAGGCTGTTGCAGTTGTCGTAGATGGCGTAGAGCGCCTGCAGGGTGGTGCGGATGTCGTTGAAGTCGATCTCCTGCGCGTGGAGGCTGCGGCCGCTGGTCTGGATGTGGTACTTGAGCATCTGGCTGCGCTCGTCGGCGCCGTAGCGGTGCTTCAGTGCTTTCGCCCAGAGGCGGCGCGCCACACGGCCCATCACGGCGTACTCGGGGTCCATGCCATTGCTGAAGAAGAAGCTCAGGTTGGGCGCGAAGGCATTGATGTCCATGCCCCGGCTCAGGTAGTACTCCACGTAGGTGAAGCCGTTGGCGAGCGTGAAGGCGAGCTGCGAGATGGGGTTGGCACCGGCCTCGGCGATGTGGTAGCCGCTGATGCTGACGCTGTAGAAATTGCGGACCTTCTTATCGATGAAGTACTGCTGCACATCGCCCATAAGGCGCAGCGCGAACTCGGTGCTGAAGATGCAGGTGTTCTGGGCCTGGTCCTCTTTGAGGATATCGGCCTGCACGGTACCGCGGACCTGCGCGAGGGTGTCGGCCTTGATCTTTTCGTAGACGTCGCGGGGGAGGACTTGGTCGCCGGTTATTCCGAGCAAGAGCAAGCCCAGGCCGTCATTCCCTGCGGGGACTTCCCCGTGGTAGCGCGGCCTCAAGCCACTAGCCTCAAGCCCCAAGCTGCTGGCGGAGCCGGACTTCGAGCTTGTGGCTTGCGGCTTGGAGCTTGCGGCCCATCGTGCCTTGATCTTCTCTTCAACCTCGGAAATGAGGCCATTGGCCCGGATGTACTTCTCGCACGCCTGGTCGATGGCCGTGTTCATGAAGAAGCCGAGCAGCATGGGCGCGGGACCGTTGATGGTCATGCTCACGCTGGTCTTCGGATCGCTGAGGTCGAAGCCGCTGTAGAGCTTCTTGGCGTCGTCGAGGCAGCAGATGCTCACGCCGCTGTTGCCCACCTTGCCGTAGATGTCGGGACGGCGGCCGGGGTCGTTGCCATAGAGCGTCACGCTGTCGAAGGCGGTGCTGAGGCGCTTGGCGGGCATGCCCTGGCTCACGTAGTGGAAGCGCTTGTTGGTGCGCTCGGGGCCGCCCTCGCCGGCGAACATCCGCGCGGGGTCCTCGCCGGTGCGCTTGAAGGGATAGATGCCGGCGGTGTAGGGGAAGAAGCCGGGCGTGTTCTCCTGCATGGCCCAGCGCACCTTGTCGCCCCAGCTGCGGAACTTGGGCAGCGCCACCTTGGGGATCCTCAGGTGCGACAGGCTCTCGGTGTGGTTCGGCACCTTGATCTCCTTGCCGCGGACCAGGTAGGTGTAGAACTCGCCGGAGTACTTCCCCTCTTCGGCCTTCCAGCCTTGGAGCATCGCCCACAGGTGCGGATCCAGGTCCTTCCTTACTTCCTCGAACTTTCTCGTCAGGGCTTCGAGCTCCGAGCCTTGAGCCGTGAGCTTATCCGCGGCCGAGCTCGCGGCTCGTGGCTCAAGGCTCGGGGCTGTAAGCAGATCGGGGCCACCGAAGGTGAGCACGGCCGAATAGAGCCCATAGAGCTGGTCGGCGATGGCCGCCTGCTTCCGCACCTTCTCGTCGTACCGCCGGTTGTTCTCGCTGATCTCGCTGAGGTAGCGGCTCTTGGCGGGGGGGATGATCCACACCTTCTCGCTCATCTCGTCATGCGCGTGGAACGTGCTGTGGAAATCGACGCCGGTCTTCTCGGCGATCTTCTTCATCAGCCGCGCGTACAGGCTGTTCGTACCGGGATCGTTGAACTGGCTGGCGATGGTGCCCACCACGGGCAGGTCATCGTCGTTGGCGTCCCAGAGCTGGTGGTTGCGCTTGTACTGCTTCTTTACGTCGCGCAGGGCATCGAGGGCGCCGCGCTTATCGAACTTGTTGATCGCCACCACGTCGGCGAAATCCAGCATGTCGATCTTCTCCAACTGCGTGGCCGCGCCGAACTCGGGCGTCATGATGTAGAGCGACACATCGCTGTGGTCGAGGATCTCGGTATCGCTCTGGCCGATGCCGCTCGTCTCCAGGATGACCAGGTCGAAGCCCGCGGCCTTCAGCACCGCCACGGCCTCCTTCACGTGCTTGCTCAGCGCGAGGTTGCTCTGCCGCGTGGCGAGGCTGCGCATGTACACGCGCTCACCCCGGATGCTGTTCATGCGGATGCGGTCGCCCAGCAGCGCGCCGCCGGTCTTGCGCTTGCTCGGGTCCACGCTGATGACGCCGATGGTCTTGTCGGGCTGGTCCAGGATGAAGCGGCGGATCAGCTCGTCCACCATGCTGCTTTTGCCTGCGCCGCCCGTGCCCGTGATGCCCAGCACCGGGGCTTTGTTCGCCTCGGCCTTCTTGTGGATCTCATCGGCGATCTTCTCGAAGACCTCCGGGTGGTTCTCCGCCGTGCTGATCAGCTTGGCGATCGCCGGCCAGTTCTGCGGCGTCAGCTTCTTCGCTTCACCATTGACCTTGTCGCTCAGGTCGAAATCGGCCTTCTCCAGCATGTCGTTGATCATGCCTTGCAGGCCCATCGCCCGGCCGTCGTCGGGATGGTACAGCCGCGTGATGCCGTAGGCGTGCAGCTCTTCGATCTCGCTGGGCAGGATGGTGCCGCCGCCCCCGCCGAAGATCTTGATGTGCCCCGCGCCCTTCTCCTTCAGCAGGTCATACATGTACTTGAAGTACTCCACGTGCCCGCCCTGGTAGCTGGTCATGGCGATGGCGTGGGCATCCTCCTGGATCGCGGTGTTCACCACGTCCTCCACGCTGCGGTCGTGCCCCAGGTGGATCACCTCGGCGCCGGTGGCCTGGATGATCCGCCGCATGATGTTGATGGCGGCATCGTGGCCATCGAACAGGCTGGCGGCGGTGACGACGCGGATCTTGTGCTTGGGCTGGTAGGGAGGGGCTTGGACGAAGGTGGACATGCCAGGGCGCCGAACGGTTGGGTCGCGGCTTGCCGCGAAGGTATCCACCTAGCTACTTATGGGCAGGTCCTCCACAGGCCTTACAGGTTTTCGGCCCCGCAAGCGATGCTCAGGATCTCCTGGCGTTCCTCCTTCCTTAACACCTCTCCTGTGAAGGGATCGAAGATGATCGCATCGACGACCTGATAGGTGTATGTTGAACTGGCGATCCGCCTCTCCATTCCCTTTTTGCGGATACGGCCTAGGATAAGCTCATAGCGACCGTTACCGCCGGGATGCAGGCGCGCCGTCGTATCCGTCGGGATCCACCTCAAGTCACGAAAGGCCGTATGTCGTTCGCACTTCACACCGTTCTTTCTCGCCAGCTCAATGAATCCGTGCAGGTCGGTCCGGAATCGTACTGGTGCGGGCGATGTGATGAAGCCTTGTAGGTCTTCGTCTTCGAGCACGGCGCCTTCGGGTGTGATGTTCAATTGGATGTTGATCCTTCCTGCGTTGAGCGTGTCAAAGCCGATGTCGTACTCGAAATGGCAGTACTCCGGGGTACGCGTGATCGTATCCCGATTTTCCCAGTCCATGGTGTGATCACCCATGGCGATATGGTCCATTGGTGCGATCGGAGGGAAAATGTGCTTGGCAAAGAACTCGGCGCCGAAACGTGAAATGACCACGGAATCGACTTTGTCCAGCATCCTATCCCAGTACGCATCCCCAAGTGGTTGGGCGGCTCCAACGCCATGCAGGCCGTGGAACAACATCAAAGCCAATAGCACGCGCATGACCAGCTCGCGAGTATCAATGCAGGATATCGTGCCCATCGAACAGCGAAGCGGCGGTGACGACGCGGATCTTGTGCTTGGGGACGTAGGAAGGGGCTTGGACGAAGGTGGACATGCCGGGGTGCCGGACGGTCGGGTCGCGGCTTACCGCGAAGGTACCGGTCCATGAGGCATGGCCGGATACCGCAGGTCCGCTCGTCGCCCGCGCGCCCTACGGGGACGCCCGCTCCAGCTTCGCTGCATACCGCCCCAGCAGCTCCCACACCCGGATGTGGTGCGTGTAGTCCTCCAGGTCGGTGTTCACGACCAGGTAGCGGCCCAGGCCGGTGCGCTGCTCCACGAAGAACAGGGAGAACACCCCCGGATCGCCGCCGGTATGGCCGAAGTAGCCCTCCGCGCTGAACCCGATGGTGATGCCGATGTTGTGCTCATCGGTGAACATGCCCGACGCGCGGTCCACGAAGTTGGGGTCCGCCAATTGCTCCCGGAAGTACTCCGCGTAGCCCTCCCGGGAGAGGATCGTCCCTTCCCCGCGATAGCCCTTCACCAGTTCGGCCATGTAGCGGGCGAAGTCATCGCTGCTGGTGACCATGCCGCCATCGGGGTAGGTGATGCAGGCATAGCGCGGATAAGGCTCGGTGCGCGTGCGGTACAGGCGGGAGAGCGCAGGGCCGGCGACCTGTTCCGCATGCCACGTGGACGAACGCATCCCGAGGGGATCCAGGATGTATCGTCGGGTGAAGGCGTCGAACGGCTCGCCCGTGGCGTTCTCCACCACCCAGGCGGCCAGGGTGATGCCCACGTTCGAATAGGCGAACCGTTCACCGGGCCGCAGGTCCGTGAAGGCGCTGTCGCTGTACCACGCGCCGTCCGGGGCGAGGTAGCGGCGCAGGAATTCCTCCATCGGCAGGTCCGCGGACGGCGGGCTGAACCGGCAGGCGCCGATGTCCAGCGCGAGGTTCGCCGCCAGGTCGTTCGTGTCGCGGAGGACCCAAGCCCGGTGCAGGTAGTCGTCGGTGTCCACGATGGTGGACGTGTGCGTGACCAGGTGCCGCACGGTGATCGGCAGCTCCGGGAAGCGGGGGTTCACCACCGCGAAGGGCAGGTGGGCGTTGATGGGGTCGTCCAGCTTCAGCTTGCCGAGCTCCTGTGCCTTCAGCACCGCCAGGCCCACGAAGGTCTTCGAGATCGACGCGATCGGTTGCAGGGTGTTCGCGGTGTAGGCGATGCCCTGCGCCACATCGGCCTGGCCGAACCCGTTCCGATAGAGCATGCCGTCGGGCCCGGCGATGGCCACACCGAAGCCGTTGAAGTCGGCGGTCCTGCTCAGGAGGGTCAGGGAATCGGTCAGCTCCTGCGCGATACGGTCCCGTTCGCGGTGCCCTTGCGGCCCGCAGGAAAGCGCCCCGAGCCATATCAACAGCCCGCCGATCCTGCGCACCCGTCCCGGAACGAGGCGGATCCCATGGTCGGATCGGCAGGACGGGCTCCCGGTGAAGGCCATGGCGCGAAAGTAGGCCCGCTCTCCCGGGGCTTCCCCGGCTCCCGGATGTCCGCGATCTTTGCCGGGTCGTGATCGCGCGCCGGTCACCCCGCCCGTGAAGAAGCGCATCCAGGTCCTGAAGCACGCCGAGCTGGACCGGCTCCCGGTCATGCGGAAGGGGCATGTGCTCAACGACCTGGCCACCTTCCAGGTGGACCTGCGGGACCATGGGATGTTGGGCTTCTCGCCGTTCCATACCGGGTTCCGCTCCGATTTCTTCACGGTGATGCACGTGCGTTCGGGCTGGTTCGTCGGGCGGATCGACCTGCACGAAACGCGGATGGAGCAGGGCATGATGGCGGTCACCGGCCCTTATCGCCTGCGGCAGCTGGTGCGCGCCAGCCCCGATTGCAGCATCGAGGGCGTGAGCTTCACCACCGACCTGCTGCGGCAGGTGCGGCAGCAGAAGCTGGCGGACCAGATGGCGCTGTTCATGTCCGACCACGACCCCGTGTTCCACATGGAGGAGGCCGATCGCGCCCTGTTCACCGGGCTGGTGCGGCGGCTGGAGCAGCGGATGGAACACGTGGACCGGCACAGCCACGGCATGGAGCTGCTGATGAACGCGTTCACCGACCTGCTCTTCGAGCTCTCCGACATGGAGCGGCGCTATGCGGTGGACACCGACCGGCCCATCGGCCGCAAGGAGGAGCTGGTGATCCGCTTCGGCCGGTTGGCGCGCGCGCATTACCTGGAGCAGCGGCACCTGTCCTTCTATAGCGAGCAGCTTTTCGTGACGAGCAAGTACCTGTCGGAGACCACCAAGGAGATCATCGGCAAGACCGCCGGCCAGGTACTGGACGAGCTGCTGGCCCTGGAGGCGAAGCGGCTGCTGGAAGGCACGGAGCTGCCCATCGCGGCGGTGGCCGACCGGCTGCGGTTCAGCGGCCCGGCGGTCTTCAGCAAGTTCTTCAGCCGCCTGCACGGCCGCTCGCCGCGCGCGTACCGGGCGGCGCACGGCGGGTCGCTCCTGCGCGGGTAGCCGCACGCGGGCGGCGGACCGTGGATCGGACAAGTATTGCCGTAGTGCGTTCCGATGGCGCGTGCGGGGCCGCGGAACCTTTGCAGCATCCTGGCATCCATGCCGATGGCCGTTCCGGCCGGTCCGCCTTGTCCCCCGGCGCCCGGCCTCTTCCGGAAAAGAACAGCGGGAACGGTGGGAACGTTTAGCGTATTCCACCGTTCCGTCCGTCTATCCCAGCGCAAGGTGCGCAGGGCCTGGGCCGATGCCCTCCTGCCGACAGGGATGACGCAGCAGTGGAACACCGGGCTTGACGAAGCGCCGCACGACGCGGCCCCGCACGCGCCCAGGCCGGCCGGTCCCTCTGGCGCGCGGCCTCCCGGAAGCCCCGGTATCCCGCACGATCCTGCCTTTCATCCGGGGAACCGGCACCCGGTGGATAGGGGTATCGGCCTGGACCTTTGTCCTCTCTTCAACGCCATCAATACCTCCCGTCGGGTCTCGGCGGGCCATCCATGACATCGACCGATACTCCCCGAGCGGCCCAGGGCAAGCTCGGCATCCTGCTTCCCGGCCTCGGCGCCGTGGCCACCACGATGATCGCCGGCGCGGTCGCCGCGCGGAAAGGCCTCGCCAAGCCGGTCGGTTCCCTCACCCAGATGGGCCACATCCGCCTGGGCAAGCGCACCGAGGGCCGCTATCCGCTGATCAAGGACCTCGCGCCGCTGGCGGGCCTGGACGACCTGGTGTTCGGCGGCTGGGACATCTACGCCGACAACGTGTACCAGGCGGCGCTGAACGCCGGCGTGCTGGAGCCCCGCCTCCTGGAACAGGTGCGCCCCGAGCTGGAGCGCGTGAAGCCGATGACGGCCGTGTTCGACAAGAGCTATGTGCGCAACCTGGACGGCACCCACGTGAAGCAGGGCGCCACCAAGGCCGATCTGGCCGAGCAGCTGATGGCCGACATCCGCCGCTTCCAGCAGGAGAACGGCTGCGATCGCCTGGTGATGGTGTGGTGCGGCTCCACGGAGCGGTACATCGAGCCCGGCGACGTGCACGCGAGCCTCGAGGCCTTCGAGCTGGGGCTGCTCACCAATGATCCGCTGATCGCGCCGAGCATGCTCTATGCCTATGCGGCGATCAAATGCGGCGTGCCTTTCGCCAACGGTGCGCCCAACCTCACCTGCGACGTGCCCGCCCTGATCGAGCTGGCGCAGGAGCGCGGCGTGCCCATCGCAGGCAAGGACTTCAAGACCGGGCAGACGCTGATGAAGACGATCCTGGCCCCCGGGCTGGAGGCGCGCGCGCTGGGCATCAAGGGCTGGTTCTCCACCAACATCCTCGGCAACCGCGACGGCCTGGTGCTGGACGATCCGGAGAACTTCCGGACGAAGGAGGTGTCGAAGCTCAGCGTGCTGGAGCAGGTGCTGAAGCCCGAGCTGCGGCCCGACCTCTACGGCGACCTCTACCACAAGGTGCGGATCAACTACTACCCCCCGCACGGCGACAACAAGGAGAGCTGGGACAACATCGACATCTTCGGCTGGATGGGCTATCCCATGCAGATCAAGGTGAACTTCCTCTGCCGCGACAGCATCCTGGCGGCGCCGATCGTGCTGGACCTGGCCCTGTTCCTGGACCTGGCGCAGCGCGCGGACATGAGCGGCATCCAGGAGTGGCTCTCGTTCTACTTCAAGTCGCCGCAGACGGCCGAGGGGCTCCCGCCGGAGCACGACCTCTTCAAGCAGCTGATCAAGCTCCAGAACACCCTGCGCCACATGATGGGCGAGGACCTGATCACGCACCTCGGGCTGGACTACTACCAGGACCTCGTGGACGCCCTGTGATCCCGCCGGCCATGGTCGCTTCGAGGATCATCGCCACCGTGTGCGGCATCGGGTACATCGGCCGGGGCAGCGGCACGGTGGCCGCCGCCGTGGCGGCGGCGGCATGGGTCGCGGCCGGCCTGCACGCCGCCCCGCTGCCCGCGCTCATCGGCGGCGTGGCGGTGCTCACGGCGATCGGTGCCTGGGCGGCCGCCCGCGTGGAGCCCGCCTGGGGCCCGGACAGCATCCGCGTGGTGGTGGACGAAGCGGCCGGCATGGCCATCGCCCTGACGGGGCTGCCCGGCGGGTGGGCCCCCGCCTTGGCCGCTTTCGCGCTCTTCCGCGTGCTGGACATCACCAAGCCCCTGGGCATCGCCCGCCTGGAACAGCTGCCGGGCGGCTGGGGCGTGATGGGCGACGACGTACTGGCCGGCCTTTACACCAACCTCGCCCTGCAGGCCGTGATCCGTTCCGGCCTCTGGCCCCTCGCATGAGCACCTTCGCCCGTGCGCAGCTCTCGGCGCTCACGGCCTCCGTGATCGACCTGCTGGTGACCGTGCTGCTGGTGGAAGCGGTGGGCGTGGCTCCCGGCCCGGCGACGCTCGGCGGCAACCTCACCGGCGCGGGGTCCAACTTCCTGCTCAACCGGCGGTGGACCTTCCGGGCCACGGCCGAGCGGATCCACCGGCAGGCCCTGCGCTATGCCCTGGTGTGGTGCGGCTACCTCGCCCTGAGCTATGGGGCCATGGTGGCGGGCACGCAGTGGCTCGGCGCCTCGTACCTGGTGGTGAAGGTGGTGTCGGCCGTGGCCCTGGGCATCGGCTACAACTACGTGTTGCATAAGCGCTTCGTCTACGCCTGATGCGATGGCTGCGCGGGATACGGATTTGGCTGGGCGTGGTGCTCGCCGGCCTGGCGGGCCCGGCGGTGCAGGCGCAGACCGCCGTGCGCGGGGTGGTGACGGACGCGACCACGCGCGAGCCCCTGCCGTTCGTGTCGGTGGCCTTCGACGGCACCTCCATCGGCACGGTGACGGACATGGAGGGGAAGTACCTGCTGCTCTGTGCGCAGGACGGATGCACGGCCGTGCGCTTCACCTCCGTGGGCTACCGGACGGTGGTGCACAAGGTGGATCCCGGACGGGAGAACGTGCTGAACGTGGCCTTCCAGCCCGACGTGACCGAGCTGCCCGAGGCCGAGGTGCGGGGCGGCAAGCGGAAGCGCTACCGCAACCGCGACAATCCCGCGGTGGAGCTGGCCCGGGCGGTGATCGCGCACAAGGACAGCAACCGCATGGAAAGCCATGACTTCATCGAGTACGAGGAATACGAGAAGCTGCAGATGTCGCTGAGCGGCCTGTCGGAGAAGCTGAAGGGGCGCAAGCTGTTCAAGCAGTACGCCTTCCTGTTCGAGAACACGGACACCACGCTGCTCGAAGGGCGGTCGGTGCTGCCGATCTACCTGAAGGAGACCATCGCGGAGAAGTACTGGCGCCGCGAGCCCGAGCGCCGGCGCTCGGTGGTGAAGGCCACCCAGCGCGTGAGCTTCGAGGAGTACCTGGACGACCAGGGGCTGGTGACCTACCTGAACTACCTGTACAACGACATCGACATCTACGCGAACAGCATCCCGGTGCTCACCAACCTCTTCCTGAGCCCGATCGCCGATGCCGCGCCCACCTTCTATGCGTTCTTCATCACCGACACGGTGGAGGTGGGCGGGGAGCGGCTGGTGGAGCTGTCCTTCGTGCCGCGCAACACCAGCGACTTCCTGTTCCAGGGCCGGCTGTACGTGTCGCTGGACGGCCGCTACTCGGTGCGCCAGGTGGAGATGGGCGTGAACAAGCGCATCAACCTGAACTGGGTGCGCGAGCTGAAGATCGACCAGCGGTTCGAGCGCGATGCCACCGGCCGCTTCCCGCTGGTCTATAGCCGCATGCGGGCCGACCTCGGCATCTCGAAGAGCGGTGGCGGCATCTATGGCGAGCGGAGCATCTCGCTGCGCGACATCGTGACGGGACGCGAGCACCCGGTGGCGTTCTACAGCGAGAAGACCCCCGAGGACGCCGACACCCTGCGCCACGACGACGCCTACTGGACGGGCGCGCGGCACCAGCCGCTGACGACGGCCGAGTCCAAGGTGTACCAGAACATCGACAGCCTGAAGAAGATGCCGTCGTTCCGGCGGGCCATGGACATCGCCACGCTGCTGCTGGCGGGCTACAAGGGCTTCGGGCCCTGGGAGCTGGGGCCGGTGAACACCTTCTACAGCTTCAACCCGGTGGAGGGCCTGCGCCTCCGCTTGGGCGGCCGCACCACCACGCAGTTCAGCGAGCGGATCTACTTCGAGGGCTATGCCGCGTACGGCTTCAAGGACGAGCGGTGGAAGTACCTGCTGGGCACCACCTGGTCGTTCACGGGCCGCTCCATCTGGCGGTTCCCCGTGCGCTCGCTCCACCTGAGCTACCAGCACGACACCAAGATCCCCGGGCAGGAGCTGCAGTTCGTGCAGGAGGACTTCGTGCTGCTGTCGTTCAAGCGCGGGGTGAACGACAAGTGGCTCTACAACGACACCTGGAACCTGGAGTACTGGCACGAGTTCGAGAGCCGCTTCTCGTTCCGCCTGGGCTATCGCAACTGGACGCAGTCGGCCGCCGGCGGCCTCCGCTTCATCCCGCGCACGGAGCCGCTGGACCCCACGCGGCCGCCGCAGGAGGAGGACATCACCCTCTCGGAATTGTCGCTGGAGCTGCGGTGGGCGCCGCACGAGCAGTTCTTCCAGGGCAAGAACTACCGCATCCCCATGCCCAACAAATGGCCCATCCTCACCTTCCGTGTGGGCCAGGGGTTCAATGGCCTCCTGGGCGGCGAGAGCGAGCAGACCAACTTTCGCTTGAGCGTGTACAAGCGCTTCCACTTCCCCCAGTTCGGCTTCCTGGACATGACGACCGAGGGGGGCTACATCGCCGGCCGGGTGCCCTATCCGCTGCTGATGATCCACCGCGCGAACCAGACCTACTCGTACCAGCTGCAATCGTACAACCTCATGAACTTCCTGGAGTTCGTGAGCGATGCGTACGCCAGCGTGAACCTCGACTACTCGCTGGGCGGGGCGCTGTTCAACAAGATCCCGCTGCTGAAGAAGTTGAAATGGCGTGAGGTGGCCACCTGCAAGGTGCTCTATGGCAGCCTGCGCCGCGAGAACGACCCCGCCTACGACCCCGCGCTGCTGCCCTTCCCCACGGATGCGGTGGGCCGCACCACCACGTTCGCGCTGGACGACGGGCCGTACGTGGAGGGGAGCGTGGGCATCGCCAATATCTTCAAACTGTTCCGTGTGGACGTGGTGCGGCGCTTCTCCTACCTGGACCATCCGGACGTGTCGGAATGGGGCATCCGCGCCCGGTTCAAACTCGATTTCTGACCATGCAACAGGAACTGACCTCCCCCGATGTGCATCGCCCCACCGTCCGCGAGGGGCTCCAGCGCGCGATCTACCGGGCGATCGACCCTTTCGTGCGGCTGCTGGTGAAGCGGGGCGTGACGGCCGACATGATCACTACCGTCGGCCTGGTGCTGAACGTCGGCGTGGCCGCGATCTTCATCGCGGGCGCCGAGCTGGGCCGGCGCGGTGAGCTGGCCTACGTGGGCTGGGCGGGCGCGCTGATCCTCTTCGCGGGGCTCTTCGACATGCTCGACGGCCAGGTGGCGCGCATCGGCGGATCGGCCTCGGCCTTCGGGGCCCTCTATGATTCGGTGATCGACCGCTACAGCGAGCTGGTGATGTTCCTCGGCATCTGCTACTACCTGGTGGCGCACCACTACTTCATCAGCTCCCTGCTGGCCTTCGTCGCGCTGATCGGCTCGATGATGGTGAGCTATGTGCGGGCGCGGGCCGAAGGGCTGGGCGTGGAAAGCCGGGGTGGGCTGATGCAGCGCCCGGAGCGCGTGGTGCTCACGGGCGTGGCCGCCCTGGCCTGCGGGCTGGTGGGCGCGGTGATCGGCGGCGACTTCCAGCTGCGCGTGCCGGGCATCCCCTTCGCGGTGTTCGAGACCATCTCGGTGTTCACGGTGCCCATCGCGGTGATGGCCGTGCTCACCAACATCACCGCCATCGACCGCCTGCGCTCCGCCAAGCGCGCCATGGACCGCACACCCCGTTCCCGCGCATGAGCCTCCGCCACGTCCACCTGCTGGTACTGCTCCTGGGCGCCGCCGCGGCGCCCGCCCAGGACCCCTCCCTCAACGCGGGCATCGGCGGCATCGTGTACACCGTGCCCGATGAGCCGGACATGCTGTTCTACATCCAGCGCAGCACCAACGAGAACACCATCGTGTATGCGCTGAAGCGGGACGCCGCCGGCAAGCCCGTGGAGGACCGCCCGGTGGACGTCTATTGGAAGCGCTATCAGGAGGACGGCCGGCGCGCCGAGCTCGATTTCATCCAGCGCACGTTCGCCTACGGCATCCGCGCCAAGGACCGCGGCGATTCGTTCGAGCTGCGGTGCGTGGCCTACGACAAGGTGCCCCTCTTCCTGTTCGTGGACCGCGATGGGGCCAAGCCGGCCCGGGTGCTGGTGGTGGTGAACGACAAGGTGATGGCCCTGGAGCGCATCTTCCTGCAGATCGAGGGCGGTGCCTTCTGGACGCCCAACGTGCGCTACATCGAGTTCAGCGGGGTGGACGCCGTGAGCGGGGCGGCGATGTCCGAACGGATCGTGCCATGAGGAACGACGGCGCACCGAAGCCGTTGGCGGCCGCCCTGGTCCTGCGGGACCAGCGGGCGTGGGCGCGCGTGCGGGTGCCGCTGATCGCCTCGGCCGCCTACCTCGCGCTCTCGTATGCCCTCATCGGCTTCCGTCCGGAGCAGTTGGTGCTCGCGGGGCTGTTCTCCGTGCTCTACCTGCTGTCGCCGGCTACGCGTCGTTGGGTCCTCGGCTTCTCCATCTTCATCGTGTTCTGGGTGCTCTTCGACTCGATGAAGGCGTTCCCGAACTATGCGGTGAGCACCGTGCACGTCGGCGACCTGCATGCGCACGAGCTGGCCTTGTTCGGCGTGGAGGACGGCGGTACGCTGCGCACGCCGAACGAGTATCTGGCGCTGCACACCTCATCCGTGGCGGACCTGCTAGCGGGGTTCTTCTACCTCTGTTGGATCCCCGTGCCGCTCGGCTTCGCTGCCTACCTCTTCGCCCGCGACAAGGCATTGTTCCTGCGCTTCGCGCTGAGCTTCCTGCTGGTGAACCTCCTCGGCTTCATCGTCTATTACGTCTATCCGGCCGCGCCGCCGTGGTACGTGGCGCTGCACGGCACGGGGCTGATCGAAAGCACGCCCGGGAACACGGCGGGCCTGGCCCGCTTCGACGCGATCACCGGTACCGGGATCTTCCGCTCCATCTACGGCAAGAGCTCCAACGTGTTCGCGGCGATGCCCTCGCTGCACGCGGCCTACCTGGCGGTGGTGCTGTACTGGGGGGTGAAGGGCCGCCTGGGATGGATCAACGCGGTGTTCGCGACGATCATGGCCGGCATCTGGGCCTCGGCCGTGTACACCGGCCACCACTACGTGCTCGATGTTCTGATGGGCATCGCCTGTGCCGTGGCGGGGCTGCTGCTCTTCGAGCGCCTGCTGCGCTGGCCGCCCTTCGCCCGCCTGATCGACCGCTACCGGCAGGCGATCACCGCACCGGCCTGACCTCCGCAACGCTTTCAAGTGAGAACGACGTGACACGAACGATCGACATCAGTTCCGCCCTGGAAGCGGACATGACCCGTGCCCAGCACGAGGCGTTCCAGCGGGACGGCTTCCTGCACTTCAAGCGGTTCCTCGACCCGCATGCGGTGGCCGCGCTGCGCACCGCCATCGATGAGCTGGGCGCGCAATGGGTGCGCGATGAGGTGAAGGTGGTGAACGGTACCCCGGTGAAGTACGGCCAGGACGAGACGGGCCGGCCCATGGTGCAGCGCTACAGCTTCGCGTCGCTGCACCATCCGGTGTTCGCCGAGCTGCTGCGCGACCCGCGGTTCAAGGCCCTGCTGCAGCTGGTGGACGGCGATGCGCGCCTGGGCACCCACGAGAAGGACGGGCTGGTGATCAACCACTACCTGAACGCCGCGGGCAGCAACTTCACCCAGATGGGCTGGCACACCGATGCGATCCGCGACCTCTTCCTCGGCCGCCGCGTGGGGCCGATGCTCAATGTGGGCATCCACCTGGACGACCAGGACCCGCGCAACGGCGGGCTCCGCCTGATCCCCGGCACGCACCGCCAGGGCCTGGGCGGCATGCTCTTCCACAAGCGGTACTATGTGGACAAGGCCGCCGATCCGCGCGAAGTGGCCTTCGACATCCAGGCCGGCGACCTCACCGTGCACGACGGGCGCCTGTGGCACCGGGTGCAGCGGTCGGCCCTCGTGGGCGAGGCCAGCCGCCGCCGCGTGATGTACATCCCGATCATCAACGGGCCCTATGCGCCCAAGAGCGAGAAGAGCCGCACGCCCTTCTACCATCGGTTCCAGCACCTGGTGAAGTAGCGCGGCACATCGTCCGGGGGCGCTTACCTTAACGGGTACAAAACCCCGGGACCATGCGCACCTTCCTGCACCGTATCTGGCTGCCGATGCTCATCACCGGCATCCTCAGCCTCCTGTTCGGCTTCTTCGCCCTGGCCATGCCGGGGATCACCCTGATCGCGCTGGCCTGGCTGTTCGCCATCAGCGTGCTGGTGCAGGGCGCCATGATGCTGAGCGGCGCCTGGAGCGCCCGGCGCATCGACAGCGGCTGGTGGGTGGTGGCGCTCCTGGGCCTGGTGGAGGTGGTGGTCGGCATCTGGGCCTTGTGGATGCCCGGCATCACGGCGCTCGTGCTGATCGCCCTCATGGGCTGGTGCGCCATGCTCGTCGGGCTGCTGCAGGTGGTCTGGGCCTGGCGGGTGCGCAAGGTGGTCCGCAACGAAGGATGGATCATCGCCGGCGGGATCCTGTCGATCCTGTTCGGCCTGTGGGTCATCGCGCGGCCGGGCGGCGGTGCGCTGGCCTTGATCGTCCTCGTCGCCACGTACGCGATCGTCTACGGCGTCACCCTGATCGTTGCGGCGCTGCGGGCCCGGAAGTGGGGGAACGTCGCATCGGCTTAGCATCCCACTGCCGGGCCGATCGGCCCCGCGTGTTCGTTCGGGCTTCCAGGGGTGGCCCTCGGAATGCACGTCCGTTCGCCGAAGGCTGGACGTCTCCCGCGTAATTTGACCCCATATGCTCTCCCTATTTGTTCAGTCCATGATACGGTCCATGATATCAGTCGCTCATGATCATCCTGCCCTCGCCCGGCGAACGCCGTTCGGTACGATCGCCCCGATGGACCGGTGAACGAGCATGCGCAACGGGGGGCGCCCCCCCTTGCAGGCAGGAGCGGTCCGCCCTGCGGGGCGGGGATCCGGGGGGATGGCGTTCCCGCTTCCTTCGGACCGCCTGCGGCCTGATCGCCGGTGCCGCCGTGCTGGTCGGGCAGGCGGCGATCACCATCACCGCGCCGACCCTCGCCATCGGGTCGTGCACCTTCCCCAGCATCTATTCCCCGCTGGGGGCGATCGTCCTGGACGAGAACGTTACCACGGACATCAGCCTGCCGGCGCCGAACGCGCTGTACACGATCATCCTTTCGCCCCCGGCGAACTTCGAGTTCCAGGCGGCCACCGGTTCGGTCGTCGCGAACGGCGGGGACATCACCACGATCACCATGACCGTGGCGCCCGGCTCCATCACCATCCAGTACGCGAGCAATGAAGCGGTCCGGGGGAACGAGGACGACATCATCACGGTGTCCGGATTGATGGTGCGCGCCATGGCCAACGCCAGCGGGAACGTGGTGCGGAGCGCCTCCACCCCGGGCACGGCCACCATCAATGGCCTGGCCGCTGGCACCGCGGTCGCCGGCTTGAGCACGTTCATCCGGTGCCTCCCTGGCGGTGTGCCCGGGGTGGAGACCTGGATGAAGGCCGACGCGGGCGTGACGGGGAGCGCTCCCATCACGGCGTGGGCCAACCAGAACACCTCGGGCACGGCGATCGGCGTGAACGGGGCGCCCACCTTGAACACATCATCCCCCGCGTACAACTACAATCCGTACGTGGAGATGGCGGGTCCGGCCTCGCCCCGGCAGTACCTCTCCATCAGCGGGCAGGACTATATCAATGGCCTGGCCTACCACGGGCTCTTCCTGGCGGGCCACTTGACCGACCTGGGCCGCTTCCAAACGCACCTCGCCGTGGTCGCGGGCGTCAGCGTCACCACGCCGGCGAACGGCACGCTGCATGGGGGCGATGATGGGGCCGCCGCCACCCTCCAGAAGCCGCCCTACGACCCCGACTTCGAGACCGCGAACGTCTGGCACCAGAACGGCACGAGCGTCGGCCCCACGGCCCGGCATCTCGCCCGCAAGCACATCCTGTCGACGGTGAGCCAGAACGGCAACACCACCACCATCAACCGGTTCCTCGGCGGGCAGAACGATGAAGCGTCGTTCGTCGGGCATCCGCGCGACTGGCGCGGCCCGGTCGCCGAGCTGATCGGGTATTCCGCGGCGATCACCCCCGCGGACCGCCAGAAGATCGAGACCTACCTGGCCGTGAAGTACGGAGCGACCCTGGGCATCGATTACGTGGCCTGCAACGGCACGACCATCTATTCCCCCACCGGGGCCTACACCCGGAACATCATCGGCATCGGGAGCGATGGCCAGGAGGGGCTGGCCCAGAAGCAGTCCCATACGGACGACGACTCCGTGCGCGTCTACATCAGCGCCCTCGCTGCCACCAACCAGGCCAACACGGGCACCTTCAGCGCGGACGCTTCCTTCGTGATGATCGGCTCCAACAGCGGCCGGTATTGTGCTTCGCCGGCGAGCTCGGCGGAGGTCCCTCCCGGCTGCCTCCTCACGTCCAGGCTGGAGCGCGAATGGAAACTGACCAAGACCGGCTTCGGGCGATCGTTCAACCTGGACATCAAGCTGGCCGCCTGCGCGCAAACGGCCCTGGTGAACACGAGCCACTTGCGGCTGGTGGTGGATGATGACGGCAACTTCAACACGGGAGCCGCTTCGTGCTACTACAACGGCGACGGCACCGGCATCACGATCACCTATTCCGCTCCCACGGTCACCATCACGGGGCTTTCGAACACGCATTTCCCCGACAATGCCACGCGCTACTTCACCCTCGCGTCGATCTCCCCGTCCACGCCGCTGCCCGTGGAGCTGCTCTCCTTCGAGGCGTTCCGGGACGGGGCCCGTACCGCGTTGGAATGGACCACGGCCAGTGAGCGCGGCAACGATCGCTTCGAGGTGGAGCGGAGCCGGGACGGGGTGTCGTTCGAGGTCATCGCCCGCGTTCCCGGCGCCGGTGATTCACAGGGCCTCCTCGCCTACACGGCGTTCGATGAGCAGCCCTTCCCCGGCTGGGACCTCTACCGCCTCCGCCAGGTCGACCTGGACGGAACGTCCACCCTGAGCGAAGTGCGGGCCGTCCGGTTCGAGGACGACGCGTTCTCGCTGTACCCGAATCCCGCCCGCGACGAGCTGGAGCTGGCCGGCGGATGGCGGGGCGGTGAGGTGATCCGGATCTTCTCCGGCGATGGGCGCCTGGTCCGGAGCCTGGGCGCGAACAGCGACGCGGTGCAGCAGGTGTCCCTGCACGGTCTGGCCCCTGGGTCCTACTACGTGCAGGTGTCCGCCGGCCCGGTGGTCCTCCAGCGGCGATCGGTCATCGTTGCGGATCGCTGATCCGGTCGGGCCGATCGGTGCCGGCGAGGTCGTCGCGGGCCTAGCGCGCACCCGGGGCCGGCCCCGCAGGATCGCGGTGCAATGCGGCCTCCAGGGCCAGGGCCTTGGGGAACAGGATGTTGTTCTCCAAGTGGATATGGAGGTGCAGGTCCTGCTCGAACTCCTGCAACCCGGCGAAGGCGGCGCGGTAGGTGGCGCATCCGTCAGGCGGAGGCTGATAGCCGTTGCTCAGCCGGGTGATGTGCCGGAAGCGCTCGCCCTCCTCATCATGCTCGTGCCGCATCATCCGCACGGGGTTCTCCACCGTGCCGAACGGCGCATGGGGCGGCGCCGTGCCGTCCGCCTTCGCCCGCTCCAGCCGCTTGATGAAGGGGAAGAGGATAAGCTCCTCCTTCTTCATGTGCGCGGCCATGGCGCCGGCGCAGGCATCGAACGCGCGGGCGATGTCGAACAGCTCGGGGTGGCGGGCACCGTGCACCTGGCAGAGCTTGCCGAGGTACTGTTGGAGCAGAGGCGTGCGCTCCGCCACGTAACGGTGGTGCACCCGCTCGATGTGATCGGCCAGGCGCGTAAGGTCCCAGGTATCGGGGGCATCCGTGGGTGGGATGCCGCGGACAGCAATGGCGGTAAGCTCAAGCTCCAGCGCCGCGGGGTCCAGGCCTTGCGCGGCGCAGGCTTCCCCGAGCGTGCGCCCGCCCTGGCAGCAGAAGTCGATGCCGTGGGTGGCGAACACGGCGGCGGTGCGAAGGTCCTCGGCCACGATGGAGCCGATCGTGCGGTCGGGTGTGATGGTCATGGCTGGTGGGGAGTTGGATGGAGGAGGACGAGGGGTGAGGCGAACAGCCGTGTGCCGAACCCCACGAGCGCGGCCACCTTCACGGCTTCCATCGCCACATAGACCACATGCAGCTGGGAGGATGGCGCGGAGCCGCCGCCGATGAGGAGCGCGGCACGCGCGTCCAGCGCGGGCAACAGCCAGCCGGTCTGGAGCAGCAGCAAGGCGAGGGGGATGCCGATCCACGGCCAGGTCCAGGCGCGGGGCCGCGCGCGGAGCAGGTCGATGACGATGGCCGCGGCGAACACCAGCTCCACCTTGTTCAGCGCACCGAACACCAGGCGCCCGATGCCCAGGCCGATCGGCAGCGTCACGCCCGGCGCGCGGAACTTCAGCCAGGCCTCCAGGAAGCTGATGGCGCACACGAAGCCCGTCCAGGTGAAGGCGCTGATCAGGGCGATGGGGTGGCGCACCAGGGTCATCGGTCGTCAGCGCAGCTCGTCGAGGCTGTCGTCCAGCGGGGTCCAGGGCGCGGCGGGGCGCTCCAGGTCCACCGCGCGGGGGAAAAGGATGTTGGCCTCCAGGTGCACATGCCATTGCAGGTCCTCGGCGAACTCCTTCAGCAATTGGAAGGTGCCGGCATAGGTGCTGTCGGCATCGGGCGGCAAGGCATAGCCGCAGGCCAGCTCGGTGATGCGGTTCAGCCGGTCGCTCTCGCGCTCATGGTCGCCGAGCAGGGTCCGCACCGGATGCCGCACGGTGCCGAACGGACCGGGCAGCACGCGGTCCCTGTTCCGCGCGGCCAGGGCCAGCTCCTTGATGTAGGGGAAGAGCACCTGCTCCTCGGTGTCCAGGTGCGTCAGCAGGTCGGCGCTCACCGACCGGAAGAGGATCCGCATGGCGTACAGCTCGGGGTGCCGCCGCCCGTGCCGTGTGCTGAGGCGTTCCAGGAAGTTGTTGAGGATGGGCGCCCGCTCGCGCACATAGGCGTGGTGCTTCCGCACGATGTGGTTCACCAGCCGGTCCAGCGTCCAGCCGGACGGGTCGTCGCG
>JAFDZF010000069.1 GCA_018267055.1 Bacteroidota bacterium
GCGGGTGCTGAAGATCATCTGGCCCCACCGGTTGTAGACCTCCAGCAGGCCGGGCGTGCCGTTATAGTTCAGCGGGATGAACCGGTCGTTGCGCCCATCTCCGTTCGGGCTGAACACGTTGGGCATCTCGATCACGCCCGGCTCTACGATCACCACCACCGAGCGCACCGTGTCCACGCATCCGGCCGCGGAGGTCACCACCAGCATCACCGGATAGCTCCCCGGCTCGGCGGGGAACGTGGCGGTGAACGAGGGATCGGCCGAGGTCGTCGGGTCGGCCGCGCCCAGGTCCCACCACCACGTGACGATGCCGCCGGTGCCCGTGCCCGTGAACGCCACATCGGGATGCTCCGTGTCGGTCGGATTGGGAGCGGCACTTATCTGGCCGGTCACCGCGGGATGAACGACCACGGCGTCCTGCAACAAGGTGTCACCGGTACAGCCCGCATCGTTCTGGACGCGGAGCAGCACATCATAGCTGCCGGGCGCGGTATAGGTGTGAGCAAAAGCGCCGTCATTGAGCTCCGTGCCATCACCCAGGTTCCACGAGACCGTGGTCGTGCCACCACCGGTGGTATCCGCGAAGGCCACGGTGAGCGGGGCACAGCCGGAGGTCGGCTGCAGGAAGGGCAAGGGACGTGGAACGATCGGCGGGGGCATGAACGCGGCCCCCATCAGGCACTCCCCGTTGAAGGTACTGGCCATGGTGTAGACGCCCGTGCCGAGCCCGGCGGCGGAAATGCCCAAGGTGGTGCTGTTCTGCCCTGCCAGGGCCACCCCGTCCAGGTACCATTGGTAGCCGGTAGCGCCGGCGGGCGGCTGCGCGGTCGCCACCGCATTGTCCAGGCACAGGTTCCCGGTGACCGCCGTGGGGCTGAGCACCTGGTCCTGGGCGATCGTGAGCATCAGGTCGTCCACCAGGAAGTACGGGGACAGGTAGTTCGTGTTCCCATGGCTGTCCACAACGGCATGCGTCGTGAACGATGCCGGCAGGTCGCAGGCGCTGCCGATGATCACACTATGGATGTCCTGCGTAGGCGTGAACGTGATCGAAACGCGGACCCAATCCCAGGCGGGCTGGACCATCACCCGGCCCAGTTCGCCCCAGCCGGGTTCATCCCCGATGCAGTTCATGGTCCCGATCGGGAAGGGGACGCAGGCATTGGCATAGCCGAAGATGGCCAGGGGGAACTGGTCGGGGAAGACGGACGTGCTACCCTGCTCCTCGGTCTGCGTATGCATGCCATCGGCACCGGCACAGGCGATCCACAAGGACAGGGTATAGGTGGTACCGGCCAGCAATGGATTGGAAGGAAGCGGGTACGTCAGGCAGGTGCCCACGTATTCCTTGTAGTCCGTCATGGCATAGAAGCCCACCGCTCCTTGCCCATCCGGGGGCGGCATGGGCATCCCGGCGGGGGCATAGCCGCACATGTGGAGATAATCGCTTGTGGCGGAGGTGGCCTGGTGCCAACCGGCGGCACAATCCAGCCAGGGCGGCGAGACTATCGAAACGAACCCGTAAGGACAGCACATCCGGTCCTCGAAGGAGGGGTTCCGGATGTAGCTCGGCAGCCCGGGCGGCATCAATACCGTGGAGCACGGGCAGTCCGGGTCGTTCAGGTCGACCAGACCGTCCGCGTCATCATCGATCCCGTTGTTGCAGATCTCCTGCGCCGACAGCGCCAGGGGGAACAAGAAAGAGAGCAGGAACGCCGTTCGGAGCATGGGAGCGTAGTCGCAGAGGATCGAGAGTTCGCGCAAGTTAGACCTCTTAGTAAGATCGAGGTAACCAGATGTAGAATTTTTGCTACACGTCCAAGACGTTATTCATGGACGAGCACGTTGCCTGGATCCGCTTCCCGTTCCAGGGCGACCACATCCGTGGGCATGACCACGGTAACCGTGGTGCCCACGCCCACCGCGCTCTCGATGGTGAACCGCCCGCCGAGCAGCTCCAGCAGGTCGGCGATAATCAACAGGCCCAATCCCTGCACGTCGCGCTCCCCTTCGTCGTTCATCGCCCCCAGGGCCCCCTTCCGCTGGACGCGCTGCGCATGGAGCAACGCGGCCCCGGACATGCCCGCACCCGTGTCGCGCACCACCAGCCGGTACCCCTCGTCCAAGGCACCGCCTTCCACGGAGATGCCCCCCTCGTGCGTATGCGTGACGGCATTGG
The DNA here is from genome assembly GCA_018267055.1 of Bacteroidota bacterium. Classification (GTDB taxonomy): domain Bacteria; phylum Bacteroidota; class Bacteroidia; order Flavobacteriales_F; family PHOS-HE28; genus PHOS-HE28. Next base: position 2,180 of record JAFDZF010000069.1, read on the forward strand.
CCACGATGTTGTGCAGCACGATGGACAGCACGTTCTGGTCGGTCCGCACGGTGTCGTCCATCGGCACTTCGTTCACCAGGCGGACGCCCTTTTCCCGCGCCCGCTCCTGCTCCATGCCCATCACCTCCTCCACGAGCGCGTGGAGCGCCACGTTCCGTGGCCGCAGCTGGATGCGGCCGTCCTGGCGCTTGATCCAGTGCAGGAGGTCCTGTGCATTGGCGTGCAGCTTGTCCGAGGAGCGCGCCAGGTCGCTCAGCGTGCCGCCCAGCCGCGCGTCCGTGCTCACCGGCACCGTGCGCGATACGCCGTTGGCCACCCGCGCGATGAACCGCAGCGGCGTCACGATGTCGTGCGAGATGATCGACACCAGCATCTCCTTCATCTCCAGGGAGCGGCGCAGCACGGTATTGGCCTCCACCAGCTCACGCGTCCGCTCACGGACCTTGCGCTCCAGCTGCAGGTTCTTCCGCCGCAGCCGCGCCGCATTGAGGCGGATCACCAGGAAGAACAACAGGCTCGCCGCCGCCACGCAGAGCAGGATGAACCAGGGGGTGCGATAGAACGGCGTGGGCACCTTGAACACGAACTCCAGGGCCGCTCCTTCCCCCCGGGCAGGCGCCCCCATCTTCCGGAGGCGCAGCACCCGCTCGCCGGCAGGCAGGGTCGCGAACCGCAGCTGGCGCTGGCCCGTGGCCAGGGGGATCCATCGGTCGCCGGTGACCCCGCTCAAGGCGTACTCCAGCCGCACGTTGTCGGGATCGCCCCAATAGGCCAGGGAGAACTTCACCTGCACCTCCTTGTGGTCCCACGCCACGGTCTGCCCGTCCTTGATCGGCAGACCGTCCACGAACACCCCTTCCAGCAGCACCTGGCCGGCCGGATAGGCATCGGGAACGTCCTCCGGCTTGAACCAGACCAGTCCGTCCATGGTGGGGAACGACGCCCAGCCGTCGCGGGTACGGGCGTAGGACGGCGAGCAGCCCCCATTGAACTCGGAGTTCTGGATGCCCGCACGCTTCCCGTAGTAGGCGTAATAGATGCGCTGCGTCGTGTCCTGGGCCCAGGCCTCCAGGTCGCTCCGCTTCGAGCGGAACAGCCCCTGGTTCGTGCTCATCCACACGAAGCCGGCACTGTCGGGCATGAAACCGTGCACGTGGCTGAGGAAGCCCTGCTCGTCCTGCGGCAGCCGCACCAGACGGCCACCCTTGTAGAAGAAGGCGCCGCTGCCGTAGGATCCGATGAGGACGGCACCGTCCACCACGACCAGGGTGCGGGCACAGATGCCGGCCAGGCCCGGCACGGCCGACCATCCCCCGGAGGCGGAGGTCCGGTACACCCCCGAGCACGTCGCCATCCACAGCTCGCCCTCGGGCGTGCGGCACAGGGCATTGGGTCGCGATGAAAGGTCGCCTTCGTTCAGCGGGTATTTCAAGGCGGAGTTGTCGCCCTCGAACCGGTAGATGCCCCGGACCGTGCCCACCCACATCGCCGTGCCTTCCTCCAGGAAACACAGCGGGCGGAACGCGGTGCGCAGCAGCCGTTCTTCCTGGGTGATGGGGTCGTACTGGAACAGCGAATCACCGCGGCCGTACCAATAGCGCTGGGCGGCATCGAGGATGATGGCCACCTCGTCGAACCCGCGGATCGGCGGTGCCTCGGCGGAGCAGCCGGCGCTGGTGAACAGGCGCGCACTGCCCCGGGTGCTCGTCAGCACGCCGGCGGGACCGAAGGAGGCCTGCGCATTGTAGACATTGTTCACGCCCTCCAACGTGCTTTCGCACAGGAGGCTGCGCATCGTGTTGCGCCGGAAAACGAACAGCCCCTTGATGTCCGTACCGATGGCCAGCGCATTGCCGCTGTCCAGCCAGGCCAGGCTGCTGAACTTCACACCGGTAGGCAGGTCCAGCGTGCTCTGCTCCGCCCTCAGCGAATCCCCGGCGGCGTTCGTCCGGATGAGGTAGAGCACATCGTTCACCACGATGCCGCCCGCATGTTCCACCGGGTCCCAGGACAGGCGCCAGGCCAGCTGGCCATTGCGGTCCTCCCGTGCCGGGAAGCCGCTCATCCCCACCGGCCATACCGTGCCCTTCTCGGGATCCACCCGGTACGCCTGGCCCTGCGGATCGAAGGTGAAGACCTCCCCGCCCAGCATGAACAGGTGCGACGACCGGCCCGGAGGCAGCGGCCAGCGGTGGACCAGCACATCGCCTTGGTAGACGAGGAGGTCATGGTCCGTACGCAGGCACCACCGTTCACCGCCCAGGGTCACGGCACGCACCACGGCCTCCCACTCCTTCTTGCCCTCCAGGACGGAATCCGGGTCCATGGCCCGAACGGCCAGCTCCGCGGAGGGAAGCGCCCCCGCGAACCGGGAGGAGTATTGGCGCGTGGGCGCATCCGCCGTCACGGGCACCAGTTCGTTGTTGCGGTAGATGTACTGCCGGCAGCCGGCATCGCGCACAACGAACTCGTCCTTGTCGGTGACGAGGATATCCAGCACCCGCGTGGGGCGGATGCCCTCATGGGCCATCAGGCCGATCTGCCGGAAATGGTCGCCGTCGAAGCGCACCAAGCCTCCTTCCGTCCCGATGAGCAGCCCGCCCCATTTGTCGCGCACCATCTCGTGCACGCGGTTCTGGAGCAGCCCGCTCTCGGACATGTACTGCTCCCGCGACCACACCTCCTGGGCATCCGCGCACAGCGGCCCCGCCACGAGGCCGAGCAAGGCCAACGTGGATCTCCAGATGCTATGCCGCGGGCATCGGCTCATTTCTCGGGTTGACGATGCACGGCCACCAAGCGCTGCAGGTCCAGCAGGTTGGAAACGCCGAGCTTGTCGAAGAGGCGCACCTTGTAGGTCGCCACCGTCGTGGGCTGCACGCCCAGCCGCATGGCGATCTCCTTCACCCCCAACCCGTTGAGCATGTCCTCCATCACCCCGATCTCCCGGGAGGACAACGCGACGAAGGGATCGCCTTCCCCCGCGGTGTCCTCCTGGGCCAGGATGCGCATCTCGGTGGCAGGGCTCCGGTACTCCAGGCCCTGCAAGACACGGCGGATGGCCCGGACCACCTCGTCCTCGCCGCTCTCCTTGCTCAGGAAGCCCACGCCGCCCAGGGCCATCACCCGGTGCGCATAGATCTTCTCCGATCGCATGCTGTACACCAGCACCCGCATCCCGGGATGTTCGGCGCAGATGCGCTCCAGGTAATCGAGGGCGTTGCCATCGGTCATCTGGAGGTCCAGGATGAGGAGGTCGGGTTCGTCCTGCTCCAGGTGTTGGAGCAGTTCACGGCAGGTGGACACCTCGGCGATGGCCGAGGCGTGGAATTGGTCGTGCAGCAGGTTCTGAAGCCCGCGCCGGACGATCATGTGGTCGTCCGCGATGAGGAAGCTATAGGGCATGATGGGCGTGCGGTATGTGGTCGGCAAAGCCTCGACCGATGAGGCATATAGGCCGCTGTAGCAAATATTCTACAACCGACGGCTTCCTGGTTGGATAGGTTGCGTCCGATTTCCTCACATAGGGGAGATCGGTTCGTAACGATCCAGCGGCAGGGACCTTCGGAGTTGGTGCGGCACTAAGAGAGTGGTGGTGCATCACATGAGAGCCTAAGGGATCCTTGACGTGACGGACGCTGCGGATGATACCGATCCTCGGGGCTTGGGGTGTCGGCTTGATGGTGCTAAGAGAGTGGCGCGATCAAGTCGCAAGGAGAACCTCAAGTACCCGATGGACGGTTTTCGGCAGCCCCGCGAACAGGGGGCGTTCATGCATAGTTCGGTATTGGTATCATTCCCGGCCTTGGCGTTGGAGCACGGCCGGATGCCCCCAAGATAGGACGTTCGTTCCATCCCCGCATCCCCTCTTCCCCGCTTTCTTGGTGGCCTGGACCGGGGCCCTATCCCCTTTCAGAGCTCCCAAACGGTGCTCCGCTTGGCAAAGGGCCGCTTGATGCGCTCCTTGTGCTGGAGCACGAAGGCCATGACCAGATACACCA
>JAFDZF010000006.1 GCA_018267055.1 Bacteroidota bacterium
GCAGGGCACCGCCGAACAGCGCGAGCAGGGCCAGGGAGAGCAGCGGACGCATCAGCGGACGATGGTGATGTAACCCGTGTAGGGATCGGAGCGCCCCTGCACGTCGTTGAGGTCGATGTACCAGTAGTAGGTGGCCGTGGGCAGGTTCTTGCCGTCGAAGGGCTCCTTGTAGCCCACGCTGTGGTATACGCGCTGGCCCCAGCGGTCGTAGATGCTCACGTCGGCCTGGGCGTAGTCGCGGATGTTCGGGATCTCCCACACGTCGTTGTGGCCGTCGCCATTGGGCGTGATGGTGTTCGGCGGGTCGATGAGCCGCACCACCTCCACGATCACCTGGTCGCTGTAGGTGCAGCCGTTGATGTGCGTGGTCACCGTGTAGGTGGTGGTCTCGTTGGGCTGCGCGATGGGATCGGGGATGGTGTTGCCGCTCAGGCCGCTCGTGGGGCTCCAGGTGTGGTCGGTGCCGCCGGTGGCATGCAGCTGCGTGTTCGCCCCGGCGGGGATCTGCACGTCGTTGCCGGCGCTGAAATCCACGCCCACGATGTCCACGCCCGGGCCGCTCGTGGTCAGCGTGAAGCCGCATTGCGCATTGATGGTGGCGCCGCCGTTCGCCGCACCCGCCACCAGCACCCAATAGACCGTATCAGGCAGCAGGGGCCCGGTGGTGACGGAGAGGTCCGTGGCCCCCTGCACGCAGGTGGAGGCGGCGCTGAACGAGCCGGGCGCGCAGCTGCCGTCGCCGCTGAGCACCACCAGGCTCAGCTCATCGCCCATGCCGGTCAGCGCGGGGCAGTCGATGCCGCTGAGGGCGATGGTGGCCAGGCCGCCCACGCTGTTCGTATGGAAGGTGTACCAGAGCACGTTGCCCGTGCCGGGGCAGAAACCGGGCACGGCGCCCGAGGCACCCGTGTTGTTGCCCGCCATGGGCTGTTGCGCGCACAGGTCGATCGCGTCCGCGCAAGCGTCGTTGGGCGGCTGCGCCGCGCCGCGGGACACGGCACCGAACAGCAGGAAAAAGAGGGCGTAACGATGATCACGCATGGGCACACCAACGGCTGCGCCGAAGGTAGACGGGGCCTATACCGTGCTCCCGCGCGCCCGATCGCAGTTTCACACACGGGACTGTTGGCGGGAACGGCCGCGCCCGACCGCCCGCCGATCGCGGCCCAGCGCGCTTTTCCCGCTTACTTTGACCGCCGCCATGCTCGCCCGCTGCACGCTGTTCGCCAAACGCATCTGGCAAAGCCGCCACCACGGCGACACCCCGCGCGAACGCGCGGCCGTGCGCCGCACGCTGCACGCCCTGGACGCCGCCGTGCGGCACGAGAAGCCCGGGCAGGAAGTGACGGTGGACATCCTCGGCCACCCCATGCGCGGGTTCAGCCCGCGCACCCTCGCCTACCTCTTCAACGAGGTGTTCCTCACCGATGAGTACCGCTTCCCCTCGGCCGTGCCCGACCCGGTGATCGTGGACTGCGGCGCGAACGTCGGCTTCTCGGTGCTCTACTTCAAGCGGCTCTTCCCCGCCGCCCGCATCCACGCCTTCGAGGCCAACCCGCATACGTTCCGCCTGCTGCAGCACAACATCCGGGCGAACGGGCTCAACGACGTGACCGCGGAGGCCGTGGCGCTCTCCGACCAGGAGGGTGAGGTATCCTTCTTCATCGGCGACGACCCCGGCACCCTGCTCGGATCGATGCGCGCCGACCGTGGCGGCGCGCGGGAAACGCGCGTCCCCGCCGTGCGCCTTTCCGCCACCCTCGCCGCGCTGCCGCGCGTGGACGTGGTGAAGATGGACGTGGAGGGCGCGGAGCGGTGGATCCTCGACGACCTCGTCCGGTCGGGGATGCTCACGAAGCCCGCGCGCTACCTCATCGAGTACCACCACCAGATCGGCGCCGACGCCCCGCGCTTCGCGGAATTCCTCGCGCCCTTCGAACACGCGGGATTCCGCTATAGCGTGCGCGCGAACGGCCGCTCACCGGAAGGCTTCCAGGACGTGCTGCTGCACCTGGTGCGCGGCTGACCCTCAGCCCCGGCCCTGCCCGAACTTCTCCGCATTGAAGGCCTGCGTCCCGCCGCGCGGGATGGACAGGGAGACCCAGGCGTGACCGACCGACGCCCGCGCGAGCAGCACGATCTGGCCGACGTGGTACGCATAGTGCGCCAACTGCCGCAGCAGCGCCTCCTGCACCGTGTGCGCTTCGCCGCGGATGTGCACGGTGCGCGCCAGGTCGGCATCGCCCAGCCCGTCGATCGCCGCGAAGAAGCAGGCCCATCCGCTCGCCCAGTCCGCGAGCAGCTCGGCACGGGGCATCGTGTTCTCGGTGAACTCGCCTTCCCGGTCCCGCCAGGGCTTCTCACCGTCGCTGGTGAGGAAGTCGGTGAAGCGCGAGCGCATGTTGCCCGCCAGGTGCCGCATCACCACGGCGATGGAGTTGCCGTCCTCGCCGATCACGCGGTGGAGGTCGGCATCGGGCACCTGGGCCACGGCCTTCTCACCGAGGACACGGTATTGGTCGAACAGCCGATGCAGGGTGGCGAGGGTCGTCATGGGGGAATGGAAGCGGACCCGAAAATACCTCCCTCCACAGGACGGCACCGGGACGACCCGATGTAAACCTTTCCCGGAAGGATGTAACGCCCGGGCGCACCCGGCTCCGGTGCTTTGCAGCATCATTCCGAACGCACATGGACACCTCCATCCCCCTTCCCCTCCTCGGCGTTGAAAGCGCCCACTGCGCCATGCGCGTGGAGCAGGCGCTCCGCACCGTCCCGGCCATCACCGGCATCGACGTACGCCGCGCCGACCAGGTCGCCGTGATCACGAGCGCTTCACCCGGCCCCGCCGTGCGCGAAGCAGTGGCTGCGATCCGCCGCGCCGGCTACGACGTGGCCGTGGAACAGCACCGGTCCGGCACGCAAGGCATCTCCTGCGCCGGATGTGCCGGCAGCGCCACGGCCGCCCTCACCGCGCTGCCCGGCGTGCTCGACGTGGCGCTGGACGTCGCCGGGGCCACCGCCACCATCACCACGATCAAGGGCGCGCTCAGCACCGACGACCTCGCCCGGGCGTTGAGACCTCTGGGATACGGCCTCCTGCCGCTGGCCGCCTGAACAGCACCGACCATGGCCGCTGAGAAGAACACCGTCGTCCTGCCCGTGGAGAACATGGACAGCGAGCATTGCGCCCTGATCGTGGACAAGGCCCTGGCCGGCATCCCCGCCATCGCGGAACACCACGTGGAGCTGAACAACCGCAGCGCGGTGATCGCCACCACGCAGCCGGTGGAAGCCGTCAAGGAGGCGGTGAAGGCCATCCGCGACCACGGGTACGACGTGCCCACCGCGAAGCGCACCTTCCCGGTGACGGGCATGACCTGCGCCAGCTGCGTGCGCAGCGTGGAGAGCATGCTGCTGGCCCAGCCGGGCGTGCTCGATGCCGCCGTGAACCTGGCCACGAACACGGTACAGGTGACCTATGTGCCCGGCGTGATCGACAACCGCCGCATGCAGGCCGCTGTCCGGAGCATCGGGTACGACCTGATCGTCGGCGAGGAGCGCGACGCGACCGCCGACCTCGAGGAGATGCACCGCGCCCGCATGGCCTCGCTCCGGCGACGGCTGTGGGCCTCCATCGCGCTGAGCATCCCGCTGGTGGTCATCGGGATGTTCCTCATGGCCGAGCCGTGGGCGAACATCGCCATGTGGGCCCTGAGCACGCCGGTGGTGCTCGTGTCCGGCCGCCAGTTCTTCATCAACGCCTGGAAGCAGGCGCGCCACCGCAGCGCCAACATGGACACGCTGGTGGCCCTGAGCACGGGCGTGGCCTATGCTTTCAGCGTGTTCAACACGCTGCATCCCTCCTTCTGGACCGCGCGCGGGCTGATGCCCCATGTGTACTTCGAGGCGGCCGCCGTGGTGATCACCTTCGTGCTGCTCGGCAAGTACCTGGAGGAGCGGGCCAAGGCGGGAACGTCCAGCGCGATCAAGAAACTGATGGGGCTCCGCCCCAGCACCGTGCTGCGCGAAGGACCCGACGGCCAGGCGCGCGAGGTGGCCATCGCCGACGTGGACGTGGACGACATCCTGGTGGTGCGGCCCGGCGAGAGCATCGCGGTGGACGGCGAGGTGATCGGCGGCGAGAGCTACGTGGACGAAAGCATGATCAGCGGTGAGGCGGTGCCCGTGGCCAAGGCGGCGGGCGCTCCGCTGCTGGCCGGCACCATCAACCAGAAGGGCAGCCTGCGCATGCGCGCCCGGAAGGTGGGTGCCGCCACCCTGCTGGCGCAGATCGTGCGCACCGTGCAGGAGGCGCAAGGCAGCAAGGCCCCGGTGCAGAAGCTGGTGGACAAGGTGGCCGCCGTGTTCGTGCCCGTCGTCATCGGCATCGCCGTCCTCAGCGCCATCGCGTGGTGGGTGTTCGGCGGTGAGCATGCCTTCACCCAGGGACTGCTGGCCCTGGTGACCGTGCTGGTGATCGCCTGCCCCTGCGCGCTGGGCCTGGCCACGCCCACGGCCATCATGGCCGGCATGGGCAAGGGCGCGGAGAACGGCATCCTGATCAAGGACGCGGAGAGCCTCGAGCGTGCGCAGCGCATCACCGCCATCGTGCTCGACAAGACCGGCACCATCACCGAAGGCAAGCCCGAGGTGGTGGAAGCGATGGGCCTGGACGACCCCGCGGCCGCCACCGCGCTGCTGGCGATCGCATCCCGCTCCGAGCATCCTCTGGCCGAAGCCGTGACGCGGTACCTGCATGCCGGCGACGTACACCACCAGGCCGACATGAGCGGTTTCGAGAGCCTCACCGGCAAGGGCGTGAAGGCCGTCGTGGCCGGCACCCCGTGGCTCATGGGCAGTGCCCGGCTGCTGGAGGAGAGCGGCATCCGCATCGACGCCGCCTTCCGCGAGCGCGAACGCGGCTGGCAGGCCGCCGCACGCACCGTGGTGTGGCTGGCCGACGGGCAGCGGGTACGGGCCGCCGTGGCCATCGCCGACCGCATCAAGCCCGGTGCCGCGGCGGCCATCGCCCGCCTGAAGGGCGCCGGCATCAGCGTGCACATGCAGACCGGCGACTCGCGCCGCACCGCACAGGCCGTGGCGCAGGAAGTGGGCATCGCCGACGTGCGCAGCGAAGTGCTTCCCCGCGACAAGGCCGCCTTCGTCACCGCGCTCCAGCAGCAGGGCCACGTGGTGGCCATGGTGGGCGACGGCATCAACGACAGCGAGGCCCTCGCCAAGGCCGACGTGAGCATCGCCATGGGGCACGGCAGCGACATCGCCATGGACGTGGCCCGCATGACCCTCATCACCTCCGACCTCCATGCCATCCCGCGCGCCATCACCCTGTCGCGGCGCACCGTGTCGCTCATCCGCCAGAACCTCTTCTGGGCCTTCATCTATAACGTGCTGGGCATCCCCATCGCCGCGGGCGTACTGTACCCGAGCATCGGCTTCCTCCTGGACCCGATGATCGCCGGCGCGGCCATGGCCTTCAGCAGCGTCAGCGTGGTCACCAACAGCCTCCGGCTGCGCTGGATGGCCCTCGACCGATAATGCACCGAACACCCTTCCCCATGGACACCAAGGCGATCCTTCTTTCCCTCCCGCTGCTCGCGTTCCTCCCGAGCTGCAACGCCCAGATCAAGCACGCACGCACCGCCACCGTCCGGATCGACGGCAACTGCGGCATGTGCGAAGCCACCATCGAAAAGGCGGCCGACGTGAAGGCCGAGGCGCACGCCGATTGGGACAAGGACACCAAGCAGGCCGTGATCGTCCTCGACACCACCCGCACGACGCTGGACGCCGTGCTGCGCCGGATCGCGAACGCGGGCTACGACAACGAGCGCTACCTCGCCCCCGACGCGGCCTATGCCGGGCTTCCCGCATGCTGCCGGTATGAGCGGAGCAGGCGCGCACCGGAGCCGGAAGGAACGCCGGCCGGCCATGATGCGCACGGCCACCGACACACGGCGGGCACGGAGCAGGCCGCGAACGCGGCACCCTCCGACCAAAGCCCGCAGCAGGAACTGAACGCGGTGTTCGCGGCCTACTTTTCCATGAAAGATGCCCTGGTGGCCTCCGATGCGGCGCTCGCCAGGCAGCGCGGCGCGGCCTTCGATGAGGCCGTGCACAGCGTGCCCATGGACAAGCTCGATCCGAAGCTGCACACCCTGTGGATGGACGTGATGCCCGGCCTGATGGATCCCGCGCACCTGATCTCCGGCACGACCGACCTCAAGAAGCAACGCGATGCCTTCGCGCAGCTCACCACCCCGATGAAGCGGCTGGCCCAGGGCTTCCCCACAGGCCTGACGATCTATGTGGACCACTGCCCCATGTACAACGGCGGCTCGGATTGGCTGAGCACCGACCAGGCGATCAAGAACCCCTTCTTCGGCAGCGCCATGCTGGGCTGCGGCAGCGTGTCCGGGACCATCGAACCGTGATCGCGGTGAGGGAGCGCAGCACATCCAAGGGCGTACAGCGGACCATCACGGCCCTGGCCTTCCTGCTGCTGGCAACGGTGGATACCGACGCACAGTACGGCGACATCTCCACCGGCCAGGCGGGACCGGCCTCACCGGGGGTCACCCGCTACGAGCTGTCCATCGCCGATACGGTGGTGGACTACAGCGGGAAGGAGCGCCAGGCGATCGCGGTGAACGGGAGCATCCCCATGCCCACGCTCACGTTCACCGAAGGCGATACCGCCCTGATCGTGGTGCACAACCGCATGCGGGTGGAGACCTCGCTGCACTGGCACGGCCTCATCCTCCCCAACGAGATGGACGGCGTGCCCTACCTCACCACGGCCCCTATCCCGCCCGAGGGGACGGTCGCGTACAAGTTCCCGCTGGTGCAGAGCGGCACCTACTGGTACCACTCCCACACGCAGCTGCAGGAACAGGTGGGCATGTACGGTGCCCTCATCATCCACAAGCGCGATGAGCCGCCCATGCCTGAGCAGGTGATCATCCTGAGCGACTGGACCGATGCCGACCCTGCACAGGTGCACCGCCGCCTGCACAATGCCAACGACTGGCCCGCGATCCAGAAGCACCGCGTGCGGCCCGGCAGTGTGCAGAGCTACCTGGACGCCATCAAGGCCGGCCGGTTCGGCACCAAGGTCACCAACGAGTGGAAGCGCATGCGTGCCATGGACGTCAGCGACGTCTATTACGAACGCTTCCTCGCCAATGGCCGCCCCGAGGCCGAAGCCCCGGAGCTGGCCGCCGGGCAGCGCGTGCGGCTGCGGGTCATCAATGGCAGCTCGTCCACCTATTTCTGGATCAGCTATGCCGGCGGGCGGATGGCCGTGGTGGCGAGCGACGGCATGGACGTGGAGCCCGTGGAGGTGGACCGCTTCATCATGGGCGTGGCCGAGACCTACGACGTGCTCGTGGACCTGCCCGCGGACAGCACCGCGTACGAGCTGCTGGCCACGTCGGAGGACCGCACCGGATCGGCCTCGCTGTGGCTCGGCAGCGGCGTGCGCCAGCTCGACGACCCGCTGGGGCCACTGGACTACTTCGCGGGCATGGGCATGATGAACGACATGATGCGCATGGACGGCTCCATGGACGACATGGGCATGCGGATGGGCCTGCAGCGGATGGACATGAACGCCGTGATGTACCCCGAGGTCCAGGGCCCGCCGGAGGGCGGACAGGAAGCACAAGCCGGCCACCGAACACCCGATGGCCCCCTCACGCTCAACTATGGCATGCTGCGCTCACCCGTGCCCACCACGCTCCCCCCCGGCCCGGTGCGCGAGCTGCGCTTCGAGCTCACCGGCAACATGGACCGCTACCTGTGGACCATCGACAACAAGACCGTCTCCGAGGCCGACCGCATCCTGATCAGGAAAGGCGAGAACCTGCGCATCATCCTCCACAACAACTCGATGATGCGCCACCCGATGCACCTGCACGGCCACTTCTTCCGCGTGCTCAACGGCCAGGGCGACCACGCGCCGCTGAAGAACGTGCTGGACATCATGCCGATGGAGACCGACACCATCGAGTTCGCGGCCACCGAATATGGCGACTGGTTCTTCCACTGCCACATCCTCTACCACATGATGAGCGGCATGGGACGCGTGTTCAGCTATACGGACAGCCCGCCGAACCCCCAGCTCCCCGATGCGCCGAAGGCCTGGCGCTCCTTCCTGAAGGACGACCGTTACACGCACCTCATGTTCCAGAACGACTTCGCCACCAACGGCAACGACGGCGAGGCCATGCTCCAGGGGAAACGATGGAAGTGGCAGGCCGAGTGGCGCCTGGGCTACATGGCCCACCACGGGTACGAGATGGAGACCCACCTCGGTCCCTTGCTGGGGCCACGGCAATGGTGGTTCCCCTACATCGGCTTCGACTGGCGCGACCGCACGCCCGAAATGGGCGGGATGCCCGAGGACGACCTCTTCGGCCAGGGCAACACCAAGGACCGCCGCGCGGCCCTCTGCCTCGGGATACAGTACACGCTGCCCATGCTCTTCGTGCTCGATGCCCGCATCGACTCGGACCAGCGCGTGCGCGCGCAGCTCATGCGCGAGGACATCCCCCTGACCCCCCGCGCGCGCCTCGACCTCATGGGCAACAGCGACCTGGAATACATGGCCCGCGTGCGCTACATCCTCACGAAGGAACTGGCCCTCACGTCGCATTACGACAGCGACATGGGCTTCGGCGTAGGCCTCGCGTTCACCTACTGACGCCCCCGGCTCAGGCGTGGGCCAGCTTCTCCAGCTTGCGCCGGTCCACGATGCGGATGCCCCGCCCCTGCGTATCGATGATGCCGTCCTCCTTCAGCTCGGTGAGGCAGCGGATGAGCGATTCCGTGGCCGTGCCCACGATGCTGGCCAGGTCCTCCCGGCTGATGCGCACGCCCAGGTCGTCCGCCTCGCCTTCGGCGGCATAGCGCTCATGCACGCGCAGGAGCGACTGGGCCACGCGCTGGCGCACGCTGGCATAGGCGAGCTGCAACAGGTGCTGTTCCTTGTCCTTCACATCGCGCGCGAGCATCCGGATGAAGCGGATGCTCACATCGCGATCGCGGTAGAGCAGCGCCAGCAGGTCCTCCCGCGGCACCAGCGCCACCTCGCATTCCTCCATGGCCTCGGCGGTCTCCATGGCGCGGCCGTTCTCCAGCAGGCCCATGTAGCCCACGAAATCACCCGGACCGTTGAGGCCGGTGACGAACTCCTTGCCATCGTTGTTGATCTTGTAGGTGCGCACCTTGCCACGGATGATGTACGGCACCTGGCGCAGCTCGTCGCCCTCGTGGAAGAGCACCTCTTTCACGGCCAGCCGGCGCGTGCGCCGGTCGCGTCCCACGTCCTTCAAGGCCTCCAGGCCGCGTGCCTGGTCCATGAACCGGGTCAATCCGTCATAGCCGTCGTCGAAGCCCTTGCGGAAAAGCTCGCTGCGCCGCAGGCGGCCTTCGATGGCCTTGAGCAGCTCGCCCTCCTCGAAGGGTTTGGTGAGGTAGTCGTCGGCGCCCAGCTCCATGCCTTTGCGCACCTCGCCGCGCTCGGCCTTCGCGCTGAGGAAGATGAAAGGCACCTCGGCGGTGGCGGGCGACCGGCCCAGCAGGTGGAGCACGCCGTAGCCGTCCAGCTCGGGCATCATGATGTCGCACAGCACCAGGTCGGGCACTTCCTTGCGCGCCATTTCCACGCCGCGCCGGCCGTTCTCGGCCTTGAGCACGCGGTAATCGGCCAGCTCCAGTATCTCGGCCGTATTCTCGCGCATGTCCGCGTCGTCCTCGATGAGCAGGATGGTCTTCATGGATGGAGGTGTTGGGGGAGTTCCACGGTAAAGACGGTATGGCCCGGACGGCTGGTGTAGCTGATGGAGCCGCCCATCAGGTCCAGGTAGCGCTTCACGATGTTGAGGCCGAGGCCCGTGCCCTGCACGGTGGTGGCGTTGCCGCCCCGGAAGAACCGCTCGAAGAGGTGCTGCTGGTCCTCCTGCGGGATGCCGATGCCCTCGTCCTTCACCGTGATGGTGAGGCGCCCATCGGCGATGGCCGTGCGTAGCTCCACGTGCGCGTTCTCGGGGGAGTACTTCACCGCGTTGGTCACCAGGTTGGTGATGACGTTGCCGAACATCTGGCGGTCCAGCGTGACGGTGCGCGAGGCCCCTTCATGATCGTAGCCGATGGCCTGTCCCGGCTTGGCCAGCGGGCGCAGCTCCTCGATCAGCTCGATGCACTGGTGCACCACGTCCATCTCCACGGGCGCGCATTCGATGAGGCCCTGGTCGATGCGCTCCAGCGAAAGGAACTCGTTCAGCATGGCGGTCATCTCGCGCACCTTGTTGCGGATGCGCGTCACATGGCGGCCCACCTTCTCATTGGCCGCGTCGCCGGAGTGCCGCGCGATGAGGTCCACGCTGCTCATGATGGTGCTGAGCGGCGTGCGGAACTCGTGGCTGGCCATGGAGACGAAGCGGCTCTTCAGCGCGTGCAGTTCCTTCTCCTTCTCCAGGGCTTCGCGGACGCTCTGCTCGGCCTTGCGCAGCTCGGCGGTGCGCTGCTCCACGCGGTCCTCCAGCTCCTGGTTGGTGCGTTGCAGCTCCTCCTCGGCCTGGCGCCGGAGGGTGATGTCGGTCACCAGCCCCATCACGTAGCGGTCCTCGTCCACGGTGAAGTGGTTGAGGCTGACCTCCACCGGGAACACGCTGCCATCCTTGCGCCGTCCCCAAAGGTCCATGCCGATGCCCATGGAGCGCTGCACCGGGCGGGCGTTGTAGGCCGCGCGATGGCCGGCGTGCCGGGCGCGCACGGCGTCGGGCAGCAGCACTTCGATGCGCTCGCCCACGAGCTCGTTCTCCCCATGGCCGAACATGGCGTTCAGCCGGGGGTTGTGCATGAGGATGGTCCCCTTGGTGTCCACCACCACCAGTCCCTCCGCCGCCGTGGAGAAGAGCAGCTCGCAGACCCGGGCGAGGTCCACATTGCCGAACGCGTTCCCAGGTCCTTTGCGCATCCCGGAAAGGTAAGCGTACCCGCGCGCTCCAAGGCTCATGGCCGGTGGGTGCGCCCCGGATGCTCATGGTACACGCGCCACTTGCGGAGCGGCCCCGCATGCAGCTCCAGGGTGACCGCCGGACCGGGACCCACATTGACGAAGCGGTGCGCACCGGCCCCTTCGAGCAGGAGATCGCCACCGCCCGGCAGCAGGTAGGTCTCCTGCACCAGCTGCGGCGCGTGCCCGGGCAGCAGCCGATAGCGCTCCTCCACCACCTCGCCCATCAAGGCACGTATCCAGGTGGAATGGCCGTCGTGGCCATGGATGCTGGTCTGCTGGCCCGGGCCGTAGCAGACCACCAGCAGCTCGGAACCGGTGCCGCGGTACAGGCAGGTACGCGTATAGTGGCGGGTGTTCCAGCGGAGGTAAGGGCTCAGGTCGTTCAGGTCCGCGCGGTAGCGCTCCAGGATCCGCGCATGGTCCGTGGCGCCGTCCTTGGAGAGCTCGTCGATGAGCTCCGCAACGGTATGGATGGCGTCAGGACGCATGGAGCGGGGGCGATGTGCTGGATGCGAACCTACCGGTGTGCGCAGGGCCGCGGGCTGACGGTCGTCAGCGCAGGGCGTCCCATGTTCCGGAGGCGTCCATGGCGGAAGTGGATGGATGGCAAGGCGTGGCCTGCGCAGGAAAAGCAGGCGTTGTGGGGCTGACGAACGGGATGCCCAACCCGAGCCCGCGAAGGATGAGGAGCACGGCCATGAACGAGACCATCACCGGCGATGCCCGGCGCAGGAGCGTACGAAAGCGCGGGCCGAGCAGGTTCCCGCCCAGGCGAACGGCGATGAGGGCGGGCCAGGTGCCCAGGGCGAACAGGGCCATGAAGCCCATGCCCCCCGTCACGCTCCCGGCGGCCGCGGCGGCGATGAGCGCCATGTACACCAGCCCGCAGGGCAGGAGGCCGTTCAGCGCGCCGGTGAGGAAGAGCGCCTCCGGTGCCGTGCGCCGCAGGTTGCGCGCAAGGATGCCGCGCGACCGGCCGATGCCGAGGGCGATGCGTCCGGTGGGATCCCACCGGCGGAACACGCGCGGAACGAGCAGCACGGTGAGCAGCAGCACGCCCGCGGCCACGGACACGCCCTGCTGCAAGTGGGCGATCCGCAGGCCCCAGCCGAAGGCCCCCACCGCCGCGCCCAGCAGCACGTAGGTCGCCAGCCGGCCGCCGTTCAGCAATAGCGCCGCGGCCCAGCGTGCGCCGCGGCCGGGACCCGTGCGCGGCACGGCCAGCGCGATGGGGCCGCACATGCCGATGCAATGCGCGCTGCCCGCGATACCCAGCACGAAGGCGGCCGGCAGGAACGCGTTCATGGCACCACGATCCGGTCCTCCGTGCAATAGGTGACACCCCTCGCGCTCCAGTCCAGCACCGCGTTGTACCGCCCCGGCAGAAGGCCGATGAACTGGGCCAGGAAGGTCCCGCTGGTGTCGGCACGCACGTCCAGCACCCGATCGGCCGCGGGATCGTTGGGGCGCACCAAGGTCAGGCGCCCATCGATCGGCGCACCTTTCAGCTCGTCCGGGAACCGCAGGCGGAGCCCGCCGCCCGCGGCATGGATGTCCACCTCCGCGGAAAGCGCCAGCGCACGGGCGCGCCGTTCGATGTGGTCCTGGTACTTCAGCTCCTGCTCGTAGTACTGTTCGGTCACCAAGGGCTCGGGGTTGCGCGAGGCCATGATGACGAACCACGTCATGAGCCCTGCGAACGCGATCAAGGTCAGGGCCGTTCCTTTTCCCCAGTTCATGTGCCGGTGTGTTCAAGCGGTCCGACGAACGAAGTGCTCACCTTCTCCAACAGGCGATCCCCCGCATAGATGCCGATGATGACCTTGGTCTTCATGCCGGGCGGCCGGTCATCACCGAGGATGATGAAGAGCTCGCCCTGAGCCAGCTCCCCTGCCTTCACTTCCATGGCGCGGCCCACGAGCTGGATCTCACCGTCCACATTGAGCAGCGCCAGCCGCAGGGTGAGGTCGTGGTCCGTCTTGTTCTTGGTCTTGAGGGTATACAGGTTGCTGATCCGCCCGTCGGGCCGTTCCTGGAAGAGCAGCCCCGGCGTGCGCAGCACGGTGCTGTCGGTGTCGGTGCGCAGGGCGATGAGGGTGACGAGCACGCCCACGATGAGCACGAGCACCGCGGCATAGGCCTTCATCCGCAGGTCCACGCGGAAGGGCTGCTTGTCCGCGATCCCCGCTTCGCTGGCGTAGCGCACCAGGCCCTTCGGCAGACCGACGGACACCATCATGTGGTCGCAAGCGTCGATGCAGGCCGTGCAGTTCACGCATTCGAGCTGGGTGCCGTTGCGGATGTCGATGCCCGTGGGGCATACGTGCACGCAGGCCCTGCAATCGATGCAGTCGCCCTTGCCCACGGCCGCGCGGTCCTCCCCTTTCCGGAAAAGCCCCCGCGGATCGCCGCGCACGTGGTCGTAGGCGATCACCACGCTCTTGCGGTCGAGCAGCACGCCTTGCAGGCGCCCATAGGGGCATACCGTGGTGCAGGCCTGCTCGCGGAAGAAGGCGAAGTTGGCATAGAACACGCCGCTGAAGACGCACATGGCGATGAGCCCGCCTGTATGCGCCGCCGCCGGTTCGCGGACGATGCGCAGCAGCTCATCGCTGCCGATGAGGTAGGCCAGGAAGGTATTGCCGATGAGGAAGCTGATGCCGAAGAAGAGCGCGTGCTTCAAGGCCTTGCGGCCCGCCTTGCCCGCCGTCCAGGGCGCCTTGTCCAGCGCCTGCTGCTGCTTCCAGTCGCCCTCGATGGCGTATTCGATCCGGCGGAACACCTGCTCCATGAACACCGTCTGGGGACAGGCCCAGCCGCAGAACAGCCGCCCGAAGGCCACGGTGAACAGGGCGATGAACACGATGAAGGCGATGAAGCCGAGCACGAAGAGCAGGAAGTCCTGCGGCCAGAAGACCTGGCCGAGGAGGACGAAGCGCCGCTCCAGGATGTCGATGAGCAGCACGGGCCGCCCGCCGATGCGGAGGAAGGGCCCGGCGAACAGGAGGGCGAGCAGGGCATAGCCCACCACCCGGCGCCGGCGCGTGAACCGCCCATGCCCTTTCTTGGGGTACAGCCATACCCGCCGGCCGCGCTTGTCCACCGTGCTGATGGAGTCGCGGTAGCTCTCATCGCGCTTCGCGTGGGCCGGGGGAACGGGGCGGTCGGTCATCGCGTGGCGACCGCCGTGGCGGCGGCCAGGCTGTCGGAAGCGGTGCCCGTGCTGTCGGACGCTGCGGGCTTCCACAGGTCGCCCTGCGGCGGCTTCTGCGTGGCCGGCCCCGTGCCCTGGAGGCTCAGGATGTAGTTGGCCAGCGCGGCGATCTCGGGCGGCTTCAACTGGGCCTTCCAGCTCATCATGCCTTTCTCCGGCACGCCGTACTTGATGGTGCGGAAGATGTTGTTCACCCCGCCGCCATGCAGCCAGTAGGCATCGGTCAGGTTGGGCCCCACGGAGTTCTCGGACCCCGCGGCGTCGGCCCCGTGGCACGGCGTGCAGTTCTGCGCGAAGAGGGAGCGGCCACTTGCGAGCACGCCCGGGTCGGTGGTGGCGGTCACCGTGTTCTCGTCCACCGTGTTGCGCAGCGTGGCCATGTAGGAAGCGATGTCGGTACCGGCCTGTGCCATCTCGTTCTTGTACTCGGTGCCCTGGTCGGGCCAAGCGTCGATCACGTGGGCACCCACGAGGTACACCACGCTCCAGCCGATGGTGCCGTAGAAGAGCCATACCCACCAAGGTGGCAGCACGTTGTCCAGCTCCTGGATGCCGTCGTAGGCGTGATGCAGCAGGATGTCCTGCTCCTTCGCCATGGGCACCTGCCGGGTGAGGCGGCGCCACACCCGCTCATGCCAGGCGGGGCCTGCCACCGCCGGCGCGGCCTCCTTCGGCTCCGCCTCCCCGATGACCGCCCGCATGAGCCCGCGCGTCAGGCCCAGCTGCACCAGGAGGATGATGAAGAGGAGCACGTTGATGATCACCAGCCACCAGAACGACTGGTACAGCGTGGGGCCTTGCCGATCCCCCAGGTAGGCCTGTGCCTCCGCGGGATCCGCGGCGAAGAGCAGCAGCGGCACCAGCACGAGGCCACGCATGCCGCCCCGGGTGAAGCGCTTCACCCAGCCGCCGGAACCCGCCAGCGTGCGCATGATGCCCGCGAGCGAGACGATGAGGATGCCCTGGACCACCGCCATCACGGTCAACGCGTGGACCATGGTCATGTCCACCTGCACCAGCGGCGTGTCCGCGGCCGGGGGTGCGGCGGCTTCCTGGGCCAGCAGCGGCCAGCAGGTGGACGCGGCGAGCAGCAGTGCCGCTGCGCGGGAAAGGACGTGGCGATCAATGATCATGCGCGCTGTCGGTGTTCGGGCGGCCGTCCCGCGCGAGCGGCAGGGCCGACATGTGGTCGATGTGTCCGCGGTCGGCCTTCCAGAGCCGGATGAGCACCACGAGGAAGAAGCCGAAGAAGAGCACGAAGGAGATCGCCGGGTAGATGCCGATGCCCGTGATCGTGTCGAGGTGGTGCTTGATGAACTTCAGCATGGCTCAGTGCGCGGGATCGGCGGCCGGGCGCGCCTTGATGTCGGTGCCCAGGCGTTGCAGGTAGGCGATCACCGCGATGATCTCGCGGTCGCTGGGCACGTCGATACCGGCCTTCTTCAGCCCCGCCCGGATGCTGTCGCCCTGCGCCAGGAGGTCGGCATTGGCCTTCGCCGGGAAGTCCGCCGCATAGGGCACGCCCATGGTGCGCATGGCCTCGATCTTCACCCGGGTGGTGCTCGTGTCCAGCACGTCGGTGAACAGGTGCGGGTAGGCCGGCATCAGCGAGCCGGGGCTCATGCTCGTGGGATCGAGCATGTGGTAGTAATGCCAGCTGTGCGGGTATTTGCCGCCCACGCGCAGCAGGTCGGGACCGGTGCGCTTGCTGCCCCATTGGAAGGGATGGTCATAGACGAACTCGCCCGCCTTGGCGTATTCCCCGTAGCGCTCGGTCTCGCTGCGGAAGGGGCGCACCATCTGGCTGTGGCAGGTGTAGCAGCCCTCGCGCACGTAGATGTCGCGCCCTTGCAGCTCCAGCGGTGTGTAGGGATGCACGCTCGCGATGGTGGGCACGTTGGTCTTCACCAGGAACGTGGGCACGATCTCCAGCACGCCGCCGATGCCCACCACCACCAGGCTGAGGACCAGCATCTGCACGGGCCGGCGCTCGATCCACCGGTGCCAATGCCCGCCTTCGCCCACCGCGATCCGCTCCAGCGCGGGCGCTTCGGCGTCCTCGTTCGCCACCAGGCGGCCGGCGCGCACCGTGCGCCACACGTTGTACACCATGATGAACGCGCCGATGAGGTAGAGGCCGCCGCCCACGGCGCGCAGCCAGTAGGCGTACTTGATCTCCAGCAGCGTGTCCAGGAAGTTCTTGTAGACCAGGTAGCCGTCGGGCGTGAACTGCTTCCACATCAGGCTCTGGAAGAAGCCCGCGAAATAGAGCGGCACCGCATAGAAGAGGATACCCAGCGTGCCCAGCCAGAAATGCGCGTTGGCGAGCTTGCGCGAATAGAGCTGCGTGCCGAAGAGGCGCGGCACCAGCCAGTAGACCATGCCGAAGGTCATGAAGCCGTTCCACCCGATGCCGCCGATGTGCACGTGCGCGATGATCCAATCGGTGAAATGCGCGATGGCGTTGATGGATTTCAGGCTCAGCAGGGGCCCCTCCAGCGTGGCCATGCCGTAGCACGTCACCGCCACCACGAAGAACTTGAGCACGGGATCCTCCCGCACGCGGTCCCACGCGCCGCGCAGGGTGAGCAACCCGTTGAGCATGCCGCCCCAGCTGGGCGCGATGAGCATGATGCTGAACACCGTGCCCAGCGATTGCGCCCACTCGGGCAGCGCGCTGTAGAGCAGGTGGTGCGGGCCCGCCCAGATGTAGAGGAAGATGAGCGCCCAGAAGTGGATGATGGAGAGCTTGTAGCTGTACACCGGGCGGTTGGCGGCCTTGGGCAGGAAGTAGTACATGAGGCCCAGGTAGGGCGTGGTGAGGAAGAAGGCCACGGCGTTGTGCCCGTACCACCACTGCACCAGCGCGTCCTGCACGCCCGCGTACCAGCTGTAGCTCTTGGTGAGCGAGATGGGCAGCTCGATGCTGTTCACGATGTGCAGCATGGCCACGGTGGCCCACGTGGCGATGTAGAACCAGATGGCCACGTAGAGGTGCCGCTCGCGCCGCTTCAGGATGGTGCCGAACATGTTGATGCCGAACACCACCCACACCAGCGTGATGGCGATGTCGATGGGCCATTCCAGCTCGGCGTACTCCTTGCCCGTGGTCATGCCCAGCGGCAGGGTGATGGCCGCGGCGACGATGATGAGCTGCCAGCCCCAGAAGTGAATCCGCCCCAGCACATCGCTGAACATGCGGGCCTTCAGCAGGCGCTGCAGGCTGTAATAGGCGCCGGCGAAGATGCCATTGCCCACGAAGGCGAAGATGACCGCGTTGGTGTGCAGGGGACGCAGCCGGCCGAAGGCGAACCAGGAGGCCAGGTTGAGCTCCGGCATCACCAGCTGCAAGGCCACGAGCAGCCCCACGAGCATGCCCACCACGCCCCAGAGGATGGTGACGAACAGGAAGTCGCGGACGATGCGGTTGTCGTACTGGAAACGTTCGGTCATCGCTTACTTGGTTTCGTGCGGGGCATCGGGCGGGCCGTCCAGGATGCGGACGGCCGGTGAGCGGTCATCGTCGTACTGCCCCCGCCACACCGCCCACACGAACGCCACCAGGAACACGCCCGCTACGAGCGTGCTGGCGGAAAGGAGAATGAAGGTCGCGCTCACGTTATCCTGCCTTTGGTGCGGCGAAAGTCCCCCGGCCCTCCGGCCTGCAGGATGAGGCCGGTCACCGGCCGGACTGACTTTCGTCAGTGCGCCTGTCGCCGCGACCCGGTTGTTTCGTGCACTGAACACCTTGGAACATGCTGAAGGACAAGACCGCCATCATCACGGGAGCAGGATCGGGGATCGGCGAGGCCATCGCCCTGCTCTTCGCACGCAACGGCGCACGCGTCGTCCTCGCCGACCTGCATGAGCGGGACGCCGAACGGGTGGCCGCACGGATCATCACCGAAGGCGGCCATGCCCTTCCCCTGGGCGTGGACGTGTCCCGCCCCGATGACTGCGAAGGCCTCGTGCGCCGGACCCTCCGCGACTTCGGCCGGCTGGACGTGGCCGTGAACAATGCGGGCATCGGCGGCGCGGCCGCACCGGTGGGCGAGTATCCCGTGGAGGAATGGGACAAGGTGATGGGCGTGAACCTGCGCGGCGTCTTCCTCTGCATGCGGCACCAGCTTCCCGCGATGCACGCCCATGGCGGTTCCATCATCAACATGGCCTCCATCCTGGGCAAGGTGGGCTTCCCCCTGTCGGCCGCCTACGTGGCGGCCAAGCACGGCGTGGTGGGCCTCACCGAGAACGCCGCGCTGGAATACGCCACCTCCGGCATCCGGGTGAACGCGGTGGGGCCCGGCTTCATCCGCACGCCCCTGCTCGACAAGAACCTGAGCCCCGCGCAGCTGGAAGGCATCGCCGCGATGCACCCCATGAAGCGGCTCGGTACCGCCGAAGAAGTGGCCGAGCTCGTGCTGTGGCTCGCTTCGGACAAGGCCTCCTTCGTCACGGGCGCCTACTTCCCTGTGGACGGCGGGTACCTGGCGCAGTGATCCGCCGCTGACGATCGTCAGCCCTTCGCCTGCACCTGCTCAGGCCCGCCCGGCCGCCCGGGCCGCATTTTCGTGCACGGATCCTTCCCCACATGGCGCACCTGCTCATCCCCACCGACCTCAGCGACCTGTCCTTGAAAGCGGCCCTCTTCGCCGTGGACCTCTTCGGCGCCGAGGGCAACACCTTCACGCTCCTGCATACGCGGTCCAGCTATGGGCTGTCGTCCTCGCTCGTGCCCGGGGCGATCGACCTCCAGCGCGTGGAGCACGAGGGGCTCGCAGAGCTTGAGCAGCGGCTGCGGGCCATGCGCGACATGACCGGTGCCCAGGTGCGCCGCATGCGGGCGCTGGGCCCGCTGAAGGACGTGGTGCGGGAAGCGGCCACCCTCCATGACATCGACCTGGTGGTGATGGGCACCGAGGGCCGCAGCCCCGTCTCGTACACCGGCACCCGCACCACCGACGTCATGCTCGGCGCCCGCGTGCCGGTGCTGGAGATCCCGGTGGAACTGGAACGCCTTTCCGTCCGCCGCATCCTCTTCGGCGACGATGGCCGGGCCATCGGCCCGCACCTGCTGGATCCCCTGGCCACCCTGGCACGGTTCACCGGTGCCCGGATCACCGTCCTGCACATCGCCACGGCGCGTTCCCGTTCCCGGGCGGACAATACGGCGGCCTTCGCGCGTGCCTTCACCGGCATCGAGCATGCGTCGATCACCCTGGACAGCAATGATGTGGAACAAGCCTTGCTCGGCCTGGCCGTGCGCGAAGGCGTGGACCTCATCGCCGTGCTGCACCGGAACAGGCCCCTGCTGGAACGCCTCTTCAGGCCCAGCACCAGCAAGGCCGTGGCCCTGCACAGCCGGCTTCCCGTGCTCGTCCTGCCCTCCTGATCGGGAGCGCCTCAGGCCGGCGCGTGGCCGGACGGCTCGCGATCGGCCAGCAGCGTGGCCACCGTGACGAAGCCCACCACCGTGACCGAGCTCAGGGGCATCAGGATGGCCGCGATGAGCGGGGTGAGGTGACCGCTCACCGCGAACGATACGCCGGTGATGTTGTAGCACAAGGAGATGCCCAGGCTGGCGAGGACGATGCGCCGGGCACGCCGGGCCATGCGGAGGAAATGCGGCAGCGCCACGATGGCGCCTGCATCCATGATCGCATCGCTCGCCGGCGTGAGCGCGGCGCTCGTTTCCGTCACGGTGATGCCCACGTCGCTCTGCATCAGCGCGCCCGCGTCGTTCAGGCCATCGCCCACCATGACCACCCGGTGGCCTTGCGCCTGTTCCTGCTGGATGAGGCGCGCCTTGTCCAGGGGAGAGCACCCGGTGCGCACCAGCGCGCCCTGGAACGGCCCGGCCAGGTCGCGGTCCACCTGGGCGTCGCCGGTGAGCAGCGCCACGCGCATGTGCCGCCGCAAGCGGTTCACCGCCTCCACGATCCCGGTGCGCGCGCGCTTCGTGACGACGAAATGCCCCACATGCGCCCCATTGATGCCGATGTGCACGTGGGCCTCCCCGTTCGTGCGCGGCCGTTCGCTCCCGGCGCAGAACGCGGCGGACCCGATGCGCACGGGGAAGCCGTCGACCAGGCCCAGGATGCCCGCGCCGGGATGCTCCCGGGCCTCGTCCACTTCCGTCAACGGCTCCTTCAGCTCCCGGTGGAGAACGGCGCTCAGCGGGTGCGTGCTGCTGTGCGCGAGCGACCGCACCAGGGACCGGTCGCGCGCGGAAAGGCGGGGACCCTCCCAACGCACGTCGTACGCCTCCCGTGCCGTGAGCGTGCCCGTCTTGTCGAAGACCACCATGTCCGTGCGGGCCAGGTGCTCCACCACTTCGGCATCGCGCAGGAAAAGGCCGCGCCGCCCCATCAGGCGCATGGCATGCCCATAGGCGAACGGCATGCTCAACGCCAGCGCGCAGGGGCAGGCCACGATGAGCACCGCCGTCACCACGGGCCATACCTGCGACGTGTCCTTGCCCCACCAATAGAGGCCGGCGCCGGCGGCGATCAGCAGCACGACGATGGTGAAGCGCCGGGCCACCTGGTCCATCAGGCGCGGCATGGCCGGCCGTACACGCGCACCGCCGTGCTCCGCCCACAGCTGTTTCAAGCGGCTCTCCGAGAAGGTGCGCAGCACCTCCAGCTCGATGAGCGGACCGCGCTGGCGACCGCCCGCCCGGATGGTATCGCCCACCGAACGGCGCACCGTGAGCGGCTCGCCCGTGATGAAGCTGTTGTCGATGTGCGCCGTGCCCGCGCGCAGCACAGCGTCCACGGGCACCAGCTCCTGGTCGCGCACCACGATGCGGTCGCCCGGGAGCAGGTCCGCCACCTGTGCCGGTTCCTCCCCGTTCGCGGTCTTGCGGAGCACCACGAGGGGCAGGAAATCCTCCAGCGCCCGGTCGAACCGCAATGCGCGGTAGGTCCGCGCCTGGTACCAGCGGCCGATGAGGAGGAAGAACAGGAGGCCGGCCAGCGAATCGAAATAGCCCGGCCCGCTCCCGGCGATCACGTCCCAGAGGCTGCGCGTCCATAGAGCCACGATTCCCAGGGCGATGGGCTGGTCGATGTTCACCTGCCGCGCGCGCAGACCCGCCCAGGCGCTCCGGAAGAAATCGGCGCTCAGGAAGAAGACCACCGGCAGGGAGAACAGCACCGCCATCCATTGCAGCCCGGCCTTGATGCCCGCCTCGGTATCGGCCCCCAGGTATTCCGGGAAGCTGAACATCATGGTGTTGCCGAAGATGAAGCCGGCCACGCCCAGCCGCACGTACAGCAGGCGGGGCACCCGCGCTTCACCGCCCTGCCGGCGCATGCCGCCGGTGAGCTGGGGACCATAGCCGATCCGCCGCAGCAGCGCCACCAGCTCCGTCAGGCCCATGCGGTCCTCGTGGAAGGTGACCGTGACCTCCTTGTCCGTGAACGAGACGCGCGAGCGGATCACCGCCGGGGCGATACGGTGCAGGTTCTCCAGCAGCCAGATGCACGAGCTGCAATGCATCTGCGGGATGTGGAGGCGGACGCGCATGATGCCATCCTCCGCGAACTCCACGATGCGCTCCCGCACCGTCGCGGAAGCGAACAGTTCCACGCGCGGCTCGTCCACCCCGGCGCCCTGCTTCAGGCCAGGCCGCTCACCCAGTTCGTAATAGGTGCACGAGCCGCTCTCCTGGAGCAGGTCGTACACGGCCTCGCAGCCCGCGCAGCAGAAGTCCTTGCCGTCGTATGAGCGATGCTCCTCCGCGCACGGATCCCCGCAGTGGTAGCAGGCCACGTCCACCTGACCGGTCCTTCCCATGGACCGAAAGTGGACCACCCGGTCGGGGCGGGGACTGACATCCGTCAGATCGGAGCAGCATTGGATGCCCGGCCCGCTGGATGGCTTACCTTGGCCGCCGCAACACCACCGTTGAATCTCGTGCTGATGTGCGATCCGGTGTGAGCAAGGGTACCGAGCGGGCCTCGCCCGGCCGATGGCCTCCCGGTCACAGGGTATCCCAACATCCCTCCATTCGTCGAGCGGCGCTTGCGCGTTCGACCATACCCGCATCCGATGCGTACGATGCACTTGAACATACCCGGACCCACGCATGATGGACACTGAAGGACGCCTGATCATCGTCTCCAACCGGCTGCCGTTCCGGTCGGAGGAGCGCGGGGGCGGTCCCCTGCTCGTCAAAAGTTCCGGAGGACTGGTCAGCAGCATCGGCTCCTTCCTGCACCGCCGGCTCGGCGAAGGTGCCGGGACGGCGACCGGCAGGCGGCCGATCTGGGTGGGCGCCACCGATATGCGGGCCAGGCGGGCCGGCAAGCCCGGGGAGGGCGCCGCCGCCGCAGGCCTGTTCGAGGTGAGCCCCGTGATCCTGCCGGATGCCACGAAGGACCGGCATTACAATGGTTTCTCGAACGATACGCTGTGGCCCTTGTTCCATTATTTCCCTTCCCTGGCCCGGTATGAGGAAGAGTGGTTCACGCATTACCGCACGGCGAACCGGCTGTTCTTCGATGCCCTTGCGAAAGTGATCGGGCCGGGTGACCGCGTATGGGTGCACGACTATCACCTCATGCTGTTGCCATCGCTGCTGCGCGGAGCGTTCCCCGACCTGCCGATCGCGTTCTTCCTGCACATCCCCTTCCCTTCCTACGAAGTCTTCCGCCTGCTGCCGGCGCTCTGGCGCAGGGAGCTGCTGGAAGGCATGCTCGGGGCCGACCTGGTCGGCATGCAGACGCATGATCACGTGCAGTACTTCCTCAAATCCGTCCAGCAACTGCTGGGGCTGGAACTGGACCTCCGCACCGTGATGGGGCGTTCCCGATCGACGGTGGTGGACGCCTTTCCGGTCAGCATCGACCCGGAGCGGTTCCGCCGGGCCTTCGATGACCATGCCGTGGTGGCCGAGAAGAACCAGTTGCGGAAGAACATGGCCGGCCGCCGGCTGGTGCTTTCCGTGGACCGGCTGGACTACACGAAAGGGATCCTCCAACGCCTGCAGGGCTATGAGCACCTGCTCGACACGCGCCCCGATCTCGCGGGCAAGGTGTCCTACCTCCTCCAGATCGTCCCCTCGCGCGATGCCATCACGAAATACAAGGAGCTCAAGGAGCGCATCGAAGCCACCGTGGGCCGCATCAACGGCCGGTTCGGGTCGGTGGACTGGCAGCCCGTGATCCACCAGTACCGCTCGGTGGACCATCGGCGGCTGTGCGCCCTTTACCAGGCCGCCGACGTCGCGTTGATCGCCCCGCTGCGCGACGGCATGAACCTCGTGGCGAAGGAATACGTGGCCGCACGCAAGGACAAGCGCGGGGTGCTCATCCTGAGCGAGACCGCAGGGGCCGCCAATGAACTGGGCGGGGCCCTGATCATCAACCCCACCGATCGTGCCGCCGTGGCGGATGCCTTATCGCAAGCGCTCGCCATGCCCGCGGAAGAGCAATCGGCACGCATGGCCGAGATGCAGGAACGCCTTGCCCGGTACGACGTGGTGCGATGGGCCGAGGACCAGTTCCACCAGCTGGACGGGGCCGTCGCGCTGCGGCGCCGGTTGCAGGTGAAGGAGATCACCACCGACGCACGGAAGACCCTGCTCGCCTCCTACAGGACCGCAACGCGCCGCTGGCTCTTCCTCGACCATGACGGGACATTGGTGCCCTTCACCAAGCTTCCGGCGGACGCCCTGCCCGGCGACAAGCTCCGCTCGCTCCTGGAACGCCTGCTCAGCGACCCGTGCAATTCGATCGCGGTGGTCAGCGGACGCGACCGCGGAACGCTCGGCGCCTGGTACGAGCGGCTCCCCATCCACCTGGTGGCCGAGCATGGTGCCTACCTTCGCTCGCCTGAGGGGCAATGGACATGGACCTCCGTACGCACGGATTGGATGGGCCCGGTGAACGCACTTTTCCAGCAGTTCCAGGACCGCTGCCCGGGATCGCTCGTGGAGCAGAAGACCACGGCCATCGCGTGGCATTATCGGGGTGCGGCCCCCGACCTCGGCTTCATGCGCTCGCGTGAGCTGATGAACGTGCTGAACGACATGGCGCGCTCGTTCGACTTCCAGATCATCGAAGGCAACAAGGTGATCGAGGTGCGCCCGATGGGCATCGACAAGGGGTCGGCCGTGAGGCAGCTGCTGGCCTCCCGCCCCGCCGGGTTCGTGCTTGCGATCGGGGACGACCGCACCGATGAGGACCTTTTCAAGGCCCTCCCACCCGGTGCGTTCAGCATCAAGGTGGGCATCCCGCCGAGCCACGCCCGGTACTGCATACGCGGGCCGGAAGACGTATCGGCGCTCCTGGCGGCGCTTGTCGATCGGCCGGTGAACACATCCCTGAAGAGCCCCTGACGCCGTCCACCGCCCATGAGGATCCGCTATTGGCGCCGCCATTATTTCGGTGAGGACACCTCGCTGATCATCGCGGGCGTGATCATCGGCGTGTTCGGCGCCTTGGGGGCGGTGGCCCTGAAGGCCGGTGTCAGCCAGGTGACGCGGTCGCTGCACGGCTGGCTCTTCGGCAGCGACCGGGCCTTCCTTGTCCTCGTCATCCCGCTCGCGGGGATCCTGCTTTCCGTGCTGTTCACCAAGCTCTGGCTGAACGGCGATCTGGGGAGGGGCATCCCGCCCGTGCTGAAGGCGGTGCGCGAAAAGCACGGCTTCGTCGAGTTCCACAAGCTCTACTCACAGGTGGTCACCAGCATCCTCACCATGGGGACCGGCGGATCGGCGGGGCTGGAGGCTCCCATCGCCGTCACGGGTGCGGCCTGGGGGAGCAACATCGCCCGGTGGCTCAAGTTCGACCAGGGCGCCCGGATACTTCTGCTCTCCTGCGGTGCCGCCGCCGGGATCTCGGCCATCTTCAACGCCCCGATCGCCGGGGCCATCTTCGCGCTGGAGGCCATCCTGATCAACATCGCCATCCCCATGGTGGTGCCGGTGCTCATCGCCTCCGCGTCCGCGGCCTTCGTCTCCTCCCTGATCTACAAAGGGCAGCCGTTCGTCCTTATCACCGACTCCTGGAATGCGGCCGCACTGCCGTACTACTTCGGGCTGGCCCTGTTCGCCGCCCTGGTCTCGGTCCACACCATCCGCCTCTACCATGGCCTGGGGGCCCGGTTCTCCCGCATCAAGGACCCCTGGGTGAAGGCGGTCACGGGCGGGCTCCTGCTGGGGGTGCTCATCCTGTTCTTCCCGCCGCTGCTGGGGGAAGGGTACGACAGCGTGGAGAAGCTGTTGCATGGCCAGGCATCCCGCCTTGCGGAGCATGCTCCGCTGATGCTGGAGCTGGGTCCGTGGAACCTCGTCGCGCTCGTTCTCGGCCTCATGCTGTTGAAGGTCGTCGCCACGTCGCTCACATTGGGCGGCGGAGGCAACGGCGGCATGTTCGGCCCTGCGCTCTTCATCGGCGCCATGTGCGGCTTCGCCTTTGCGCGCACCATGCACCTGCTCGGCCTGGCGGACCTGAACGAGGTCAACTTCACCGTGGTCGGCATGGCCGCCATCCTCAGCGGCAGCATCCACGTCCCGCTGACCGCCATCTTCCTCATCGCCGAGATCACGGGGGGCTATGCCCTGTTCGTCCCGCTCATGCTCGTCTCCGCCATCAGCTACCTGGTCTCCCGCTCGATCCAGCCGTACTCCATCTATGGCCAGCCCAGGACGGGCGCATGATCCCCGCACGGGGGGCCGGGAACGACGAACGCGCGCTACCTCCCATCGATGGTGGAGATGCGCGCGTCGCTGAGTGGCCCCACCAGGACACGAACCCTGTTACCTATGACTTGTTCGTTCCTTCCTCAAGTTCACGCCAGGGCCGCATACGGTCAGTTCATCGGCGGTAAGAAGGGATAACCTTCGTATGGGTATGGGCAATGAAAAGTGACAACCAAGACCTTCGCCTTGGTCGTGGCCCTTGCGATCGCGGCTTCGCTGGACGCCCTCGACCCGCATCGCGACAGGAATGGCGGAATGTTCAACCCCTGGACGGCAGGGGTGGTCTGATTCATCGTTTTCCTCCATGCCATCTTCCTGTTCAACCTGCACCAGTGATCGCGTGCCGCCGCATCGCACGTGGACCTTAGTGCGGGCCATGGCAAGCACGATACCGGTTTACCGGTATTGTTAATCTCACAAGGAGCGGCCTGCTTTACATTGCTTTTCCTTCCCATCGTTGCGTGCTTCGGAAGACCTCTATGGGAATCTGAAGTAGGCTCCGCGGTCCGCACCGATCCTTCTTTCTTGCCCCATCTTCAACATCGATAAGTGCTCCGTTCCAATGTGTCCCCTAATCCCCACTACACATGCGAAAAGGAGTTCCAATGAAGGCTGCTCTCATCGCAGCCATGGTGTGTCCTGCGTGGTTGCCTTTTAGTAATGCGGGAAAGGCCCTGGCCCAGACCACCTATTACGTCAATGAAGCGTTCGGCAATGATGTCACGGGCACCGGCGCGATAGGGGCCCCCTTCCAGACCATCGGCCGATTGATGACCGCAGTGAGCGGCAGTGTGCCCAGCAATACCACGGTGCGGCTCGCCAAGAACGGCACGTATCCGGGTACCATCACGGTGGCCGGCGGGGCGACGAACGTGACGATCGGACCCTACAATTCGGGTACGTCCCCCATCATCACCGGAAGCGACCCAGTGACGCTTGGGTCGCCAACGGGGAACATCTATCAGGCCAGCATACCCAATGGCGTCATCGTGGGCCATATATACAAGAACGGTATCCTGCAAACGCTGGCCCGGTACCCGAACGTGGACGACCCGGACAATGGATGGCTGCGCAACCAGCAGTTCACGCAGAACGTGACCGTGGGAGGGAATACCTACGACCAGTTGGAAGGTACCGTCGCGGTACCGGTGACGCCGGATCCCATCGGAGCCACCATCGTGGTGCGTGCCACCAACTGGAGCTATGAGCGCAGCGAGGTGCTGGACGTTCTCCCCAGCCCTTCGGCCTTGCTGCTCCCTGACAACTCACCGCTGGATCTGCAAGGCTATCACTGGGGCTATTTCCTGGAGAACAAATACGATTTCCTGGACCAGAACGGCGAGTGGTACTTCGACCCGGGCACGGGCTCGGGCGGCACGCTCTATTTCTACTGGGACGGTGGCAGCGCGCCCACGGGCGTGCGCATGGCCGTGCGCGATGCCGGCATCGCCATGGGCTCGCCCAGCACGAAACAGACCATCTTCATCGGTGACATCGTCTTCGAGCATCAGACCGGAGCAGCCATCACCACGAACTACTGCAATGGGTTGACAGTGGTCGGTTGCACGTTCAGGGACCTCTACCAGGGGATCAACAACGATGCAGCGGGCACCAACACCAACAACACCTTCACCGGCAACACGTTCACGGACATCTATGATCGAGCCATCCGGACCTCGGCTGCCAACGCGACCATATCGAGCAGTACGTTCGAGAACATTGGCATCATCCCCGGCCTGGGGGAGGACAATTGGGGCTACCAGGGCGTGAACTCCAGTGGTACGAATTGCACCATCCAATACAACCGGTTCATCAACATCGGCTACACGGCCATCGGGTTGGCGGGCAGTGGCTTGGTGCGGAACAACTACATCCGGAACGGCCTCGCCATCCTGAACGATGGGGGCGGCATCGCCCTGGACATGAGCGACGGCCTTACCATTGAGAACAACGTCATTGCCGGCCTGGGCGACCCGGACGTGAACCTCATCAGCTCAGCGGACAATTACAGTGCTTATCACCCCATCTCCTATGGCATCTACTTCGGCGACCGCTCCATCAAGCACACCACGGTGCGTGGCAATACCGTGACCGGCTGTGCCGCGGGCATCCATGTGGACCATTCCCTGGAGAGCGAGGACGCCTTGGTGGAGGACAACATCCTCTTCGGCAACGACATCCAGCTGAGCATGACGGACTATTCCAATTACAAGCAGTGGACCGTTGGAATGACGACCTATGGGGGCGACAACGACCCCATTTCGGACCAGGGGGCCGGCAACGGGAACACACCGAACTACAAGGCCTCCTATGACGACACCTACGACAACAACATCCTGTACTGCTTGCGCGAGGACCAGGTGTGCATGCGTCAAGGCCACATCTGGCCTGGTGACAACACCGAACTGGTGGACTTCGGCGACTTCACCAGCAACCACTACTTCAACCCCTTCAGCGACGTGCCTATCCTGCAAGAGGTGAAGTATGCCGTGTCCGGTGTTACCAACGAACTGGGACCGCGTGCCATCCCGTGGAGCCTGGAGGGCTGGCAGGCCATGAGCAGCCAGGACGCCACGGCGAACGAAAGCCCGTTCCACTTGCGTGACTATTCCGTGGTGACCACGGGCAGCCTGGAAAGCGCCTTGTCCGACGACTTCAACGGTGGGGTCACCGGTTGGACACCGAGCGTATCCTGCCCGCCCAGTGGCCTCTCCCTGGGCGGTGGCGACAACGCTTTGCGCAGTACGGACTGCGCCTGGATCGAAAAGGGATGTTGCTACCAGTACATCGGTGCGGGTGGCACTCCTTCCTTGGCGGCCGGCCTCTACAAGTTCAACTTCAAGGCGCGATCGGCCGATACCGACGCCCTACGGCTCGATCCGGTCTACGATGCAGGCACCAAGTTCCGTGGCCCCAAGTACCTCGCCTTGGGCAGTGGTTGGCGCGACTATGAGTTCGTCATCGAAGCCACCGACGAGGGCGCGAACGACTTTCTCTTCACCGCATTCCAGAACGTGCAGTTCAGCCTGGGGGCGCTGTCGACGTCCACCGTGGACTTAAACGACGTAGAGGTGCGGCCCTGCACCATCGACCCCGACCACGGGGACGTCATCGCCGCGGAACATATCCTCCGCTACAACCTCACAGGTGCCGGGGTCACCGGAGATCCGAACAGTGTGGCGAGCTTCGAGTTGGAAGGGTGCTGGAGCGACGTGTTCGGCACCATCCACACCGGCACGGTGACCCTGGACCCGTGGGAAAGCATTGTGCTCTATCGCCTGGACACGCACTATGACATGGACGGCAACTTCAACATCACCGGTACGGAGACCTGGAACTCCGATCGCTCGGTGCGGGGTGCGGTGGTGGTGAAGAGCGGCGGATACCTGACCGTGGACGGGGCCACCATCGGCTTCGCGGACAGCCGGCAATGCGGCGTGCCCACATACCTGAAGGTGGAGAAGGGAGGACGGCTGGACATCGTGAACGGCGGAACGCTCACGAGCGTGCCCATCTGCGGGAACAAGAGCATGTGGGACGGCGTACGGGTGGAAGGGGTTCCGATCACCTCCAGTTCGTCCGGCCTGGTGTACATGCGCTCAGGCGGTACCATCAGCAATGCCCTCACGGGCCTGCTGGCGGGAACGGCCGATCCGATGGCCCCGGGATACACCAACACCACGGCGGGCATCCGCAACGGCCTCATCGACGCCAAAGGCGCGTTCTTCACCAACAACCTGCACGACGTGGTCATCCTCGGCCTGCCAGCCACGTCGTTCGGAGCGCACTACTTCGACATCCCCTTCTTCCAGGAAGTGGAGTTCAAGACGACGGCGCATTTGAATTATGCCGACCTGGACCCGGTCGTGCATGTGCGTGTGAGCGAACATGGGCAGACCAAGTTCTACGGCTGCACTTTCGCCAATGACATCGGCGAGCATGAAGAGAGCCTGCGTATGGGGCAGGGCCTGGAGCTCTTCAACTCCAATGCCTCCGTGTGGCCCACGCACACCGCCAACACCGGCATCTTCCGCAACCTCGACCACGGTATCCATGCCGTGAACCCCGGGGGCAGCCCCTACACCAACGTGGTGGAGCACACCTTCACCGACAACATCTGCGGGGCCTACTTGGCCGATGTGGTCAGCTTCGGGCTGCTGGACAATACCTTCGAGATAGGACGGTGGTTGGACGTGCTCTTCACCAACCCGGACGAAACATTCTGGGATGGATTCCACCGTGGCATCTTCACTACCGGTGGATACGGGTTCGATATCCGGGATAATGACCTCATGGCCACACCAAGCCTGCAGGAATGGGCCCCTCGGGAGGGCATCGTGGTCGGCTATACCCGCGACCACAACGACATCGTGGAGAAGAACGCGGCCAATGACCTCGACCGTGCCTTTGGAGGTGAGGGCGTTTGCGTGGACGTCACCGATCCCGACATCGTGGGCCTGCAGTTCCACTGCAACACCAACCTGAACAACATCACCGACCTGTTCTCGCGTACCGTTGCTGCTGATGTCAACGGTACGGACGACCACACCATCCGGGGCCACCAGGCCGCGGCCAGTTTCATGGCGGGCAACACCTTCGACAACGCGTCGGGGAACCTCGATTTCGAGATCGAGCCCGGTGCCACGCCCTTGCTGTCCACCATCAGCTACTACCACCATCCGGTGGCTGCGAACGAGACCCCGGTGTACTACACCAATGCCGGCGCCACCGTGCTGGTGCCCGTGGCCAATGCACCGGAAGTGCCTTCGGCCTGCGATCCCTTCTTCGAGGGAGGCGAGGAAGGGTTCCGGTCCGGGGAGGGGGGCGACGAACGGGCCGCATTGCGAGCGGCCCTGGTGGAACAGCGCGCGGCCTATGATGCGGCGCGGGCGCACTATGCCGCCCTGATCGACGATGGCGACACCGAGGCCATGATACAGGCGATCAGCACGGCCGGCCCGGCGGATATGGCAGCCCTGCGGACCACCTTGTTGGCGCAAAGTCCCTATTTGAGCACGGAGGCCCTGAAGGCCGTGGTGGAGCAGCCGTGGATGGCCGACCTTGCGAAGGCCGAGGTGCTGGTGGCGGATCCCGAGGCCACGTCCAGGAAGGGCTTCCTGGCCTGGTCCACCGGGGAAGCGGCCTTGCCGATCACGGACTCCACCGAGGCCGCGGTGCTGGCCAGCTGGGCATCGCCCACGGAGCGTGCCACGCTGGAGGACGAGCTGGGCACCCTGCACACCCGGCTCACCCGTTCGGTGGGCCGCCTGGTCCGGCTGTACCGGATGGACACCGTGCCCGTTCCGGCGGATACGGTGATCGCCGCCTGGCGCTACCTGCCCACCAAGGGGGCACGCTACGCGGAAGCCGCCCTGCTCATGGGCGAAGGGCGCTATGCGGAGGCGCGGGACGTGGTGGACGACATGGATGCCGAACTGGCGATGGCCGCCACCGACCTGGCCGAACAGGCCCGCATGCTGGCCTACCTGGATGTGCTGGCCACCGCGCAGGCGGAGGAGCGCGACAGCCACCACCTGGACAGCACGGAGGTGCAGGCCCTGCTGGACATGGTGGGCGAGCATTACGACCGCCCGGCCAACTGGGCCAGCAACCTGCTCTGCGCCGTGTACCACCATTGCCGTCCCCCCTACACCGGTGGCGGTGGCCGAGCGGAGCAACGCAGCATGCCTGCGGTGCCGCCGCGCGCGGCGGCGGTGGCCGATCGCTTCAGCGCCGTGCCCAATCCCGCGCAGCACCAGGTCACCTTCACCTATGCCCTCTCCGGAACACCCAATGCCTCCGGGACCATCCGCATCCGCGACGGCCTGGGCCGCCTGCTGGCCATGCTGCCGATGACCGGTCAGCAAGGGCAAAGCAGTTACACGGTGGACGGCCTGCCCGCTGGCGTGTATCTTGTGGAATATGCCCCGGCGAGCGGAGCAGGCTACACCGAGAAACTGATGGTACGACCGTGAAGTTCCCTGATCGACATACGCTGTTGACCACGATGGCCGCCTGTTGGGCGGCCATCGTGGCTTCCGGTCAGGCTCCCTTTGCCTTGGACGAGACTTTCCATACGGAGATCCAGGATCGTTATGTCAATTCGATCGCCGTTTTGATGGATGGTAAGATCCTGGCCTCTGGTGAGATGAGAATGCCGGGCGATATGAGTGTCAGAGGCAGTATGCGGCTATTACTGGACGGCTCACACGATGAAGGATTCCCTCCATTTCCACAGAGCATCGGACAGGGAAAATTGACTTTTTGGGACGGCGGATATTACGTAGCCGTTGGCCAGACCGTGAGGAGATTGACCGGTGAAGGTTTGGTCGACCCTGGGTTCATTCAGATGAACTCTGGTCCTTATTTTTTGTCCTTCCAAGGCGGCGACTACCATGTCTTCCCGGATGGGCGGCTGCTGATCGCCGGCAAGCACGACTTGGACGATCCCGTCCGTGGCTTCGTGGGCCAGTACAACTTGATCTGGTTCAGCAACGAAGGTTACCTGGACACCACGCGGGAGCATCGCCAGGGTAACGGCACGGTGTACTTCCTGAACGAACTGCCCGATGGGCGGTTCCTGTGCAGCGGCACGTGCACGGTCTTCGATGGTCAGCCGGTGGACCGCTTCTTCCGCACGTTCTCCGATGGGGCGGTGGATACCGGCTTCCACAGCGGCGTATACCTGGGCAATGTGCGGAAGGTATTACCCTTGGACGATGGCCGCTTCTATGCGGGCGGCAACTACTGGACCTCCCAGGTGGAGAACGACACGGTACGCCTGGCGCGCTTTCTCCCGGACGGGGCACTGGACCCGACGTTCGCGATCCCGCATTTCGCCAACGAAGGCGATGTGGCAACTTCACATCCAACGGGTCCCTTTGTGCACTTCCTGCGGCCCTGGACGGGCGGCCAAATAATGGCATGTGGGATGTTCTCATTGGTGAACGGAGAGGAGCGGCCGGGCATCTGCATATTGGACAGCACAGGGACGCTCACGCCTGCTTTCAGTGGCTGTAGGTTGGAGCCTTTCACCTATCAAGGCTCGACCTCAGCGATCATTAGCGATCTCAAAGTGGATGCCGACAGCACCCACTACTACATCTGCGGCATTTTCGCCGGCTACACCGAGGGCGAGGTGGAGCATCCCGAACAGCGGTTCATCGCGCGGCTGCACGTGGGCGATATCAGCACGAGCGTACCGGCGCCACCACCGGATGCACCGCTGCTCCACATCCATCCCAATCCGGCCACGGACCGGGTCACCCTCACGTGCACGGGAGCTTACCCGCAAGGCATCGTGCGTGTATGCGATGCCACTGGCCGCGTGGTGGACACCTTGCCGCCACGGGCGCAGCAGGTGTATGATACCAGCACGCTGCCCGCGGGGCTGTATCTGGTGGAATATGCCCCGGCGAGCGGGGCAGGCCACACCGAGAAACTGATGGTACGACCGTGAGGTTCCCTGAGCGACATACGCTGTTGACCACGATGGCCGCCTGTTGGGCGGCCATCGTGGCTTCGGCACAGGAGCCCTTCGCGTTGGACCCGACCTTCCAGACCGAGATACAGCGACAGTATGTCAATTCCATGATGGTCACGGATGACGGATTGATCGCGTCCGGTGTGATGCTCTTTCCCAGCGAGATCAATCCCAAAGCACTGGTGCGATTACTGCCAGATGGTCAACGTGATCCGGATTTCAATAACGGTGGTCTGGGAGGAGGAAAGATCACACCTTGGGAAGGCCGATTTTACGTGGCCGTCGGCGACTTGGTGCGAAGAGTGCAGGCCGATGGATCAGCCGATCCCGATTTCATTTCCATGAACACTGGTCCGTACTTCCTATCTCTACAGGGCGGCGACTATCACATCTTTCCGGATGGGCGGCTGCTGATTGCCGGCAAGCACGACCTGGACGACTCCACTCGTGGATTCGTGGGCCAGTACAACCTGATCTGGTTCAGCAACGAGGGCTATCTGGACACCACGCGCGTGCATCGCCAGGGTAACGGCACGAATTACTTCGTGAACGCGCTGCCCGATGGGCGGTTCCTATGCAGCGGCACGGGCACCATCTTCGACGGCCAGCCGGTGGACCGTTTCTTCCGCACGTTCGCTGATGGGGCGGTGGACACCAGTTTCCACAGCGGCGTATACCTGGGGAACGTGAGAAGGGTGCTGCCTATGGACGACGGTCGCTTCTATGCCGGGGGCAACTACTGGACCACCCAGGTGGAGAACGACACGGTGCGGCTCGCTCGCTTCCTGCCCAATGGAGAATTGGATCCTACGTTCACCATCCCGCACTTCGCTACCGAAGGAGATGTCTCCGCCTCGCATCCGGCCGGTCCGTTCGTGCATTTCCTGCGTCCCTGGACCGATGGCCAGCTACTGGCGTGCGGCATGTTCTCCCAGGTGAACGGAGAGGAGCGGCCAGGTATCTGTATCCTGGATAGTACAGGCACGCTCACCCCGGCCTTCAGCGGTTGCCGTCTGGGGCCGTTCACGTATCAGGGTTCCACCACGGCCCTGCTCACGGACTTCAAGGTGGACGCCGACAGCACGCACTACTACATCTGCGGGATCTTCGCCGGGTATACGGAAGGGGAGGTGGAACACCCCGAGCAGCGGTTCATTTCCCGGCTGCACGTGGGCGACATCAGCACAGGCATATCGACACCGCGATCGGTCGAACCACAGTTCCATATCTATCCCAATCCGGCCAGCGAGCAGATCACCTTCAATTATGATCTGACCACCGCGCCGAAGAATGCGGCACTGTTGATCCGCGACATCACCGGCCGCGAGGTCGCACGCCTCGCATTGGTGCAGGGCCAAGACCGAACCCTCTTTGATACCCGCACCCTCGCAATAGGGACCTACACCGTAGGCTTGACGAACAACGGGCAGCATCTACGATCGGAGCGCCTTGTGATCCAGCGCTGACCCCCAAGGCGGAAATTGCGGGAAATCCGCAATCTCACTTCAGCGCGTCAGCCGCGACCTCAACGATCCAAAGTCCAATTGCTGATCCCCATCCCGAGAAGTGGGTATTCCAGCTGCCGGTAGATCATCGAACACGTGACGTCCACAGTTGTGTGGTCCCTAAGCTTGGCTGTTCCGAACCTCGACCCGTCGCTTCGGCACCGTAACCCATAAAACCGAAGAAACCGACAACCTGGCAGGAACGAACGCGCGCATTCCCTTGTTTTCATTGGGAATGCGCGCCTCGCTGTGTGACCCCACCAGGAGTCGAACCTGGATCAAGAGTTTAGGAAACTCCTATTCTATCCATTGAACTATGGGGTCCGGATAGCGGCCGAAGGCCGGCGCGAAAGTAGGCGCCACGGCCTTCGCGGCCCGCGAACCTCCCCTACCTTGTCCGGGCCATCCCCCGACCCATGACCTCCTACGAGCAGATCTTCGAGAACAACCGCCGCTGGCTTGCCGAGAAGACCGCGAACAACGCGGATTTCTTCGCCAAGCTGGCCCAGGACCAGAACCCGGAGTACCTCTACATCGGCTGCAGCGACAGCCGCGTGACCGCCGAGGAGCTCATGGGCGCCCGGCCCGGCGAGGTGTTCATCCACCGCAACGTGGCCAACCTGGTGAACAGCACCGACCTCAACGTGATCTCGGTGATCGACTACGCCGTGCGCCACCTGAAGGTGAAGCGCATCGTGATCTGCGGGCACTACAACTGCGGCGGCGTGAAGGCGGCCATGACCCCCAAGGACCTGGGCGTGCTCAACCCCTGGCTGCGCAGCATCCGCGACGTGTACCGCATGTACAAGGACGAGCTGAACGCCATCGCCGATGAGGGCCGCCGCTATGACCGCCTGGTGGAGCTGAACGTGCAGGAGCAGTGCGTGAACGTGATCAAGTACGCCGTGGTGCAGCAGCGGTACGTGAAGGAGGGCTTCCCCGTGGTGCACGGCTGGGTGTTCGACGTGCGCACCGGCCTGCTGAAGGACCTGGGCATCGACTTCCCGAAGATCCTCAAGGGCATCCAGGAGATCTACGACCTCACCGGCCAGGACTGGTTCGCTCCCTCCGTGTAAAGAACGGGGACGGGATGCGGGCGGGCGGCCCTAATTTTCGTCCTCAACGGTGAACGCTCCATGACCGTGGACAAGACCAGGGGGACGGATGCGGGCGCGAAAGCGCTCCTAGGAACCCTGCCCATTGCCACCGGCGGGCCGGCGCGCAGGCGGGACGGGAGCCGGATGGGCTTCGGCCGCTCCCAATACCGGCATACCGGCGGCCATGCGGGCGACCTCGATCCCGCCGCGTTGAAGGAAATGGTCACTTGGTCCGTCAACGACCTGCGCGACCGCTATCCCTGATCCCCGTGAACGCCCCGTCCGCCCACGAAGCCCTGCTGCGCAAAAGCTATGCGGCCTTCAACGTCCGGGACGTGGACACGGTGCTGCAGGCCCTGGCCCCGGACGTGGAATGGCCCGACCAGCTCGACGGTGGCGTGGTGCTGGGCCGCGAAGCCGTGGGCGCCTACTGGCGCAGGCAGTGGCAGGTGTTCGACCCGTACGTGGAGCCCGTGCGCTTCACCGACAGCCCTGAGGGCCTGGTGGTGAACGTGCACCAGGTGCTCAAGGGCCTCGATGGGGCCATCATCTCCGACGGCGTGGTGCGCCACATCTACACCTTCCGCGACGGGCTGGTCACGCGCATGGTCATCCGGTTCTGAGCGCGCAGGGATCAGCGCACCCCGCTGCCGGGAGGCAGCGGCCCCGGAGGTCGCACGAAGTGCAGCCGGCCCTCGGCATCCTCGGCCATCAGCACCATGCCCTGGCTTTCGATGCCCTTGAGCTTGCGCGGCTCCAGGTTGGCCAGCAGCAGCACCTGCTGGCCCGGCAGCGCAGCGGGATCGAAGTGCTGCGCGATGCCGCTCACCACGGTGCGCGGTGCGGCCTCGCCGATGTCGATGGTGAGCTTCAGCAGCTTGTCGGCCTTGGCCACCTTCTCCGCAGCGGTGATGGTACCGATGCGCAGGTCGAGCTTGCTGAAGTCGTCGAAGGTGATGTTCGCCTTCGCTTCCACCGCGGCCGCGGGCGCTTTCTGCTCCTTCTTCTCTTCCGTAGGTTGTGGTTGCATGGCGTGCAGGCGGTCCACTTCGGCTTTGATCTCCTCGTCGACGATCGGCTTGAAGAGGTGCTCCGGCTTGCCCAACGGCATGTCCGGCCTGATGAGGTCGGCGCGCAGGGCCTCGTCCCATCTCAGCTCACCGAGGCCCAGCATGCCGCGCAGCTTCTTCGCCGTGAACGGCAGGAAGGGCTCCAGCCATACGCTCAGCGCCGCGGTGATGCGGAGGCTGTTGAAGAGGACGGTGCGCGTGCGCTCGGGATCGCTCTTCTGCAGCTTCCAGGGCTCGGTGTCGGTGAGGTACTTGTTGCCCAGGCGCGCCGCGTTCATGGCACCGGCCAGCGCGTCGCGGAAACGGAAGCGATCGATGTCGGCCGATACCCGGTCGGGGATCGCGTTCAGCTCGGCCCAGAGCATCGTGTCCTGGTCCGTGCCGCCGGCCGGCTCCGGCGCTTGGCCGCCGTAGAACTTCTCGCAGAGCACCAGCACCCGCTGCACGAAGTTGCCCAGGATGGCCACCAGCTCGTTGTTGTTCTTGTCCTGGAAGTCCTTCCAGGTGAACTCAGCGTCCTTGAACTCCGGCAGGATGGAGGCGAGCGCATAGCGCAGTTCGTCCTGCCTGTCGGGCCAGCGCTCGATGTACTCGTGCAGCCACACCGCCCAGTTGCGGCTGGTGCTGATCTTCTGCCCCTCCAGGTTCAGGAACTCGTTCGCCGGCACGTTCTGCGGCAGGATGAACCCGCCGTGCTGCTTCAGCAGGATGGGGAAGATGATGCAGTGGAAGACGATGTTGTCCTTGCCGATGAAGTGCAGCAGGCGCGTGTCGTCGGCCTTCCACCATTTCTCCCAGTCCTGGCCATGGTCCAGCGCCCACTGCTTGGTGGCGCTGATGTAGCCGATGGGCGCATCGAGCCAGACGTAGAGCACCTTGCCCTCCGCTCCGGGCAGCGGCACGGGCACGCCCCAGTCGAGGTCGCGCGTCATGGCGCGGGGACGCAGGCCGTCCTTCAGCCAGCTGTTGCACTGGCCCAGCACCTGCGGCTTCCATTCGCCCGCGTCGTGCTGGAGCTCGCCGTCGAGCACGCCCGTGTTGATCCATTCCTCCACCCATTGCTGGCTGCGCTCCATGGGGAGGTACCAGTGCTTCGTGGGCTTCAGCACCGGGGTGCTCCCGCTCAAGGTGCTCCGCGGGTCGATGAGGTCCTTCGGGCTCAGCGCGCTGCCGCATTTCTCGCATTGGTCGCCGTAGGCGTTGGTGTTGCCGCAGTTCGGGCAGGTGCCCGTGATGTAGCGGTCGGCGAGGAACTGCTTCGCCTCCTCGTCGTAGTACTGCTGCTCCTCCTGCTCGGTGAAGGCGCCGTTGCGGTGCAGCTGCAGGAAGAAATCCTGCGAGGTCCGCGTGTGCAGCTCGGAGCTGGTGCGGTGATAGATGTCGAAGGCGATGCCGAGGTCGCGGAACGCATCGCGCATCAGCACGTGGTACTTGTCCACGATGGCGCGCGGGGTGCTGCCCTCCTTCATCGCGCGGATGGTGATGGCCGCGCCGTGCTCGTCGCTGCCGCACACGAACAGCACCTCCTTGCCCCGCGCCCGCAGGCTGCGCACATAGATGTCGGCGGGCAGGTAGGCCCCGGCGATGTGGCCGATGTGCAGGGGGCCGTTGGCGTAAGGCAGGGCGGCGGTAACGGTATGGCGTACGGTCTCCTTCACGGTCCGGGGCTTGGGCTGCGAAAGTACCGAAGCGGGACCGCCGAGCGAGGCCGCCCGCACCGGACCGACCGGAACGGCCGACCTTTACGGGACCTTCTCCGCACGCCATGCGACCGCCCCCTTCGCCCACCACGCCCAGGCCGACCCGCCCCCAGCGATCGGAACGGGCGGCCCGCGTCACCACGCTCCTGGCACTGGTGTTCTTCGCATTGCACACCGCCTGCATCGCTCAACGCGGGGATGCGTCCAGCCTCGGGGAGGTGTACCGCTCCCCCGACCTTGTCATCACCCGCATCGCGAAGGATGCGTTCATCCACACCTCGTTCAAGCGGACCGAGGACTTCGGGAACGTGCCGTGCAACGGCCTGATCGTGCGGGACGGCAATGAGGTCATCGTGTTCGACACCCCGACCACGGACCGAACGGCGGAAGAGCTGATCGGCTGGCTGGACAGCACGCTCCATTGCCGGATCGACGCGGTCATCCCGACGCATTTCCACGACGATTGCCTGGGCGGGCTACAGGCGTTCCATGACCGGGGCGTTCCTTCCTACGCGCATTCCAGGACGATCGAGCTCGCGAAAGCACAAGGCCTTGCCGTGCCGGAGAACGGCTTCAAGGATCCGCTCGTGCTCCGGGTCGGGGCGGACAGCATCCGCGCGACGTTCTTCGGCGAGGGCCATACCCGGGACAACATCGTAGTGTACTTCCCGGAGGATAGCGTGCTGTTCGGGGGCTGCCTGGTAAAGGAAATGGGCGCCGGCAAAGGCTACCTGGGCGATGCGAACGTGGCCGCCTGGTCCGCCACCGTCGAGCGGGTCAAGGCCGAATACCCGGACGCGGTGATCGTCGTCCCTGGTCATGGGGCGCCCGGGACCCGGGAATTGTTGGACTACACGATCAAGTTGTTCAAGACCGACTGAGCATGCCGGCATTCATTCGGACCGGCCCCTGATCTTCGGCCCATGTCCCCGCTGCTTCCCCCCGCCCTCCGCCCCGGCAACACCATCGCCATCATCCCCACCGCCCGCGCCATCGTCGTGGACGAACTGCGGGACGGCATCACGCTGGCGGAGAGCTGGGGCCTCCGGGTGAGGCTCGGCGCCGGCATCGGCCGCAAGGATTTCCAGCAGGCGGGCACCGATGCCGAGCGCGCCGCCGACCTGCAGGCCGCCATCGACGACCCCGCCGTGAAGGCCATCTGGTGCGCGCGCGGCGGCTACGGCACCGTGCGGATCATGGACCGCATCGACCTGCGGCCGCTGCTCCGGCATCCGAAGTGGGTCGTCGGCTTCAGCGACATCACCGTGCTGCATAACGCCCTGCACCACCTGGGCCTGGCCTCGCTGCATGCGCAGATGCCGCACAACCTGGGCGCCAAGACCGCGGCCACCGGCGAGACCCTGCGCGCGGCGCTGTTCGGGGAGCCGTATGCCATCGGGACCGCGGGCCACGAGCCACGCCCGGGCCGGTGCGAAGGCCCATTGATCGGCGGCAACCTCAGCATGCTCTATGCCCTGCGCGGCACGCCATACGACATCGACCCGCGGGGCAGTATCCTGTTCCTGGAGGACCTGGACGAATACCTCTACCATGTGGACCGCATGGTGCAGAACCTCCGCCTCGGCGGCTGGTTCGGGGCCCTGGGCGGCCTGGTGGTGGGCGGCATGAGCGACATGCACGACCGCAACCCGGCCGATCCCTTCGGGCGGACGGCCGAGGCCATCATCGCCGAGGTGGTCGCCCCCTTTGGCTACCCGGTGTGCTACGGCTTTCCCGCGGGGCACATCGCCGACAACCGCGCGCTGGTGCTGGGGATGAACGCGAAGCTCAGCGTCACGCCCGACGGCGCCACGCTGAGCTTCGGGGAAGGCCGTACGGCCTAGTTGCGCTCGAACTTGTTGTAGC
The DNA here is from genome assembly GCA_018267055.1 of Bacteroidota bacterium. GTDB lineage: Bacteria > Bacteroidota > Bacteroidia > Flavobacteriales_F > PHOS-HE28 > PHOS-HE28. Next base: position 40,690 of record JAFDZF010000006.1, read on the forward strand.
CGGCGGGGATCTCGAACAGCACGGGCTTCTGGGCGACCTTGGTCACCTTGGTCACCTCCAGGCGGCTCACCTCGCTGCCGTCCATCTTCTGCTCCACGCCGAGCATGGGGAACACGCCTTTGGCCCCGTCGATCTTCAGGAAGAAGACCGCCTGCTCGTCCTTGCGGTTCAGCGTCTCCAGCAGGGGCACGAAGAAATCGAAGGCGTCCTGCGCCACCCAGTAGCTGAGCTGGCGGTCCTCCGTAGCGCTCTTCACCGTCCACTTCTCGCATTTGTAGCCGGCCATGTCCTTCATCTCGCCGGTCTTCTTCACGTCGGCCTTCACGTCCTTCGGCAGGCGCATGTTGGGCACGTCCATGTACAGCTTGCGGTCGGGGCTGAGCGCCGTCACCGTCTTGTCCCGCGTGTCCACCAGCATGATGCCCTGCACCTCGCCGCGTGCGCTGATCTCCTCGATGCGGATGTGCTCGCCCTTGACGAAATACTTGTAGTTGGTGACCACCGGCCCCGTGGTCTTCGTGAACTCGATGACGCCCTCGAAACTTTGGGCGCGCAGGCCGGGGCCGGCCAACAGCATGGTGCCGATGGTGGAGAGGGTAGTGATGGTCGTACGCATGGAGGCTATGGTTTCCGCTGAGGTGCTGTCTCGTACCGGCGGATGCCCGCCGAAAGTTGCTCAACTTTGACCCTTTCTAACGCGCTTGGCCCGCCGGGGTTACGCACACCATGCCGTTGACCAGGACCGAACACCTCCGGACAGGCGCCACAGGCGAGGAACTGGCCTGCGGCTGGCTGACCGCCAACGGCTTCACCCTGCTGCACCGGAACTGGCGCCATGGCCGCCACGAGATCGACATCGTGGCCCGCGACGGCCGTTTCCTGGTGGTGGTGGAGGTGAAGACCCGCAGCAGCGACCGCTGGGGGCACCCCGAGGCCGCCGTGGACCGCGCCAAGCAGCGCAAGCTGATGGCCGCCGCCGAAGCCCTCGTCCACAGCATCCCCGAGGACCTCGAGCTCCGCTTCGACGTGCTCGGCATCACCCTCACCGCCGGCGGCCCGGCCTTCTTCCACATCCCGAACGCCTTCTATCCCACTCTGCATGAGCAAGCGCACTGACCGTTCCCCGAGAGGCGAACGCCCCGCCCGCGGCCCCCAACGCGGCCCGAAAAGATCCTCCAGCGACCGACCGGCCCGCCGGCGCGACGACGGCCCCGACGAGGGACCCCGGAACGAGCGCGGACCCGCCCGTCCTTCGCGGTCCCCGGGCCGCAGCGGCCCCGCCCGCTCACGGCCCAACGACCGCTACGCCGACCGCGACGAGCGCCGGTCCGCACCCGCGGGCGGCCGCCCCAAGCGCACTTCCGGCGACCGGGAGGAACGACCCCAACGCCCGGCAGGCCGCGGCGAAGGCCCCCGGCGTCCCTTCGGCCGCCCCTCCGCCAGCCCCCGCCCCGAGAAGCCCTGGAAACGCCAAAGCAAGGACGAGCGCACCTTCCAGGAGGGCGACCCGCTGGCCCGCCGCCCGTTCAAGAAGGGCGAGCGCAGCAACCGCTTCAGCCTGCGCAACCCGGCCAACGACGGGCTCATCCGCCTGAACCGCTACCTGGCCAATGCCGGGGTGGGCAGCCGGCGCGAGGCCGATGAGCTGATCACCTCCGGCGCCGTCACGGTGAACGGGAAGGTGGTCACCGAGCTGGGCACCAAGGTGAAGCCCGACGACATCGTCCACTTCGGCGGCCAGAAGCTCAGCATCGAGCAGAAACGCTACGTGCTGCTCAACAAGCCCAAGGACACCATCACCACCACCGACGACCCCCACGAGCGCCATACGGTGATGGACCTCATCGCCAAGGCCTGCCCCGAGCGGCTCTACCCGGTGGGCCGCCTGGACCGCAACACCACTGGCGTGCTCCTGCTGACCAACGACGGCGACCTGGCCAAGAAGCTCACCCACCCCAGCCACGGTGCGGAGAAGATCTACCACGTGACCCTGCACAAGAGCGTGGCCCCGGAGGACATCCGGCGCCTGGCCGAGGGCATCCACCTGGACGATGGGCCCGCCCAGGCCGACGAGGTGAACTACGCCGGCGAATCGCGGCGCGAGGTGGGCATCAAGCTGCACATGGGCCGCAACCGCATCGTGCGCCGCATGTTCGAGTCCCTCGGCTACGAGGTGGTCAAGCTCGACCGCGTGCTCTTCGCCGGCCTCACCAAGAAGGACCTGCAGCGCGGCCATTGGCGCCACCTGACCGAGAAGGAGATCGCCTGGCTGAAGCAGCTCAAGAGCGCCCCCAAAGACACCAAGGCCGCGCGGGGCGGACGCCGCACCCGGCTCTCGTACGGCAACGAATAGGCGCCGACAGCCTCAGCTTCCAGCCCCAAGCGGCATCTATGCCCAAGCTTGGGGCTGGAGCCTGTGGGCAGGCCGCACACTTCCGCCCCCTCCGGCACGTTGTTGGGTGAGTAACACGCCCCTGTGGACGATCCCCGCCGGAACGCCGCGCAGGCCTTGCCCACGCCCGGTACTTTTCGTCCCTTGCCCATGGTCCGCCTGGCCCGCCGCATCGCCCTCTTCGCCCTGGCCGCGTTCGCCTTGGTGTTCGGCGTGCTGGTCACCACCGCCTACGTGTACGAGGACGAGGTGAAGGCCCACCTGGTGGACGCGCTCAACGCCCACCTGAAGACCCCGCTGTACCAGGGCGGCATCGAGCTCACCCTGATCAAGCGCTTCCCCCAGGCCTCGCTGCGCCTCCACGACGTGCTGGTGCGCGAGGTGCGCACCGACAGCACCGCCGCCGACACCCTGTTCGCCGCGCAGGACCTCTACCTCGAGTTCAGCCTGTTCGCCCTGCTGAGCGGCAACTACACCGTGAGCGAGCTGCACGGCCAAGCGGTGAAGCTGCAGCCCGGGCTCGACGCGAACGGCGCGGAGAACTGGCTGATCTGGCGCACCGACAGCACGTCCGGGAGCGGCACCGACTTCGCCCTGAAGAAGGTCTCCTTCGACGGGCTGGACCTGCGCTACCGCGACGACCGCTCCCACCTCGAGATCGCAGGGGCGAGCCGCCGGATGGCCGTGCGCGGCCGCTTCCGCCCGGAGGGCTCCACGCTGGAGACCACGGGCGACCTGCTCCTGCGCCATTGGCGCGACGCGAACGGCGTGCAGCTCAGCGACCGCAAGGGCGACGTGAAGCTCACCATGGCCTTCGGCGGGGCTGACGGGGCCTTCCGGATCACCAAGGGCGAGGTGCTCTTCGGCAAGACCCCGCTGAACGTGACCCTGGCCGTGGAACGAGCCGGGCAGGGTGGCCGCACCATGGACCTGCGCGCCAACGGCTTCGGGCTGGACCTGGCCTCCGTGGTGGCCCTGCTGCCCGAGGCGCTGAACCGGCCGCTCCGCAGCTACGGCCTGGACGGCGAGGCCGATGTGGCCGTGCATTACGGGGGGCTGCTGGACGGGCCGGGACCCGTGCTGTCGGCCGGGATGAAGCTGCGCGAAGGGCGGTTCCGGGAGCAAAGCAGCGGCACGGTGTTCAAGGACGTGCGGGGTGAGCTGGCCGTGGAGCTGACGCCGGAAGGCACCCCGCGCAAGCTGGTGGTGAAGGGCTTCTCCGCCCGGAGCGCCAGCGGGTCCCTCGGCGGGAACGTGGAGCTGAACGGCCTGAAGCAGGCGAAGCTCACCGCCGACCTGCACGGCGACCTGGCCCTGGCCGACCTGCTGCGCTTCGCCCGCGTGGACACGCTGGAGCAGGTGGACGGCCGCCTGAAGGCCGAGGCACGCGTGACCGGCAAGCTCCGCGACGTGGGCCGGATCACCCCCGCCGACCTGCGCGCCCTCACCATCAGCGGCACCGCCCAGCTGAAGGACGCCTCGCTGAAGATGAAGGGCGTGCGCCACCGCATCACCGCCCTCAACGCCGAGCTGGCCCTGCGCGGCAATGACGCGCTGGTGAACGGCCTGCGCTGCGACGTGCAGGGCAACGCCATCGAGCTGAGCGGCACCCTGCGCAACCTGATGCCCTACCTGCTCTTCCCCGACCAGCACCTGACCATCGATGCCCGTGGCCGCTCGCCGCGCGTCGACCTGGCCTCACTGCTCACGGAAAGCACCGGCAGCGCCGGAGGGGGCGCCTACGCCTTCACCCTGCCCGCCCTGGTGGACCTGGACCTGAAGGCCGACGTGGGCGAGCTGGTGATGGAGGCCTTCTCCGCCCAGGCGATCAGCGGTAACCTGCGCCTGCAGGACCGGGTGCTCTCCATCGACCCGCTGTCCTTCCGCACCGCGGGGGGCAGCGTACGTGGCGATATCCGGCTCGACGGCCGGCCCGCGGGCGCCTATCCCCTGTCCATCGCGGGTGACGTCAAGGGGATCGACGTCACCGCCCTCTTCGCCGAGTTCCAGGACTTCGGCCAGTCCTTCATCACCCAGCGCCACCTGAAGGGCCGCGGCGACGCGCGCTTCACCTTCACCGCCCCGCTCACGCCCGCCTTCCGCCTCGACGAGGAGCGGCTCCACTGCGTGGCCGACGTGGTGGTGGAGAACGGCGAGCTGAACGGCCATGCCTCGCTGCTGGAAGTGGCCGCCTACCTGGAGAAGAACAAGCTGGTGTCGCCGTTCGTGGACACCGACGCGCTGCGCGAGCGGCTGCAGCACGTCACCTTCGCCCGCCTGGAGAACCGCATCGAGATCAAGGACCGCAGCGTGTACCTGCCGCAGATGCTGGTGCAGAGCAGCGTGATGGACATCGAGGTGAGCGGTGCGCACGGCTTCGACGGCGCGGTGGACGACCACCTGAACTTCCGCCTGGGCGACCTCTTCCGCACCGCGGACAGCGGGCACGACGAGTTCGGCCCCATCATCGATGACGGCACGGGCCTGCGCATCTTCCTGCACATGTACGGCACCACGAGCGCGCTGCAGTTCGGCAACGACGGCGCCATGGCCGCAGCCAAGCGCAAGGAGAAGATGAAGCAGGAGACCGCCGAGCTGAAGGGCATCCTCAAGGGCATCTGGACCGGGACGAAGCCCGCCGCGGCGCCTCCCGCACCCCCGCAGGGCCGCATCACCATCGAGCCCGAGGGCGGCACGGACGCACCGGCCGAGACCCGCACCGCCACCCGCCCGAAGAAGGGCGGCCTGGGCCGCTTGCTCGAGAAGGGCAAGGACGAGGAGCAGGAGACCATCATCCTCGAATAGCTCGGTCCCGTTCCCGAACTTCACGCCGGTCCGATCGCCCATCGGGCCACCCCGCACCCGTGGACCTCTATTCCCGCAAGCAGCGCTGGAAGCTTGTGCTCGCGCTGGCCGCCATGGCCATCGTGGGCGCCTCGCTCTGGTACAGCGACCGCATCGTGAAGCGGGTGCGCGAGGAGGAGCGCAAGAAGGTGGCGCTGTGGGCCGCGGCCGTGCGCAACCGCGCACAGCTGGTGAACTACACCGACTCGCTCTTCCACCGCCTGCGCGAGGAGGAACGCAAGAAGGTGGAGCTCTGGGCCGATGCCCAGGTGCACCTGGCCAGCGACGATGTGAACGACCTGAGCTTCTACCTCAAGGTGGTGAGCACCAACACCACCATCCCCGTGGTGATCACCGACGCCGCCGGGCACGTGAAGGCCACCCGCAACCTGGACGAGGGCCTGGTGCGGGACAGCTCCGCGCTCGCCGCCGAGGTGAAGGCGATGGGCGCGCTGCACCCGCGGATCCCCATCACGCTCTACGGGAACGAGAAGCAGTACCTCTACTACAAGGACTCGCGCGTGGTGACGGAGCTGGAGCAGGTGATGGACAACATCATCAAGAGCTTCATCAGCGAAACGGTGATGAGCAGCGCCGCCCTGCCGGTGATCTTCACCGACAGCACCGGCCGGCAGGTGATCGAGCTGAGCAACATCGACACGGCGGTGGCCGGCGACCGCGCGAAGCTGGAGGCCCGCATCGCCGAGATGGCCCAGGCGAACCCGCCCCTGGAGATCGCCCTGGCCGGCCGCGGACGCAACTACATCTTCTACGACGAGAGCGCCACCGTGAAGCAGCTGCGCTACTACCCCGTGGTGATGTTCGGCATCATCGGCCTGTTCCTGCTGGTGAGCTACGCGCTCTTCAGCCTCTTCCGCAACGCGGAGCAGAACCAGGTGTGGGTGGGCATGGCCAAGGAGACCGCGCACCAGCTGGGCACCCCGCTCAGCTCGCTGATGGCCTGGATGGAGCTGCTGAAGAGCAACGGCACCGACCCCTCCTCGGTGGCCGAGATGCGCAAGGACGTGGACCGGCTGGAGGTGATCACCGAGCGCTTCAGCAAGATCGGCTCCGCCCCCGAGCTGGTGCCCGAGCCGCTTTACGCCACCCTGCGCGCCACCGTGCTCTACCTGCGGCCCCGCCTGCCTTCCCGCGTGCAGATCGACGTGACGCCCCCGGCGGACCCCGGCCTGGAAGTGCCGCTGAACCGCGCCCTCTTCAGCTGGGTGATCGAGAACCTGATCCGCAACGCGGTGGACGCCATGGAGGGCCACGGTACCATCACGCTGGAGATCGTGCCCGAGGCGGAACGCGTGCACGTGGACGTGACGGACACCGGCAAGGGCATCCCCGCCGCGCAGTTCCGCACCGTGTTCGAGCCCGGTTTCACCACCAAGAAACGCGGCTGGGGCCTGGGCCTTTCGCTCACCAAGCGCATCGTGGAGAACTACCACGACGGCCGCATCTTCGTGAAGCGCTCCACCCTCGGCAAGGGCACCACCTTCCGCATCACGCTGAACGCCTGATCCGTGGGCCCGCGCCTTTGGGGCCACGTGCACGATGGCCACCTGGCGCGAAAGCCATGGGCGAGGTGAGATCTTTGCACCGTGAGCGGCATCTACGTCCACGTCCCTTTCTGCCGGAAGGCCTGCACCTATTGCGACTTCCACTTCAGCACCTCGCTGGGCACCCGTGAGCGCGTGCTGGCGGGCATGCAGCGGGAGCTGGACCTCCGCATCGCGGAGCTGGACGGCGCTCCGGTGGGCACCCTCTACTTCGGGGGCGGCACGCCCAGCCTGCTGCCCGCCCCGGCGATCGCCGCGCTGATCGGGCAGGTCCGCCGGCTGGCCCCGCTGGCGGCCGACGCCGAGATCACCCTGGAGGCCAACCCGGACGACATCACCCCGCAAACGCTGGAAGCCTGGACCGCGGCGGGGATCACCCGGGTGAGCCTGGGCATCCAGAGCTTCCGCGACGAGCGGCTCCGCTGGATGGGCCGCGCGCACGACGCCGGGCAGGCCCTGCGCAGCATCGGCCTGGTCGCCCGCGCCGGGCTGGCCTCCTGGACGATCGACCTGATCTACGGCCTGCCGGGGATGACCCTGGCGGAATGGGACGAGCAGCTGTCCACCGCCCTGGACCATGGGATGCCGCACCTCTCGGCCTACTGCCTCACGGTGGAGGAGCGTACCGCCCTGCACCGGCAGGTGGCCAAGGGCCTCGTCCACCCCGCGAACGACGCGGAACAGGCCGACCAGTTCGAGCACCTGACCGCCCGCATGGAGGCCGCCGGCCTGGTGCCCTACGAGATCAGCAACTTCGGCCGTGAAGACCACTTCAGCCGGCACAACACCGCCTACTGGCAGGGCGTGCCCTACCTCGGCATCGGCCCCGCCGCCCATTCGTTCAACGGGGCGAAGCGCCGCTGGAACGTGGCGAACAACATCCGCTATGCCGAAGGGCTGGAGCGGGGATCGACCTACTGGGAAGAGGAGCAGCTGACCCCCGTGCAACGGGTGAACGAGCGGCTGCTGACCGGCCTGCGCACCATGTGGGGCGTGGACCTCCGGACCCTGGGCACCGACCTGCTGGAACAAAGTGCCGACCTCATCCGTATCTCCGTGGAGCGGGGCGACCTGCTGGTGCGCGACGATCGTTTGGTCCTGACCCGCCAAGGCCGGAACTTCGCTGACCGCATCGCCTCGGACCTCTTCCTCACCGATGATCGCTGAGATCACCCACCACGGCCGCTGCTTCCGCGTGGCCCTCACCGATCCGATCGATCTCTCGCTGCCCCTCGTCGCGGGCGCCGACGGCCCGCGGGCCTGGTACGTGGACCCCGTCCGCATGGAGCCGGTGCGCTACGGCGATACCGTGTACGCCGTGGACCAGGGGGCCTCGGTGAACTTCCGCGACGTGCGCTTCAACCCGCACGGGCACGGCACCCACACCGAGGGCGTGGGGCACATCGCCCCCGAGGTCCTGCCCGTGGGCGGCACCCTGCAGCGCTACTTCTTCATGGCCCAGCTGGTGACGGTGCTCCCCGAGGAACGCCGCCTGGCCGATGGCACCACCGACCGCGTGATCACCCTGGGCCACATGCGCGGGGCCATCGGCGACCACCCCCCGGAAGCCTTGGTGCTGCGCACCCTGCCCAATGACGAGGGCAAGCGCACCCGGCTCTGGAGCGGCACCAATCCCGCCTACATCGAAGCCGCCGCCTGCGCCTGGCTCCGCAGCATCGGCATCCGCCACCTGCTGATCGACACGCCCAGCGTGGACCGCGAAAAGGACGAGGGCAAACTGGCCGCGCACCACGCCTTCTGGGACTTCCCCAACACGGTGGACCAGCGCCGCACCATCACCGAGATGATCCACGTGCCGGAGGAGGTGCGCGACGGGGAATACCTGCTGGAGCTGCAAGTGGCGAACTTCGTGAACGACGCCGCACCCAGCCGCCCCGTGCTCTACGCCTTCCTGTGATGGACATCGAGACCTTCCGCCGCTACTGCCTGGCCAAGCCGGGCGTCACGGAGGAGATGCCCTTCGGGCCGGGGACCCTGGTCTTCAAGGTGCTGGGCAAGATGTTCGCCCTGTGCGGCCTCGACGCGTTCGACGGGGTGAACCTGAAATGCGACCCCGAGCGCGCCATCGAGCTGCGGGAGCGCTACGAAGGCATCACCCCGGGCTACCACATGAACAAGCAGCATTGGAACACCGTGGCCACGGATGGCCGCGTGGGCGACGCCCTGCTGCGGGAGCTGACCGACCACAGCTATGCCCTGGTGAGCGCCTCGCTGCCCCGGAAGCTGCGGGACCAGCTGGTGTAGGCGCCCGGATACCTTTGCGGAACGCCTCCGCCGAACGCGTCCGGGCGTCCTCCCATGAACGAACGCCGCCTTAGCCGCATCCTGCTGGGTTACTTCTTCCGGGGCCTGCTGCTCACCGTGCCCATCGCGGTGATGGCGGTGGTGGCCTACAAGGCGCTGGCCTGGCTGGACCAGATCATCAAGGTGGACATCCCCGGCCTCGGCCTCGCCATCCTGCTCGCGAGCATCACCCTCATCGGCTGGATGGGCTCCACCTTCCTCTACCAGCGCCTGGCCGAGCTGGGCGATGACCTGCTGCGCCGCATCCCTTTCCTCAAGACGGTGTACGACACCCTCAAGGACCTGATGGAGGGCCTGGTGGGCAGCAAGAAGAAGTTCGACCGGCCGGTGCTGGTGCGTCCCCTGGACGGCTCCGGCCTGGAGCAGCTGGGCTTCATCACGCAGACCGACCTCTCGCACCTGGGCCTGCCCAGCGACCGCGTGGCGGTGTACATCCCCCACAGCTTCGCCTGGAGCGGCCGCCTCTTCGTGGTGCCGGCCTCGGCCATCACCCTCATCGATGCCAAGGCGGCGGAGGTGATGAAGTTCATCCTCAGCGGCGGCGTGGCCCAGGTGGAAGAGGAGTGACAAGACCGCGTCCGGCACGTCCATTGTCCACAGGACATCCCCACCCGCCATGCGCCCGTTCCACCTCCTGCTCCCCTTCCTGATCGCCGCCCCGGCAGTGGCGCAGCCCGTCACCGTGGACATGGGCAGCTGCCAGTTCAGCAACGGCGTGCACCCCACGTTCGATGTGCGGTTCGAGGGCACGGACGCCCGCACCGTGGAAGCCTTCTGGAAGACCGAGCTCAAGGCCATCAGCACCGCCGTGACGAACAAGAAGGAGCTGATCGGCGTGGCGGCGCGCATCCCGGCCGTATCACCGGACACCCTGCGCCTGCTGGTGAAGGCCGAGCAGCCCAAGGGCACCACCACGGTGACCGCCCACGTGGCCATCCTCACCACCAACGGCTTCGTCGGCCCCGACGCGCCGGAACGCGAGCTAACCGCCTCCCAGGCCTACGTGCAGCAGCGCTCGGTCGCCCTCCAGCGGCAGCTGGCACAGGCCGCCCTGGAGAAGGGCGAGCGCGACCTGGGCCGCTTGAAGGGCGAGCTGGACATGCTCGTGCGCGAGAAGGCCCGCGCCGAGAACACCATCGCGAAAACGAAGGAGAAGGACGAGCAGGCCGCCAAGGACAAGGAGGTCACCGACCAGGAGCTCGCGAAGCTGGGGCCCGAGCTGGAGGCGATGCAGCAGGAACAGGCCGCCACGCCCACCGAGGAAGGCGCGAAGGAGCTCAAGGGCCGGCAGAAGGACCAGGTGAAGCTGCAGGACCGGAGCCGCCGCCTGGCCGAGTCCTCGGTGAGCGCGAAGAAGAAGGTGACCGACCTGGAGTGGCGGATCAAGAAGAACCTGGAGGACCAGGCCCTGAAGCAGCAGGCCGTGGAGAAGCAGCAAGGCGTGGTGGAGGAGTTGCGCAACAAGCTCGCGAGCATCCGCTGAGCCCTCCGGGTACCGCGATCGGCGGCCGGCCACCGACCGCCGGCCGCTCCCAAGTCCGCACGATCTTCGTCCCATGTCCGACCCGCGGCGCAATGCCTTGGTCCTGCTGCACGTCACGGTGTTCGTCTGGGGCTGGACCGGCATCCTGGGCAAGCTGATCGAGCAGCCCACGCTGCACCTGGTGTTCACCCGCACGGTGATCGGCCTGCTGGGCCTGGTGGCCGTGGCGCTGTGGACGCGCCGCACGCTCTCGCCCCGCACGCCGGACCTGAAGCACTACCTGCTCACCGGCCTGATCATCCTCGCGCACTGGATCACCTTCTACGGTGCGATCAAGATCAGCACGGCCTCCATCGCCGCGGCCTGCCTGAGCACCAGCACGGTGTTCACCGCCCTGCTGGAGCCGCTCTGGTTCAAGCGCCGGGTGCGCACCTACGAAGTGGTGCTGGGCATCGTGGTGGTCGCCGCGCTGCTGCTGATGTTCGGCCTGGAGGTGCAGTACCGCCATGGCATCGCCGTGGCCACGCTCAGCGCGCTGCTCAGCGCGTGGTTCAACGTGGTGAACGGGCGCCTGGTGAAGCGCGGCGACGCGCTGCGCATCGGCTTCTACGAGATGCTGAGCGTGGTGGCGGTGATGGGCGCCTGACTGCTCGTCACGGGCGACCTGCCCGCCCCCTTCTTCTCGCTGCCCGGGCGCGACATCGTCGGTTACCTCGCGCTGGGCCTCGTGTGCACCACCTTCGCCTTCGTCGCCGGCATCGCCGTGATGAAGCAGCTCTCCCCTTTCACCGTCATCCTCACGGTGAACCTCGAGCCGGTGTACACCATCCTCATCGCGCTTCTGCTGTGGCCCGCGTCGGAGCGGATGCATCCGGGCTCCTACGCCGGCATCGCGCTCATCCTCGCCTGCCTCTTCCTCAATGGCTGGTGGCAGCGGCGCCTGGACGCACGGAAGGTGACGGAGCCGGATCCGCTGGCGCAAGGCTGATCGCCTCGTCGCCCGGACGGTGGTCGACGTAGTTCACGAAGAACTGGAACATCTCGTCGGTGGTGCGCATGTGGCCGTTCAGCGGCGCGCGCACCTCGCGCGGCGGGTCGAAGGGATTGCTCTTGTTGGCCCGCGTATTGTCGAAGGTGCCGTACACGTGGATGACGGCACCCTTCGGCAGGTGCAGCATGTGCCGGAAGGTGTAGGCGTACTGCCAGCGGAAATCCCAATCGTTGATGCGGATCAGCGGCACGGTGTCCCGCGCCGGCGTCACGGCATAGGCGAGGAAGGTCTTGCCGAGCAGGTGCATGTGCGGGTTGATCGTGAGCACGCTGATGTCCTTCGGCAGCGTGTAGCTGCTGTGGAAGGTCCGCACCTCGTTCGCGGGGATCACCAGCGGCGGCTCCACGGGCGTGATGCCGAGCGTGCCGATCTGCACCTCCTGCAACGGCCGCTCGGGGGCCTTCGGCATGAACCACAGGTTGAACCGGGAGCGGTCCACGGTGTCGCGCGCGCTCGGCCCGTAGTGCAGCGTGTTCATGAGAAAGGCGCCTTCGCGCTTCATCGCATAGCCGCCGATGCCGTCCGGATAGCGCACCGGGGCCAGGCCCGGCAGGTAGTTCACCATGTTCGGCGTGAGCTCGGGGTAGGTGCCGTCGTCGTTGGCCAGCAGCAGCTGCTCGAAGGCGTCGCGGCTGGCGGTGCGGTCGGCGTCCACGTAGGCGGAACCGGCCCTGACATCGCGCTTCGCGCCGGGCGCATAGTTGAGCATGGCCCCGTTCATGTGGTGCACCAGGCGCCGGTCGCCGGGCACGAACTCGATGGCCCGCAGGAAGGTGTCGCCGGGCAGCACGTACGGGGCCTTCGCGATCATGAAGCGGTCGCGGCCGTCCCCTGGGATGTGGAAGGTATCGGGCAGCCACACCACCATGTCCGGCTCGCCCAGCAGCGACCCTTCGGGATAATGCGGAGGCGGCGGAAGCGCGGCGGTGTCCCCCGGCAAGGCGCCCTGCTCCACCCATTTCGCGATCAGGGCGATGGCCCGCGCGCCGAGCACGCGTTCCCCCAGGAAGCGGCTGTAGCCCGTATCGGCCGGCCAGGGCGGCATGTAGCGATGGCCCGTCATGAAGGCCACCATCTTCGCCTTCTTCCGCACGTCGTCGTAATCGATCAGCGGGAAGGGCCCGGCCTGCCCCGGCCGGTGGCAGGGCATGCAGTTCGCCCGCACGATGGGCGCGATGTGCGCCGCGAACGTGACCGTGTCGGGCAGGACGATCGCTTCGGCCCGCGGGCCAGGGCCGCCGGCGCAGGACGCGAGCAGCACGCAGGCCGCCAGGAACGGAAGGAGGCTCCGGCTCATCGGCATTCCACGATGCATCCCACGGCCGTCACCTCCGGCACTTCGCCGTCATCGCCCGCTGCCACGCGCTGCAGCACGTCGCGCAGGTAGTGCCTCGCCGCCCCGGGCTTCTTGCGTCCGGCCCGCACGGCGCTGTCGTCGATGGCGCCGCGGTAGATCAGCGCACCTCCGGGACCGATGACGAAGGCCTCCGGCGTCACGCGCGCCTGCAAGGCGTTCGCCAGGGCGCAGTCGCGGTCCATCACCTGGGGGAACGCCAGGCCGCTGTGCGCCGCGAACACCCGCACGTCCGGGGCCTGGAAGAACGCGCCCGGGTACGACCCGACGAAGGCGATGCCCTGCGGCGCGAAACGCCGGTGCAGGCTGTCGAGCACCGGGGTGTAGGCCTGGCTGAACGGGCATTCGGGGTCGAGCGTGACGAACACCGTGGCACGCTGCCCGCGCAGCGCATCGAACGCCACCGTATCGCCGGAGGCCAGTTCCCAGCGCAGGCGCCCCAGGTCGTCCACCGCCACACGATCGTGCGCGCAGGCGGTGCCGAGCAGCACGGCCAGCAGGCCCGGGATCCACATGCGCCCCATCGTCGCGAAAGTACGTGCCGCGAAAGCCGCAGCTTTGTGCATCCATCGCCCCCATGCAGCGCCTCGTCCGCCTCCTCGTCCTCCTGGCCATCTGCCTGCTGGTGTTCTTCATCACGCGGGAGATCTACCGCCCGGCACCCTCCTCCGAGCAGGTGAGCAGCACCGTGCTGCTGGAGCGCGTCCGGCCGGTGCTGAAGCTGGTGACGGTGGAAGGCGACTTCAGCGAGCTCTACGACCATACCGACACCTGGACCTACAACCAGCTGCTCGCGGGCATCCCCTCCTTCCGCAAGCGCGCCATCGTGCGCGTGAAGGCCCGCGTGAGCGTGGGGTACGACCTGGAGGGCATGCAGGTGACGGCCGACGAGGCCTCGCACACCCTCACCCTGGAAGCCGCGCCGCAGCCCCAGGTGCTGAGCGTGGAGCACGACGTGGACTACTACGACCTGGACGAAGGGCTCTTCAACCACTTCTCGCCGCAGGAGCTCACCGCCATCAGCGCGAAGGCCAAGCAGCGCGTGCTGGACCAGGTGCCGCAAAGCGGCCTGTACGCCGAAGCGGAGAAGCAGCGCGATGCCATCGTGCAGGTGGTGCGCGCGCTGGCCGAGAGCGCGGGCTGGACGCTGAAGCTGGGCTGGGAGCCGCAGGATGGCCGGAGCCGGCTGAAGGGGTGATCCCGGAGCGGCCGGCGGCAGCTGCCGCAAGGTGCCACCTGCTCCTGCCGGCTGCTCCTTCCCCTGGCAGCCCCCCTAACTTCGCGGGCGCATGGCCATCCTCACCGGCATCCCCGACAAGCAATACTGCCCTTCGCTCACGCGCTATGAGCGCTGGCGCACCCGCGAGGTGAAGGTGGGCGGCCTCGGCATCGGCGGCGACAACCCGATCCGCGTGCAGAGCATGACCACCACGGACACGCTGGACACGGCGGC
>JAFDZF010000070.1 GCA_018267055.1 Bacteroidota bacterium
CATCGTGTCGCGGTCGGGCCGGTCCATCACGGTGTCCAGCTCGGTGTTCTTGAAGATGACCACCGCCACCAGGTGGGCCCGCGCCAGCCGCTGGAGGAAGGGCAGCTGCCGCCGCATGGCCGTAAGGCTCTCGAAGTTGGTGTACACCACCAGCAGGCTGCGCTGCCCCAGGTTGCGGCGCACCGTGGCGAAGAGCGTGTCGAAGTCGGTCTCCGCGAAGTCGGTGCGCTGCGCGTAGAGCAGCTCCAGCACCTTGCGGAGCTGGCCCTTGTCGCGGCCGGGCGGCAGCACCGCGTGCACGGCATTGCTGTAGGTGATGACGCCCGCCTTGTCGTCCTTCTTGATGGCGATGTCGCTCAGCACCAGTGTGGCATTGATCGCGCGGTCCAGCAGGCTCAGGCCTTCGAACGGCATCTTCATGGTGCGGCCCAGGTCGATCAGGCTGATGATCTGCTGGGCCTTCTCGTCCTGGTACTGGTTCACCATCAGCTTGCTGCGGCGCGCGGTGGCCTTCCAGTTCACCGTGCGCTTGTCGTCGCCGGGGATGTAGTCGCGGATGCGCTCGAACTCCACGCGCTGGGCGCTGCGGCGCACCTTCTTCACCCCGGCCATGCTGAAGCGGTCGGCCAGGGCCATCAGCTCGTACTTCCGCAGGTGGATGTAGCTGGGGTACACGGCCACGGCGCGCCCCTGTTCCTGCTTGTAGCGCCGCTCGGCCAGACCCAGGCGGGTGCGCACCAGCACGTTGATGGCGCCATAGGTGTACACGCCGCGGGTGAGCGGCCGCACCAGGTAGTGGAAGGTGTGCACGTCCTCCGGGCCGATGCGCGCCGCCAGGTCCAGCCCGCGCTCCTGGAACTGCACGGGCAGCTCGTCCAGCACCCGCGCGTCCACGGCGAAGGGATAGCGGCTCGCCACTTCCACGCTCACCG
Organism: Bacteroidota bacterium; assembly: GCA_018267055.1. Lineage (GTDB taxonomy): Bacteria > Bacteroidota > Bacteroidia > Flavobacteriales_F > PHOS-HE28 > PHOS-HE28. Next base: position 933 of record JAFDZF010000070.1, read on the forward strand.
GGTTCTCGTCGCCATTGCTCCACTTGTCCAGGGTGACGCGCCGTGCGGCGATGCCCTGGCGCACGCGATAGAGAAGGACGATGTCCACCAGTGTCGCTCCGCCGAGCAGGGCCAGGCCCGTGAAGGCAAGGGGCAGCAGCAGCGGCCAGAAGAAGGCCGCCACGAACAGCAGCACCACCGCCCACCCGGCACGGAAGAAGCGCGGGGCCAGGAAGAGCGTGCGGAGGAAGCGTTTCACCGCGGCACGGGCACTTTGGCGACCATCTGGGCCACCACTTCGTCGGGACGCAGCCCCTCCATCTCGCGTTCGGGGGTGAGCAGGATGCGGTGGCGCAGCACCGGGGCGCACACCAGCTGGATGTCCTCCGGCACCACGAAGTCGCGCCCCTGGATGGCCGCCGCGCTCTTGCTGCTGCGCAGGATGGCCAGGCTCGCCCGCGGCGAGGCGCCGAGCATCAGCGCGCGGTCGTTGCGCGTGGCGTGGACGATGTCGGCGATGTAGCGCACCAGCTTCGTGTCGCAGCGCACGCTCTGAGCGAGCTTCCGCGCCCGCTCCAGCTCCGCCGGGGCGATCACCGCGTGGATGTGCTCCGTGCTGAGGCGCTGGGCGCCTTCCTGGCTCCGCTCCATCAGCGCCACCTCCTCCTCGGTGCTCGGGTAGCCGATGTCCACCTTGAAGAGGAAGCGGTCCAGCTGGGCCTCGGGCAGGCGGTAGGTGCCCTCGTGCTCGATCGGGTTCTGCGTGGCCACGATCATGAAGGGCGTGCCGGCGGGGTAGGTCTTGCCGTCCACCGTCACCTGCCGCTCCTCCATCACCTCGAAGAGCGCCGCCTGCGTCTTGGCCGGCGCGCGGTTGATCTCGTCCACCAGCACGATGTTGCTGAACACCGGCCCGCTCTTGAACTCGAAGGTGCTCGTGCGCGGGTCGAAGATGCTGGTGCCGATCACGTCGCTCGGCATCAGGTCCGGCGTGAACTGGATGCGGCTGAAGCCCGTGTCCACCGTGCGCGCCAGCAGTTTGGCCGTCAGGGTCTTCGCCAGGCCGGGCATGCCCTCGATCAGCACGTGGCCGTCGCTCAGCAGCGCGATCAGCAGCAGGTCCAGCACGCGGTCCTGTCCCACGATCACTTTCTGCACCTCGCTGCGGATGCGGTCGGCGGTGTCGCGCAGTTCGGCCAGCGGCAGGCGGGGGACGTAGTCCGGGGTGGCGGCATCGGTGCCCGTGGTCGGTTCTTGTTCGGGGGTCTCCATGGTGATGTGTTGCTAGAGCCGGCTCCGGAGGCGGCTGAGGGTCTTGTTGAACTGCATGAGCTGCTCTTCGCTCACGTAAGGGGCGTTCTCGTAGTGGTCGATCAGGCGGAAGGCATGCTCCCATTCGGGCAGGTCGATGCCGGTGCGCTCCGCGATGTGGCGGATGGTCTCCGCGTCCCACGTGCTGCGCCGCAGGTACAGCTTGTGGCGCAGGTCGTCCTTGAAGTACAGCGCCATCTTGCGCGCCAGGTCGGTGTGGTCGCCCCGGAAATAGTAGAGGCGGCCCATGGTCTCGGCGAATTCGCGGCTGGTGTTCCGCAGCGGCACCAGCTCGGGGATGGCGCGCTGGCGACGCTTGGCGTACACGAACACGTAGAGGGCGAGCAGGGCGATCACCGTCCAGTAGGCGGCCTTCAGCGCGGTATTGCTCAGCACGAAGCGCAGGGGCGTGGGGCTCTCCAGGCGGCCCACCTTGTAGAACTCGTCCCACAGCACCGGCCGGTCGGGGAGGAAGGAGAAGGCATCGGCCATGAAGCCGCGGGCCTCGTCGCGCAGGAGGTAGTAGTTGGTGAACGCCTGCGGCGTGGTGCAGAGGTAGAAGTGCCCCTTGCCCCAGGCCATGCGCAGGAGCACCGGGTCGTTGAAGCGGTTCACCGCCAGCACCTGCACGCTGTCCACGGGGAACCGGTCGAAGGCATGGTCCAGCCCGCCGCGCCGGAAGAGGTGCTCCTTGTCCGCCCGCTGCGGATGCACGGTGAACGTCAGCGTGGCCGTGTCGCCGTGGAGGAAGGCGCCCAGGCCCTGGGCCAGGGCCGCGCTGTCGGGCATCTCCCAGTGGTAGGTGGTGCCGATGCGCAGCGTGTCCCGCAGCAGGTCGCCGAACCATTGGCCCGCGATGAACGCGTCGTCCCCGCGCTCCACCATCATCAGCAGGTGCCGCAGGTCCAGGTCGTCCACGCTGAAGTCGCTGTTGATGAAGATGTGCTCCACCGGGGTGAACGCCGAGTCGCTCAGGGCCAGGCGCTCCTGCGCGGTGGAGTAGATCGGGTCGTGCACCGTGCGGACGCCCGCGGGGAACAGGTCCTCCAGCCGGTCGTACACCAGGCCGCAGGCGAAGGGTTCGCGCTTGTAGCGCGTGTAGCTCTCGCGCCAGCTGGGCTCGCGCGGGGTCAGGGCCTCCAGCAGCAGGATGAGGAGCACCACCGCGATGGTGCCGATGATGACGCCTTTCTCCGCGCGGCTCATGCGGATGCCCCTGGGGTGGCCGGGGCCGGCGGATGGGGTGGGCGGGTGCTGCTGTGGAAGGCCACGAAGCCCGGCTTCAGCGCGCGGTAGCGGTCCTGGTCCATCGGCGCATCGCCGTACCAGACCCACTTGAAGAGGAAGCTCAGCTCGCTGAAGACCGCCCGCGTGGCGGGGTCCTTCAGCTGGCGCAGGTAGTCCTGGTCGGTATAGCGCGGCTGCCAGTCGATCCGGCCTTCGTCCACCAGGCGCCGCAGCACCTTCAGGTAGTGGTAGCGCAGCGCCATCCGCCAGTTGCGGTCCTTCTCGGCCGTGGCCAGCAGGCCGTCCAGGTCGAGGCGCTCGATGTCCTCCTCCACCTCGGTCACCTGGCGGGTGCGCTTGGCCGCGGTACCGAAGGCGGAGTAGAACAGGCGCTTGCGGAAGTAGATCACCAGGAAGACGCCCACCGTGCCCAGCAGGATCCATTCGAGGTGGTCGAACACCACGTCACCGGCCTTGGAGCCCAGCAGGTCGCGCAGCCTGTGGCCCAGCCACCGCATCAGGCGGTCCCACCACAGCGTCTCGGCGTCCGCGGTGCGGTCGTAGTCCAGGTCGGGATCGGCCTTCAGCACGGCCACGCTCTCCGCGTCGAACGTCCGCCGGTCCACCGCGATGGTGTCATCGCTCACCGCCTTCCAGTCCGCATAGGTGAGCGGAGGGGGCACCGCCTCGGGCGCGTCCTCCAGCAGGTCCGTCACCGCCTCGTCCACGGTCGTGCTGTCCGCCTGGCCGCATGCGATGGAAGCGGCCCCGAGCAGGGTGGCGAGCAGGAGGACCGTGCGGCGCATGGATCTAATGGTCGGCCCCCAGGCTGAAGCGTTGCACGTCGCTCAGGAGGCCCGGCGATTCCTTCTTCTCCAGCACCGAGAGCATGTGCAGGCCCATGGGCACCTGCAGGAAGGGCATCAGCAGCAGGTAGGTCACGCTGCTGATCAGGGTGACCAGGGAGAAGAACAGGCCGTAACGCGCGCTGGCGCCTTCGGGGTCGTTCATCCAGTCGGCGCCGCTGAGCGAACCGAAGCCGCTGAGCAGCATGGCCGGCACGTCCACCGCGGTGTTCAGGATGATGGACAGCACCACCAGGGTGAAGAACAGCGCCGCCGTGGCCCACCAGCGACCCCACACGAGGCTGAACGCGCGGCCGATGCAGTCGCCCACCGAGGCCCGCTCGAAGGCGCGCAGCGGATAGCTGAACTGGAACACCACCAGCATGAAGAAGCAGGGGATGATGAACAGGAAGAAGGAGGTGCCGGCGATCAGGGTGGTCACCAGGCCGATGGCGAAGTACGCCGGCAGCTGGCGGCGCACCTCGCGCCAGAGCTGCGGCAGGCCGGGCCGCGTACCATCGCCCGTCATCACCGTGCGCATGTATTCGCACACCAGCACCGAGGCCAGGAAGTAGGCCGTCACCATCAGCGCATAGCCGAGGAACATGCTCAGGAAGTTCCGCGCGCCCGGCCCGGTGCCCGGCGCCATGCTGCGGAAGAACGCCCCCAGCAGCACCGCCGCCACCACCTTCAGCGGCACGCACACGAAGAGCAGCGGCCGGTACAATCCCCGCCAGTGCAGGCGGATGAACTGGAAGCCGTCGCTGATGCACTCGCTGTAGTCCCGCACCCGCCGGAAGGCGAACGGCGGGGCCTCCGGTGCGGCGGGCCGCACGGCCTTAGGCGCGGTCACGCTGCTGGACATGGTAGGGAAGCAGGATGAAGTAGCCGATGACGAACGCGAGGCTGGCCCCGATGATGCCGATGCTCGCCCAGGGCGGCATGGTCAGGCCGTGGCGGGTGACGAAGGACTCCAGGAAGCCGGCGATGATGAAGCAGGGCACCAGGCCCACCACCATCTTCAGCCCCTGCAGCGCGCTGCGGCGGAAGCTGGCCAGGCGCGTGTACGTGCCCGGGAACAGGATGCCGTTGCCCATCACGATGCCCGCCGCGCCCGCCACCACGATGCTGCTGATCTCCAGCGTGCCGTGGATCCAGATGGTGAGCAGGCTTTCGCGCAGCACGCCCTGCTGGAACATGAAGTACTGGAAGCAGCCCAGCATGATGCCGTTGTACATCAGCATCACCCAGGTGCCGTAGCTCAGGACCAGCCCGGCCGCGAAGGCGTAGAGCGACACCATGATGTTGTTCACCGTGATGCCGAAGAACATGTCCATCTCCGGCGAGCCGCCGTACACGTCCATCGGCTTGCCCTCCTTGATGTTCTCCAGCGTCATGTTCACATAGCCGTCGCCCATGATGAGCCGGGTGAACGTGGTGTCGTAGTGCGCGCTGAGGGCGCCGATGAGCACGCTGATGCCGAAGACCGCCGCGCTGATCGCGAGGGGCTTCCGCGTGGCGCCCAGGATGCGCGGCAGCTCCTGCGTCCAGAAGGTGAGGAAGCGGTCCGTGGTGGTCTTCTGGTTGCGGTGCACGTGCTGGTGCAGCCGCACGGCCAGCTGGTTCAGGTAGGCGGTCACCGGTGCTTCCGGGTAGAAGGTGCGCGCATAGCTCAGGTCGTCCGTGAGCTGGATGTACAGCGCGCTCACCTCATCGGCCGTGGTGGAGCGGTCGGTGAGGTCCACCACCTGCTCCAGGTGGTGCCACCGCTCCTTGTTGCGCTGCACGAACGCCGCTTCCCGCATGTGCCGATGCCTCGTGAGCAAACATAACGTGGACGGGCTTCCGCTCCGGGGCCCGGCCCATGTCCCCGGCCAACGTGCCACCACCTCCCGTATTTTGGGGCCGGCATGGAAACGGTCCGCATCGACACGCCCCAGAACGTGGCCATCGAGTACAACGTGGCCACCATCGCCGACCGCGGCCTGGCCAGCGTGCTGGACTGGCTGGTGCTCGCCGCCTACGCCTACCTGCTCTGGCAGGTGTCGCGCCTGTTCGACGCGAGCTGGTCCGAGTGGACCTGGGGTGTGCTGCTGGGCCTCCCGTTCCTGCTGTACCGGCTGCTGTTCGAGATCTTCATGGACGGCGGCAGCATCGGCAAGCGCGTGCGCAAGATCAAGGTGGCGCGGCTCGATGGCGGCCAGCCCGGCCTCGGCCACTACCTCATGCGCTGGGGGCTCCGCCCCGTCGACATGGCCGCCTTCATCGGTACGGTGGTGCTGCTCTTCAACGGCAAGGGCCAGCGCCTGGGCGACATCGCCGCGGGCACCACGGTGATCTCCCTGAAGCAGCGCGTGCGCCTGCAGGACACCCTGCTCGTGGAGGTGCCGCCCGGTCACGTGGCCACCTACCCGGAAGCGATCCGCCTCAGCGATGCCAATGCCCGCCTGGTGAAGCGGGTGCTCGCGGATACCGGTGCCAAGCGCCCCTTCCTCGTGCACGACCTGGCCGTGCGCGTGCGCGATCAGCTCGGGGTCACCACCGAGGAGCAGCCCGAAGCGTTCCTGCGCACGGTGCTGAAGGACCTGGTGCTGCTCACGGCGAAGTAGGGCTCAGCCCTGGAAGCCGTTCCGCTTGTGGCTGCCGTCGCAGTAAGGCTTGTTCGCCGACCCGCCGCAGCGGCACAGGGCGCAGGAGCCTTCTTTTCGTTCGATGCGCCCGTCGGGGTGCTTCACCTGCACGGGGCCTTTCACTAGCAGGGGGCCATTGGACGTCACCTCCACTTGCGGGTCGGCATTGATGGCGGCGGCCTCGTCCTCCGGTGGCAGGCTCAGAGCGCCGCTCGGGCAGCGCAGCACCTGGGCGCGCACGGTCGCGGCATCCGCTGCGTCGGGATGGATCCAGGTGCGTTCCTGCGGTTTGAACACGGCGGAGAGCTCCTTCCAGCATTTCGTGCTGTGGATGCAG
>JAFDZF010000071.1 GCA_018267055.1 Bacteroidota bacterium
TATCCCAACCCCACCGACGGCGACCTGACGTTGAGCTATGGCGATGCGACCGGTCCGGTGACGATCGATGTGCTGGACATGGCGGGCCGCGTGGTGTTCGCCCAGCAGCGCACGCTCACCCAGGGTGGGAACGTCGGCTTGGCGCTCAATGGAAAGCTGTCATCGGGGGTGTACACCCTGCGCCTCTCCACGGCCCATGGACGCAGCGAGCAGCGCGTGGTGGTGAAGTGAGCCGGGACACAAGAGATGCCGAAGGGGCCGTTCGCAGGAACGGCCCCTTCGGCGTTCAGGGGATTACAGGCAGCCCGTCCGCCCGCCGTCCACTGGCAGGTTGATCCCGTTGATATAGGCGGCGCTGGGCCCCGCGAGGAAGCAGACCGCGGCGGCCAGCTCCTGCGGTGCCGCGAAGCGGCGCAGGGGGATCTCCCGCATCATTTCCTCCGCGGCTTCAGCCTCGGTGATGCCGTTCTTCTTCGACCGGTCGGCGATGATGGCGGACAAACGCTCGGTGCTGGTGGCGCCGGGGAGCACGTTGTTCACGGTGATGTTGAACGGCCCCAGTTCGTTGGCGAGGGTCTTGGCCCATTGGGCCACTGCGCCCCGGATGGTATTGCTCACGCCGAGGTTGGCCAGCGGCACCTTCACGCTGGTGCTGATGACATTGATGATGCGTCCATGACGGCGCTCCTTCATGCCCGGCACCACGGCGCGCACCAGGGTCTGGTAGGCGATGAGGTGCAGGCGGAACGCGTGCTCGAACGCGTCCGTCGCGGCCAGGTGGGCGGGCCCGGGAGGGGGGCCGCCGGTGTTGTTCACCAGGATGTCCACCGGCCCCTGCGCGGCCAGGCGCTCGCCTGCTTCCTGCAGGGCGGCCGTGTCCGCCATGTCCACGGCCACGAAGCCGTGCGCCTGTCCCGCGGTGCGGTCGAGCGTGGCCTGCAGCGCGGTGAGCTTCGCCGCATCGCGCGCGAGCAGGGTCACACGTGCGCCGAGGCGGGCCATTTCCACGGCGGTCGCTGCGCCGATGCCTTGCGTGCTGCCGCACACCAGGGCGTGCCGGCCGTTGAGGGTGATGTCCATCGCGGCGAAAGTACCACGGGCGCCGCAGGCCGTTCCGCGGAGGGCGCATCAGGCAAGGGCTGCGACAACCTTGTGAACAGATCGATCGTCACAACTGTTGCTCAGAAGCGGCACGACCTGGCATCGGCCGGGCGAGCTTTACGATCACCGAAACCCCATTGAACCCACGGTAGACATGATGAAACAGTACGCTCCGCTGACCGCAGCGCTTCTCCTGCTCGGCCTCGGCACCTCGGCCCAAAGCCTGAAACCCGGTATCCACGCACATCCTGAGCGCGCCCAGCAGCGCGGCGGCGGCGCGCCGGCGAACGACGAATGCAGCGGGGCCATCCCGCTGACGGTGGGCACCAGCTGCACGCCCACGAACGGCAACTCCGCCAATGCCACCCAGTCCATGGACCCGGCCGAGGACTGCGGCGACTACGTTTCCCCCGAAGCGTTCGACGTGTGGTATTCCTTCGTGGCGACCAGCGGGATGACCAACGTGGAGGTCACCGGCATCTCCACCTATGACGCGATCGTGCAGGTGCTCACCGGCGATTGCACCAACCCCGTCCCCGTGGCCTGTGCGGACCAGAACTACCCCACGGATCCCCCCGAAGGCAACATGACCGAGTCGCTGATGGTGGAAACGACCATCGGCACCACCTACTACGCACGCGTCTACTATTACACCAACCCGCTGCCCGCGGACCTGGACTTCACCATCTGCGTGTACGCCACGCCGACCCCGACGGAGTATTGCATCCCCTCCATCACGGAAGGATGCGACGAGTATATCTCCAGCGTCACGCTGGGGAGCATCACCAGCACCTCGGACTGCACGGATGGCGGCTATATCGACTATACGGCGCAGAGCACCGACCTGGCGGCGGGAACGCCCACGCCCATCACCGTAGTGAACAATCCGGACGCCTACTACATCGAGGACTCGGTAAGCGTCTGGGGCGACTGGAACCACGACTTCATCTTCGCCCCGAGCGAGCGCACGGCACTGATCAGCGATGACGATGGTGCGAACTATGCCGGCGTCATCACCGTGCCCATGGGCGCGCTCAACGGCCCCACCCGCCTGCGGGTGCGCATGGTCTACAACCAGGTGCCGAACCCCTGCCAGGTGACCGGCTACGGGGAGGCGGAGGACTACACGGTGAACGTGACCGGAGGCAGCAGCACCGGCATCGCCGACCACGCCGCCCCGGTGGAGTTCTCGATCTACCCCAACCCGTCGAACGGCGACATCACGCTGACCTATTCGGACGCGAGCAGCATCGTGGACCTGGAGCTGCTGGACATGACCGGCCGCGTGGTCTCCGCCGAGCGGCGCCTGCTGAACAAGGGTGAGCGTGTGGCGCTGTCGTTCGGGGGCAAGCTGTCCGCCGGCAACTACGCCCTGCGCCTCACCTCCGAGCATGGCCGCAGCGCACAGCGCCTCGTGGTGAACTGATCATAGGCCGACCCCATCGAAAAAGGAAGGCGGACCCTCGGGTCCGCCTTCCTTTTTCGATCATCCCTTCGATGTGGTCACCGGACCACATCGACCTTTGCATGGCCTGCCGGAATACCGTCCAAGTAGAGGGTGATCACGTGCAATCCAGTTGACACCTCGTCCGACCGCAGTTGCATGGCGCCATCCTGGGGAGCCACGTTCCGCTTGCCAGAGACCCGACCGAGCGCATCCGTCCAGCGGATCTCTGCTTGTGCCACTCCCTGGGGTATCCGGTACACCAAGTGAACAGGACCATTGCAAGGATTGGGGTATACGGAGATGACCGGCTCGGTGGACGCCGGACGTGAGGGTGCGCCCAAGAGCGGATCGTTTTCAACCAGCGCGCGAGTGGTCCGCTCCGAGTCCAGACGGTAAAGCACCTTGCTCTCCCAGGGATCCAAATAGAGGGTGCCGTCATAGGTGTTGCCGAACACATCGGACCAAGTGCCGTCAAGCGCGATGCTTGCCATGTCATGAGGATCCGAACCGCCGCTCACCAGAGGGTTGTTGTAAAGCAATAGGTGTTCTTCGGCCACCTGCTCGGAGATATCGGTCAGATCGACCTTGGTCAGATAGACGTCATCCAAGGTGATTGTGGCGGCGTCATCCCCCAGGTCGTCAGAAATATCCTCCGCGAATTCAACATCGCAGAACGAGAGGTACTTGCCATTGTATGACGAGGGGTTCGGAAGGTCCACATGGATGATGGCCTCGACGGAGCGGGTGTCCCCGCCAATGGGTATCCATGTCCCAGGGGGGGATGTTTCGGATACGAAGTAGGCGCTCGCTTTCAGTGCACCTTCCTTCGTGCTCGTTATGGTGCACCGGACCAGGTAGTCGCCATTATCAGCATCCGTGATGTTGCTATTGGCATCCTCGGAGATCCATTTGCATTGGCTGCTGCGCAATGCCGGCCCGTTAACCCATGTCGGGTTGGTGAGCGTTCCGCAAGAGCCTGCGGACCAATCCCATCCTCCAGGACCGGAGGTCATGTCGTGGTTGATCACCCATTCAGGGGAGGAAAGGGAGTAGGTATAGGTATGCAGCCGCAAGGGGCTCTCATTGCCCGTGACATCATACAATGGGTGCTCTTCCTTCCAGCGCGTCAGCGTGCGGGGCAGTTCGGACAACAAGGTGCCCGCACCTACCGAGGGCGTGTATTTGGTGAGCTGCCAGATGGTCAGCTCATTGAAAGGGTTGAAGTAGTGGTTCTGGGAGAAATCGCCGAAGTCGACCAGCTCCAGGTAGGAGTCGGGCCATACGTTCTCCTGCTGCAGGCAGCGCTGCCCCTCGCTCAAACAGTAAAGGATGTTGTTCGTGTAGGTGTCGTTGTAACTGCTTGTGTAGTTCACGCCGGTGCCTTGGCCGGTATTGCCGTCACCGTTGCCCGTGCCAAGACCCAGATTCCTGTAATTGGAATAATCCGTCATGCTCAGCTGCACGTCATTGTTGAAGAGCACATTGTCCTCGATCACCGCATCATCGCTCAAGAGCGTGTGGTCCACATGGATCCCGTTGGAGCAGCCTGTGATAACGTTGCCGCTGACCGTGGTGTGCACGATCTCGTTGTCACCGAAATAGATGCCATTGGTGATCTGGTGGTAGGCGTGGTGGTTATCCGCGGCGCTGATGAGGTTCTGCGTGGGATCGCCCAGGTCATGGATGATGTTTTCCTCGATCACCAGGCCGTCGGACATGTCCAAGGTGATGCCGGCCCCGTCGTTGAAGGTGGCCATGGCCTTGGTGATGTAGTTGTGCCTTGCTGTACCGCTGCCATAAAGGGCCAGTGCGCTGTAGCCGATGTTCGAGAAAGCGTTGTTCTCGATCAGGCAGTTATCCCCGCGGGACACCACGCCCATATAGCCCCAATTGTCCTGGCCCAGGCCGGGGATCAAGCCGATGTCCGTGAACGTGTTGTCAGTGATGGTCACGTTATCCGCCGAAGTGCGGATGGCGCGGTCGTAGATGTTCTGGAAGACATTATCGGTGAACGTATTGTCGGTATTGGGGCTTGTGCCGTCGTTGTTGATCCCTTGGAACACATGGTCGAACAGGCAATCCTCTACCGTCAATCCATCGCAGTGGTTCGTAATGATCGCTGCTTGTGTCTGGTGCTTGAATGCTATGCCTGAGATGAGGATGCCCTGCTCGGTGCTCCCTGAACCCATGATGATCCCGCCGGCACGAACGCCTGCTCGTATACCAGTAGGAGCAATGGTACCCGTCCAATAGAATTGAAGCGTTCTGGTGCTCGGGTCGAAATACCATTCGCCATTCTGATCTAGAAACTGCTGCTTGTTCTCAAGAAAATAACCCCAATGATAAGTCCCTAAGTCCAAGGGCGAATTGTTCGGAAGTAGTAAAGCGTCTATAGTGCCTACCCGGGCCGCTATCACGGTAGTCCGCTCATAACTCCAGTTGGTCGCACGCACCACTACCGTAGCGCCAACGGGGGCAGGAGATAGTGTGGCCGCAGGACTTTCCATCTGGTCACAAGGGAGACCTCCAACGACCAGATTTTGAGTGAATTGCTGGTTCCGCAGCCAGCCATTGTCCGGTGCATCCACGTTCGGATAGCGTGCCAGGGTCTGTACCACGTCATTTTTATATACGTGGCGAACCGATGTGCCCATAGGTAGGACCCTTTGCCAAGCATTGCCAAGCCGATAGGCGAAGGTGACCTCATCACTCCCCAGTATGATGGGCCGGTCCCCGCTGCCACGTGCGAGGATGGAAACACTGGAAGCGCCTCCCTCGATGGAGATGGAGCCAGGATATGTCCCACCGCGCTCCAGATAGACGGTGGTGCTACTCGGGACGCCGTTGGTGAACTCCGTGCCGAGTCGGGCCAGCGTCTTGAATGCCGCCCCCGATGACCGCCCGTTATTGGCATCGTTACCGCTCACCGAGTTCACATAATATGTGCTTTGGGCATGGATTTGCCCGGCATTGCCTAAGGGCGACAATCCAGGGCACATCAGGACTGCACCGAGTGCGGTCCGCAAGAAGAACATCCGATCTATCATGGTCAGAGAGTTAGTGGTTGAGAGTACATCTGCTACGAGCAGATACCGGATCGAGGAAGACCAGGCAGTGGCGAAGATGTGCAACAACCGTGATCCACGTATTGCCGCGTTCCGAGCTCTATGATCCACGCATCGGATCCTGTTCAAGGATGGGGTCGATCCGATGAAAAGGGCCCGCAGCCGGCGGGTACGATCGTGTGCCCACGTCCGGACCACTTCGCACTTTTTCAGCCGGATCGTGGATAACCGCGGCGAACATTGCCACAGGGCAAGGCGTTGGCCAAGGATCTTCGTCCACTCCAACAAGACCATCATGATGAGACTTCGATGCATCAGTGGCTTGCTGCTCGCCTCGTTCGGCGCTGTGGCCCAAGCCCAAAGCGGGATCAATACCCCGCATGCCCTGCACCTGTCCGGCCACGCCGCTCTCCCCGCGGCCGGCGCGCCCGCACCCGCCCCTGCGGCCGGTGGCGGCGCACCGGTGAACGACTTCTGCTCGAGCGTCACGCCCGAGGCCCTGGCCATCGGTGGAACATTGACCTTCAATGGTACCACTACGGGTGCCACCATAACGGACGATTACGCACCGGGCTCTCCGCTGGAGGGCTTCAATGCCCCCGCTGTATGGCACGCCTTCACCACCACCGAGTGCGCTGACGTGCGGCTGGAGTATTGCGGCACGCCTTCCATCTTCAGCGACTACTGGAACGTGTTCACCCTCGATTGCCCGGCCCTGAACTTCGTGGTCGCCAACAGCTACAACACCACCGATTGTTCCGATGGCAACCCAACGGTCTATTTCAACAGCTTGCCGGCCGGCACTTATTACTACCCGGTGTGGGCGAACGACGTCACCGCTGCCGGCCCCTATGTGCTCACCATCACGGCCGGGGCCTGCAGTGGAGGACCGGTGGTACCGGTGAATGACGACTGCGCCTCGGTGACACCGGAAGCGTTGGTCGTGGACGGTGCGCTGACCTTTACGGGTGACAATACTGGGGCAACAGCAGCCGGTGATTTCGCACCGGGTTCGCCGTTCCTGGGTGATGCGGTGGTCTGGCACGCTTTCACCACGAGCGCATGCGCCGATGTGGTCGTGAGCTATTGCGGCCAAGCCCCGGTGTGGGGGCACACCCTTGGCATCCTGTCCACGGATTGTCCGGCGGACTCGGTGATTCTGCATACAGCGTTCGATAATGACAGCTGCGGGGATGGGAATGTGACCTACCGATTTACGGAGCTCGCAGCCGGAACCTACTACTTGCCCGTGCTCCATGATCCATCCCAGAGCGCGGCAGGTCCGTACACTATTGAAGTGAATGCGGTAGCGTGTGGTGGTAGCCCAGTGGTACCAGTGAACGATGCTTGTGATTCGATGACACCGGAGGCGCTGGTCATGGGTGGTACACTGACTTTCACAGGTGACAATACCGGGGCAACAGCGGCCGGCGATTTTGCACCGGGTTCGCCGTTCCTGGGTGACGCGGTGGTCTGGCATGCTTTCACCACGAGCGCATGCGCCGATGTGGCCGTGAGCTATTGCGGTCAAGCCCCGGTGTGGGGGCACACCCTTGGCATCCTGTCCACGGATTGCCCGGCGGACTCGGTGATCCTGCATACAGCGTTCGATAATGACAGCTGCGGGGATGGGAATGTGACCTACCGATTTACGGAGCTCGCAGCCGGAATCTACTACTTGCCCGTGCTCTGGGA
>JAFDZF010000072.1 GCA_018267055.1 Bacteroidota bacterium
GGTCCGGCGGCCGCCCAGGTTCAACCCGATGCGGAGCGGGATCATCCGCGCCTCCGCGCCCAGCACCGCGCCCACGCCGTTGGCCCGATCCTCCCGCAGCGCTCCCACCTGCTTCACGGGCGTGGCGAGCTTCATGGAGGTGGAGTAGCTGGGCACCACCGTGGCGACATTGGCGGACCAGAGCGGCAGATCCACGGCGCCCAGGTTGAAGAGCGGGTGGCCGAAGAGCAGCAGCTTCTTCCCGGCGGCATAGGTGATGGTGCCGGCGACGGTGAGGTTCAGGTCGCCCTGCACCAGGTTGATCGCCACCATGCCGCCGGGCTCCAGCGGGCTCGCCGCCACGCTGGCATCGGGCGCGAGGGCGGGCGCGGCGACGAACTTCACGGGAAGGCCTTGCCACAAGGCTTTGGTGTCCGGCCCCAGGGGTGTACCGGCCACCGGGAGCGGAAGCTCCGCCGGATCCGCGGTCCCCAGAATCGTGGAGAGCGGAATCATCTTCCCTTGGAGCGCGGACTTGATGACGGTGGGCGGTCCCAGCTTGGGCAGGATGAGCGGCGTGCCCTTGCCGGGCTGCTCGGGCACATCCTTCAATTGATCCAGCATCTGCTGGATGGGCGTGATGCCGCCGATGGCGTCCTTCTCGAAGGCGAACCCCGTGGACAGCGCGCCCACCAGGCGGTCGCCGATGTAGCAGGGACTTCCACTCATGCCCGCGATGATGCCGGTCTCGGCCAGCGGCCCGCCGGTGCACTTCACAAGGATGCGGGCCCCGCCCGGCGTGGCGTTCTCCTGCACACCGAGCACCTCGAAATCGAAGCGCTCGATCTTGCTGCCTTTGAATACGGTGCGGCCATAGCCCTTCATCCCGGCGCGCACCTCGCTCAAGGGCATGAGCCCCTGGGACCGCGCGGGAAGGGCCGAAGCAAGGCCGAGGAGCAGGACGGGCACGAACAGGCGAGTGGGCTTCATCAGGGATCCCCGGACCAGGGAAGCCTAGCAGGATGAGGGCTTACGAGGGCTTCACAGGGGCGAACGACCTGCACCCTGACCCAGGGTAGGTTGCTTTTGGGCTTGGTATATGAGGTCCTGCTCTGCAATCTGATTCCCGGAGGAACCTTCCATGAATATGAGGCATTTAAAGGGCTCAGCCCTGGTCACCCTTCTGGTCGCCGCGGCTCCCCTCGCCGCCCAAGGCGTGAATGTGCAACTCGCCGGCGTCGTCAGCGACACCAACGGGCAGCCTGTGGCCCTCGCCACCGTCAGCATCCGAAACTCGGAGACCGGCTTCACCCGCGTGGTGCAGACGGCCGAGAACGGCCGCTACCTCGCCGTGAACCTGCCGGTGGGCCCCTATGCCGTCACGGTCACCAAGAGCGGGTTCCAGACCGCCTCCAATATCCAGGTGAACCTCAACCTGGGCGACGCCGCCCCGCTCAATGTGAAGCTGGCCGCGGAAGCCGCCGCCACCGTCGAGGTCGTCGCCACTGCCGCCGCCGTGGACAGCGAGCGCGCCACCCAGGCCGCCATCATCAACCCCGATGCCCTCCAGAACCTGCCCTCCTTCAACCGCTCCTTCACCAGCCTCGCCACCACGGCGCCCCAGGTGGTGGTGGACAACCAGCGAGGCAACCTCGCCATCGCCGGCCAACGCGGCGTGAACACCGCCGTGCAGATTGACGGTGGAGATGTGGACGAGCCCTTCTTCGGCGGTGTCACAGGAGCGGCGGAGGGCTCTACGCCCTTCACCATCAGCATCGAGGCCATCCGGGAGTACCAGGTGGTCACCGATGGCGCCTCGGCTGAATACGGGCGAATGGGCGGCGGCTTCGTCAACGCCATCACCAAGAGCGGGACCAACGACTTCGGTGGCAGTGTCTTCTACTACACGCGCCCCCAGAGCATGATCGCCAACGAGCCCTATGTGCTCCAGGCGGATGGGAGCTACAAGCAGAGTGTGATCGCCGATTACTCCCAGAGCCAGTTCGGCTTCTCAGTGGGCGGTCCCATCATCAAGGACAAGCTCTTCTACTTCGTCGTCTACGATGGACAGCGCAAGACGAATCCTTGGACGCAAGTGTGGGGTCAGGATGTGAGCCCGGGCGCTTCCGCCAACGAGGCGGTCCTCGCCAGCATGGGCGGAAACTACGACACCAAGAACGATTCCGATGTCTACTTCGGCCGCCTGGACTGGATCATCAACGAGGCCCAGACGCTCCAGTTCCGCATGAACGCCTCCAAGTACAGCGGCACGGTGGGCGCGAGCAAGACGGCTTCCGTCACCAACACCGCCAGCGACGATGTGAATACCATGCAGGGGATCGTGCAGTGGAACTGGACGCTCTCCTCCAACCTGCTGAACGAAGCCACCTTCAACTTCGTGAAGGATGAGCTCCCCCGCGTCGCGGCTTCCACGATCCCCCAGATCCAGGTGGGAAGCGGTTCCGCCACGGTCGGCTACTACGGCGCCTACCCCTTCGAACGCCAGTTCCAGACCAAGCGCTATGAGCTGAAGGACACCCTCACCTATGTGGGGGATTCCAGCACCCTCAAGGGCGGCGTGGATTACAACCGCACGGATGTGTCCGAGACTTTCGCCTCCTTCTATCGCGGCGGTTACCGGTTCAACTCCCTGGCGACCTTTGACCTGGGCAACTGGGCGTCCTATCAGCAATTCTTCGGGCTTAATGGCCTCTCCGCCCTCCAAGCGGGCACCTTAGACACCAGCGAGAAGGAACTCTCCGCCTTCATCCAGTTCGATCAGCGGGTGAATGAATTCCTCAAGTACGGCCTGGGCCTCCGCTGGGATAGCCAGCAGCA
>JAFDZF010000073.1 GCA_018267055.1 Bacteroidota bacterium
CATCCTCCTGTCGTGAGCACGCTCCAACACGTTCGCCTCCGCGGCGTCCACTGACGCATGATGTCCCTATTTGTCGCTCCTCCAGATGCCACGCCCGAAAAGCAGCGACAGCACCAGCAGCACGAGGAAGATGTAGAAGATGACGCGGGCGATGTAGGCGGAATCCGCGGCGATGCCGGTGAACCCGAAGAGGCCTGCGAGCAAGGCGATGATGAGGAAGATGAGCACCCAGCGTAGCATGAGGTATGTTTTCCCATGCGCCCTTCCACATCCATACCAAAGACCGGGACCGAAGGGATCTTGTCCGGAAGCGATCAAGCCGCGGGCACGGGCGCATAGTACGCGGCCAGCACCCGCACCTCCTGCTGCCCGAACGGCTTGGTGAGGCAGGCATCCGCATGCGCGAGCGCGGCCTCCTGGTGCAGCTGGTCGTCCGCATGGCCCGACATGAGCACCACGGGCAAGGTGGCGCCGAAATCCTCCTTGATGGCGCGGCACAGCGCCGCCCCGTTCTCCTCCAGCAGCCCCACGTCCAGGAAGAGCAGCGAGGGCTGCACCGCAGTGATGTCGCCGCGGCCGGGCGCATCGGTGCGCGCATCCACGGCATAGCCTTCCGCCAGCAAGGTGGCTTCCAGCAGCAGGAGCAGGTCGGTATCGTCGTCCACGAGCATGATGAGGGGGCGGTCCGGAAGGATCATGGGAGAGAAGGAATGGTCCGGTATCCGGCGCACAGATCCATGCCGATCATCACCGGCTGCGGACAGGGTACCGGAACGTGCCTGCATCCGGCCGGATCGGGGCGATGCCGCCCCGCCGATGGTCGCTGCACCTGTAGCGGGATCGTCCCGCTCCCCGGCCCGCCCGCGGCAGCACACGGCCACAGGCCCCGTCATCCGTGGCTCCGGGCGTGGTCCGCTTCCGCGGCAGGGCATTTGGCCATGCGGTGACGGACCCAATACATCCCCAACATGGCAACGAAGGATAAGGACAAGGACAACAAAAGCTCGCGGAGCAGCGCACAGTCGCAAAAGTCCACGGGCACCCGCAACACCTCCTCTTCCTCCCCAGGCAAGCGGAGCAGCACCTCGCGTGATGACGATCGCCGGACCACCAGCGACGACAAGGACCGCGATATGAAGGACCGGTAACGGTACCTGGACACGCACGGACCGATCATGCACCCCGAACACCTTTCGATCATGGCAACGAGATCGCCGAACACCCCAGGCAATAAGAACACGGAGCCGGAACGCGACCCCAACGCTCCGTCGCCCACACGCCCGCAACAGCCCCCCGCCGGTGGCACCCGCCAGGGTACACCGGATGAACGCACCGAGCAGCGGCCGGACGGTACCCCCACCTCGCCAGGCCGTGGCAACATACCTCCCGGTGGCATCGCTCCCGATGCGGGCAGCACCACCGGCCGGCCGATCCAAGCCGATCCCGGCGACCTGGACGACGAGGACAGCGGCGGGGCCACGCGCTCCAGCCACACGGGCAACGAACCTCCCGATCGCTAGACCAAGTCCCCTCTCCGTGCTTGGCCTTGACCGCGGCGCCCCCGGGATCCCCGGGGGCGCCGATCGTCGGGCCGCCCTGATCCCCCTCACCATGGAACGCTGCGATAACTGCGGGAACCCGTACGACAAGACCTTCGAAGTGCACCTCGGCGGCGTGCGGCACGTCTTCGACAGCTTCGAATGCGCCATCCAGAAGCTCGCTCCCGCCTGCGCGCATTGCGGCTGCCGCATCCTGGGCCACGGCCTGGAAGCCGACGGCGCGCTCTACTGCTGCGCGCACTGCGCACGTGAGAAAGGCGTGCAACGCCTGGTGGACCGGGCCGACGTCCATCACCCGGCTTGACGCCGCGATCGACCGGACCGCTCCGGCACTTCCTCCCATACGAACGCCCCATGCCCGACCCCGCCCTTCACGCCGCCACCCAGCCGCACCGCGGCATGGGATCGGACACCGATGGGCCTCAAATGCCCTGAGCCATGCCCGAGAAAAAAATCCGTCAGCGCGCGATGCGCGACAAGCGCCAGGGACGGTCGCCCTCCACCCAGGCCGGCGAATTCGTCCGCGAAGAGATGCACCACATCCGGGAAGGGAAGCACGGCGCGCGATCGGCCAAGCAGGCCATCGCCATCGGCTTGTCCAAGGCCCGCCAGGCCGGCGTGGACCTTCCCCCGCCCGCGAAGGGCAAGGCCAGCGAAGCCACGCGCCGCAGCGCCGCCCGCACCATCGCCCGCGCCAAGCATGGAACGAAGCGGACGCCTTCCTCCACGCGCTCACGCGCCGCCTCGCGCGCGCTCCGGCGGGAAGGCACCGAGGCCGCATCGCCCGCGGCCTTGGGACGCCAGGCCCACCGTACCGCCGCTGGCCGCAGCAGCACCGCCCGTTCCGCCTCGGCCCGCAAGGCGGCACGCACCAAGGGCGCCGCCGAACGGTCCAGCGCCGCGCGCAAGGCCGCACGCACGCGGTCGCGCGCACGCTGACGCATCCGATCGCCCAGGCCCATCAGCTGCCCGGGCCGGGCGGCGGGCGATGCTCGCGCTTGCGGCGCACGGCTTCCCGTTCCTCCAGCGGCGTGCGCAGCTCCCCATCGGGGATGTCCGCCAGGATGCGGCCGTTGCGGTAGTCGCGCAGATCATAGAGGATGGCGTTGCGGCTGCGGCGGAAGAAGCGGCGCACCACCTCGTATTCCACGCCCTGGTAGAACGCGGGGGCGTGCGGCCGGAAGCGGGCCATCCGCAGCAGCCGGTCGAGCGATCGCGGATCGGGCGACGCAGCCATTCGATCACCGATGGAGCTCCGGGTGGTGCGCCTCGGGCCGCGCGTAGCGCACCCAGGGGATGGGGCCGCGGCGGTTGCCGAAGGTGCGGTGGGCCAGGTAGGTGCCGGCGAAGGGATGGATCCGCGCTTCAGCATCACGCCAGGTGGACCGCTCCAGCAAGAGGTCCAGTTCCAGCACCTGGGCCAAGGCCATGGCGGGCACCACCGTGTTGCGCATCCGCTGCGCATGGGCGTGCAGCAGGCGCAGGTCGTGCTGCCCGGGCGCACGCACGTGGTCATCGAAGCGCAGCAGGGCCCACAGCAGGCTGTCGTTGTCATGGTCCAGGCCGGAGGCCCAGCGGGCCATGCGCGCCGCCAGGTGGTGGCTGGGCGTGAGGTCGGGAGCGGATGCGAGCGGGATCGGCATTGACGTATATTTTGTCATACGGCGGATCATAATATAATCACCCCGGTCGATCATGTGCATTCACCGTCGGTCCTCCCGGCCGGACCGGACCGCCCCCGCTAGAGGAAGAGGCTGATGGTATAAGGCGGCCGCGGATCGTCC
Source organism: Bacteroidota bacterium (assembly GCA_018267055.1). Lineage (GTDB taxonomy): Bacteria > Bacteroidota > Bacteroidia > Flavobacteriales_F > PHOS-HE28 > PHOS-HE28. The sequence goes on from JAFDZF010000073.1 coordinate 3,344, forward strand.
GCGGCGGCGGCCGGGCGCGCCACCAGCTGGGTGAAGAGGTCCTTCCCGCTGTGGTACATGGCCTCCACGTGGAGCCCGTTCCAAGTGAATGGCACGTGCACCACCGACGCGTTCGCGCTCACGGGGTCTTCCGCCATGCGCTGCACCGCCTCCGCATACAGTTGCGTCAGCCGCGCATCGAAGGCTGCGCGCAGCTCCCGCACGATGGCGGGCATGGCCGCATCAGCGGGCAGTGGGGCATAGCGCGTGATCATCTTTGGGGGAACGCCGGCGCATCCGTCCGGGTTCGCCACGGACACCATGGAAAGCGCGGGCATCATCCTGTACAAGGAGGCACTGGAAGGGCTGCAGGTGCTGCTGGGCCACATGGGCGGACCGTATTGGGCGCGCAAGCATGCAGGGGCCTGGACCATCCCCAAGGGCGAGGTCCGGCCCGGTGAGGACGCGTTCGCCGCGGCCTTGCGCGAGTTCACTGAAGAGATGGGCTTCACGCCGGAAGGGCCGTTCCTCCCGCTGGCCCCCATCGTGCAGCGCAGCGGCAAGCGCGTGCATGTGTGGGCGGCGAAGGGCGAGGCCGACCCGGCGGCGCTTCGCAGCAACACCTTCTCCATCGAGTGGCCGCCCCGCTCCGGCCGGCAGCAGCGGTTCGCCGAGATCGACCGCGCGGCCTGGTACCCGATCAGCGAGGCCGCGCGCCTGGTGGTGCATGGACAGGAGGCGGCCCTGCACGAGCTGGAGCGCAGGCGGGGGAAGGCCTGAGCGGCCGGGCCTCGGCGCTGTGTTCGGGAAGGGCGGCCCCGACAGGCCTACGGATACCATCCGGCATGCTTTCTGCGTATACCGTCACGGACGCCTGCGTGGCCCTGTGCTGAATAAGCGGAACGTCCGATAGCAGACGCCCGGTCCCGGCCGGGCGTTCCTATTTCCTGCAGGTGAAGGATGCGGGACCGCCTTCCATCCGTGCGCGGTTCCGACCTACCTTCACCGCAACGGGCATCCCTCCGTGGCGTCCCCTCCCCGCCACGGCCACCGGTGCCTCCGCCATGACCGCCCCCCACATCCCCGTATCCACCACCGCCCCGGTGGGAAGCGGGACCGCCACGCCCCGGCGCGTGCTGGTGGTGGACGACAACGAGGACATCGTGATGACCATGCGCCTGCTGCTGACCAAGCTGGGGCACACCGTGCGCGTGGCCTACAACGGCCAGCAGGCCATGGCCGAGGCCGAGGCCTTCCGCCCCGACGTGGTGCTGATGGACATCGGGCTGCCGGTGATGGACGGCTATGAGGCCGCCCGCCGGCTGCGCCAGCAGCCCTGGGGCCGGGGCATCAAGCTGGTGGCCATCACCGGCTGGGGACAGGCCCGCGACGTGGCGCTTGCGCTGGAGGCCGGCTTCGACCACCACGTGGTGAAGCCCGTGGACCGCAAGCTGCTGGAGAGCCTCCTGGAGGCCTGAGCGGGGGATCGGCGCACCAGGGCCGGGGCGTTCCCGCACCAGCCCGCCACGGGGAAGGCCCCATCGGGTGCGGGGAACGGATCGGCGCAGGCTTTGGTCATCTTCCGCAAAACCCGCCCCATGAAAGCGCTCTGGCGTGGCTCCATCGGCTTCGGCCTGGTCAACATCCCCGTGCGGATGTACAGCGCGGTGCAGGAGAGCACGCTCGACCTGGACCTGCTCGATGCGAAGGACCACGCCCGCATCCGCTTCAAGCGCGTGAACGAGGACACCGGCCGCGAAGTGCCCTGGGAGAAGATCGTGCGTGCCTACGCGCTCGATGGCCGCTACGTGGTGCTGGACGAGGCCGACCTGCGGCGCGCCGCGGCCGGGAAGAGCGACGTCATCGCCGTGCAGGACTTCATCCCCGAGGACGAGATCGAGGGCAAGTACTACGAGCGGCCCTACTACCTCGAGCCCGAGAAGGGCGGCGACCGCGCCTACGCCCTGCTGCGCGAGGCCCTGCGCAAGAGCGGCCGGGTGGGCGTGGCCACCTTCGTCCTGCGCACCAAGGAGCACATCGGCGTGGTGCAGCCGGACGGCCCCCTGCTCCTGCTCAACCAGCTGCGCTTCGCCGAGGAGGTCCGCGATCCCGGCGACCTGCACGTGCCGTCATCGGGCAAGGTGACGCCCGCGGAGATGAAGCTCGCGCTCTCGCTCATCCGGCAGGGCAGCGGCGCGTTCGACATCGCCCGCTACAAGGACACTTACTCCGCCGCGCTGATGAAGGTGATCAGGGCGAAGGCGCGCACCAAGGGCAGGCGCCTCGCAGCGCCCCCGCTGAAGGTGGTGCACCGCAAGGCCCCCGCCGACCTCATGGCCCAGCTGAAGGCCAGCCTCACCGGCCGCAAACGCAAGGCCTCATGAGCCTGAAGGCCTACCGCGCCAAGCGCGACCTGCGCCGCACGCCGGAGCCTTCGGGCGCCCGACCCACGCCGGGCCGCAAGCGCGCCACCGGCGATGCGCTCCGCTTCGTGGTGCAGCGGCACAAAGCCTCGCGCCTGCATTACGACTTCCGCCTGGAGCTGGCGGGCGTGCTCAAGAGCTGGGCCGTGCCCAAGGGCCCCTCCCTCTCCGTGCGCGACCGCCGCCTGGCCATGATGGTGGAGGACCATCCCTACGCCTACAAGGACTTCCACGGCGTCATCCCCGAAGGCCACTACGGCGCGGGCATCGTGGAGATCTGGGACCGCGGCACCTACACGCCCGTGGACGAGGCCGGCCGGCCCATCACCGAGCGGCAGGCGCTCCAGGACCTGGCGGACGGGTCCCTCAAGGTGGTGCTGAAGGGACGCAAGCTGAAGGGCGGCTTCGCGCTGGTGCGCATGAAGGACCCGCGCTCGTCCAACGCCTGGCTGCTCATCAAGCACCGCGACGTACATGCCGTGGACGGGCCGTACGACAGCGAGGCCCACACGCCGGCGAAGGGCGCCATCAACACCGCCCTGCGACGCGCAGGAAAGCCCGTGCCGGCCGGCGGCAAGGGCCGGCCGAAGCGCGTGGATCCCCCGAAGGCCGCGCCCCGCGCGGCGCGGTCGGCCACCGCCGGGGCGCGGCCCGCGCCGCAGCGCCTGCCTCCGCTGGGCGTGCGCAGCCTGGGAAAGGCCGCCAAGCTCCGCCATGTCATCCGGCCCATGCTCGCCCGGCAGCGTCCCGAGCCGTTCGACGGCGACGACTGGATCTTCGAGATCAAGTGGGACGGCTACCGCGCTATCGCCGAGACCGGGCCCGACGCCGTGCGCCTGTATTCGCGCAACGGCCTTTCGTTCGAGCACGCCTATCCCGACGTGGTGGAAGCGCTCCACCGCATCCGCCGGTCGCTGGTGCTCGACGGCGAGATCGTGGCCCTGGACCCGCACGGCGTGCCCAGCTTCCAGCTGCTGCAGAACGTGCCCGACAAGCCCGATACGCCCGTGGTCTACTACGTATTCGACCTGCTTACGCTCGATGGCGAGCCGCTCGACCACCTCCCGCTCATCGAGCGCAAGCGCCGGCTCCGCCAGGTGCTGAAGGACGGCCCGCACCTCCGCTACAGCGACCATGTGGCGCGCGACGGCAAAGCCTTCTTCGCCCTGCTGGGCAGGCGCGGCATGGAGGGCATGCTGGCCAAGCGCGCGGCCAGCCCCTACCGCCGCGGCACCCGCAGCGCCGACTGGGTCAAGGTGAAGCACCATGCCGGGCAGGAGGTGGTCATCGGCGGCTACACCGCCCCGCGCAACAGCCGCAAGCATTTCGGCGCCCTGCTGCTCGGCGTGTACAAGGGCGGCCGGCTGCACTACGTGGGCCATACCGGCACCGGCTTCAGCAACGCCACGCTGCGCACGCTCGCAGCGGCCATGCGCCCGCTCCGGCGGGCCACCAGCCCCTTCGTGGAGCGCATACGCCCCAACAGCCCGCCGGTGTGGGTGGAGCCCAGGCTGGTGGGCAATGTGCGCTTCGCCGAATGGACCTCCGACGGCCACATGCGCCAGCCCGTGTTCCAGGGCCTGCGCGTGGACAAGGCCCCCACCGATGTGCACCCCGAAGCCCCCACGACCATGCCTCCTGCCAGCACCGCCGCGCGCCGGAAGCGCGCACCGGAAAAAGAAGAAGAAGCCCCCAACGACCGCGTGCTGCGCATCGGCGGCCAGGAGGTGAAGCTCACCAACCAGCGCAAGGTCTACTGGCCCGACACGGGCCTGACCAAGGGCGACCTCGTGGCCTACTACGACCGCATGCACCGCTGGATCCTGCCCTACCTGAAGGACCGGCCCCAATCGCTCAAGCGCAACCCCGGCGGCATCACCGATCCCGGGTTCTACCAGAAGGACGCCGGCGAGGATACGCCCGCCTGGGTGCGCACCGAGCCGGTGCCCTCCAAGAGCCGCGGCAAGACCATCGACTACATCGTATGCAACGACCGCGCGACGCTGCTCTACCTGGCCAACCTCGGCTGCATCGAGCTCAACCCCTGGACCTCGCGCCTCGGCCACCTCGACCGGCCCGACCACCTGGTCATCGACCTCGACCCCGGCGAGCGCTCGCGCTTCGACCACGTGGTGGAGGCCGCCCTGGCCACCAAGGTGGTGCTGGACGAGATCGGGGCCGCCGGCTGGTGCAAGACCTCCGGCGCCACCGGCCTGCACGTGTACATCCCCACCCGCGCACGTTACACCTATACCGAGCTCGCCCCCTTCGCCGAGCAGCTGGCCCACCGCGTGGCCGCCCTGCTGCCGCGCACCACCACCGTGGAGCGCCCCATCGACCGGCGCCAGGGCCGCCTCTATGTGGACCACTTGCAGAACCGCCAGGGACAGACGCTCGCCTGCGCCTACAGCGTGCGCCCCATGGCCGAGGCCACCGTGTCCACCCCGCTCGCCTGGAAGGAAGTGGTGCCCGGGCTCGACCGCACGCGCTTCACCCTGCGCACCGTGCCCGCCCGCGTGGACAAGGTGGGCGACCTGTTCAAGGGCGTGGCCGGCAAGGGCATCGACCTGAAGAAATGCCTGCGCGCGCTGGAGGCGCTGGGGTGAAGGAGCGGCCTGGCACGCCGGCTATACGGCCAACAGCTTCAGCCGCCAGGCGGCATGCAGCAGGGCCGGCCGGCCCTGCACCGCCAGTTTGCGGTACACCGCGCGGCAGTGCTTGTCCACGGCGTGCGGCGTAATGCCCATGCGCTCCGCGATCTGTTGCCGCGTATAGTGCGCCGGGTGGCAGGCCAGGCGGATGAACTCCGATTGACGGGCGGTGAAGGAGGGCGCGTCGGGAGCGGGCGGCGGCGCCGGCGACCGCAGGGTGGCCGAGGCCACGCAGTGGGCCAGTTGGGGCAGCCACTCCTCCAGCGTATCACGCAGGACGCGTTCGATCTCTTTGCGGCGCTCGGCGGGGAACATGCTCCGGATCGTGCATGGGGTGCGACCAGGAGCAGCGGACCGCAGGAGCATGACAAGGTAACGATCACTTGACAGGCATGGACCGGAGAAGGAAGGGGGGAAAATGAACGGCCCCCGCTCATCACGGGGGCCGTTCCAGGGGAGGGGAAACCGCATCACGCGGCCAGGGCGCGCACCGGGTCGCTCACCGGGCTTTGCAGCCCTTTGCGGCCCAGGGCCTGCACCCGGAACCAATAGAAGGTGGCGCTTTGCAGGGCCTCCACCGTGTAGGCCGTGCGGCTGGTGAAGGCCACCAGTTCCCAGGACTTCGGCTCGGCCGGATCGGTGCTGCTGAACACCTGGTAGTTCACTGCGTTGCGCACCTTCTTCCACCGCAGGGGCACCTGGCCGCTGAAGTCGGTCAGCTGGGCACGCAGGTCCTGCGGCATCTCCAGCTTCTCCACCGGCCGGTTGTCGGCGCGGAACTCGAAGCCCGCGCTCAGCACCTTGTCCCGGTCGTTCTCGCAGTTGGCCTGCACGTAGCCGCACAGCTCCTTGATCAGGCCATAGAGGGCCCGCTCGCGGGTGCGCTTCTGCTCATGGGCCACCCGCCCGCCATGGAAGAGCACCTCCGTGATGGAGGCCTCCAGATCATCGCACGCCGCGGTGATGTCCGCCAGCGGAGGCGTGGGCGTGGGGAAGCTGGTGTTGCCCGTGAGCATCGTCACGTGGTTGCGGCCCCTTTCCAGCAGGGCCGTTGCGCTGAGGGCGACAAGGCCCAATTTCACGGTTACTCGACGTTCCATTGTGCGTGGGCCGTAACGTGGTCCCTTCCGGTTAGCGTGGGGGACGTTCCCCACAGGCCACCGAATCGAAAAGGCGCATGGCGCGGTTCCCCTACCGGTACTACGAACGCTCGTACCTGCTACGAACGTTCGTAGCAGGCGCGGACGGAAGCATCGGTCCTGTTCCACTTTTCAGGTCCTTGTCCAAGAACATCGCATGCGGGATGTAAAGCAGAGGTCGCCTCTTATCGAACTTCCCGGTCATCGCTTATGCGGAAGGGGGCTTGTTCGAATACGTTTCCCGATCGTTGTTGCATTCCGGGCCGGGCCGTTCGCACAGAGGGCTCTTGTTCTGCACGAGAGGCCGGTGGCATACATCCACAGGACCTATGCTTCAACACATGTCCCTCCTGTCGATCGACAGGCATGGATCCTTATGATAGGTCGTGCGTGAGCATGCGAACAGGAGGCGGCGGTCTTACGGCGACGGCCACCACGCATACGCGATCTCCCTCGGCTCGAACATCATGGACCATCACGATCCGTTGCGCGCAGGGGCCGATGCGGCCATGGTGTGGGCCCCTTGCTATCCGTACCGGACGGAAGCGGCGCTCAGGATCCATCGGCTGCCTGCACCGGCTTGGGCTTGCACGACCGCCCCAAGCCATAGTTCAGGCGGATGCCATAGCTCTGGAAGCGGGGCCATGGCCTTCCTGCAGGCCCGGATCGCTCATCGGTGGTAAAGCTCACTTGCGGGAGCGAGGTATAGTCGATGGATACCGACAGCGGCCACCGCCCCTTCGTGAGCACGTCCAGTGGCATGTTCACGCCGGCCCCATAGGTGAACTGGGCAAGGCGATCATGGTACGTGTCCGGGCGGCCGAAGTCATCCACCCGCAGCGTATACCAGCCACAGCGCAGCGCCAGCAGGCCCAGCACTTGCAATTCGCCTCCCAAGCGAACGGCACCGCTGTAGCGGGAGGTGAGATCATCGTCATACTGTATATGGGCGGTGAACCGCAGGGAAGGCAGCGTATCCACCAACCAGTGGTAGCGCAGTTCGGCCTCGTACGATGCAGCGAGACGTGCGATCACAGGCAGGTCCTGCCTGTAGGTGAACACATATGAGCCATAGCTGAAGGACCATTCGTTGTGCGCAGCGGTCAGGTCCTGGCAGCTGGCGGATAAGCGCACTGTCCGCCGGTGGTCGGACGGGCCTTTCAGCTTGAGCACCTGCCGTATGCCCAGCGAACCATATACCAAGGGGCCATATGCCGGGGACAGGACGATGTTCTCCACGCTTGCTCCCACGGAGAGCCCACCCTTCACCTTGAAGGCCAACGTACCGGCCAGGGTCTCCATGTGAGCGCCGGGGGACGGGCCACTGGGATAGAGGAAGCCCCTGTGGGGGTCAACCATATCGCCGAAATTCAGCGTCGCGAAGTAGGCAAGCGCATCACTGTTCAGCAGGTCATTGTCGTAACGAAGGCCGATGGCGAACCGCTCACTGATGCGATACGCCAGGGCCGCATGCTGGAAGAGGGACGTCTCGAAACGATAGTAAGGCGTGGCGTTCCGGTAATAAACCTCGATCCCATCCATGTCGATCAGCGAGGCCGGGCTTTGCAACAGCGTCCGCGTGTCCCCCGACAGGGCGGCGTTCGCACCGCCCATGGCCTCCGCGCGTGCATCGGTCAGCCGGCCATACACCATCAGACCGGATGTGCTGGTGCTTTGGCCGTGACCGCTCCAGGGAAGAAGAACGAAGAGCAACGTTGCCAGGACGTTCCTGACCACCCCGTTCAGGTCTTCCGGGTCGGGGACGAGGAATTTGGAGTTACGCCGTTCCATGCGAACAAGCGCCCAAGGGGCACGCCAGGCTATCATATCATAAGAATGGTTCGAAAGGATGAAACGCATCATGCCTGGCCCGCTCGGCCCCACCAAGCTTCTGAGCGAAAAGGCTTGAAAGAAAGAGTCCCGCCAGCAATGCGTGAACTCGGAGGGACAAGATGGTCATGATCCGGTCTTGAATACAGCAGTGGGCCTCCTGCGGTCTCTTCCGCTCATTGATCAGGAATTCAGCCCTCGACCACCACAGAGCCGAGGATAGACCAGACCATGATAGCATATGGGCGCTTCATTGCTTCACGCCATATTCTTTATACACCTGATCGAAGTACGAGACTCCGTCTTCGACGTAAAAAGCGATGTTGTTCAGTTCATAGCTCATTCTCAACGTGTCTCGCACTAATTGATTGGTACCGAACACCGCATCGGGCTCGCGCGAGAATGACCATCGTAAGCCATCATGATCATAGCTTGGGAATGGCGGGGTTATGTTCAAGCCGTTGGTCTGATCCCCATTCTCATGGCGCACATAGAAATTGAATTTATCCCCCCAGTTTTGAACGAACAGTGAATCATTGCCTTCGTTGGTCATCTTCGAGATCTCCATCTCATAGAGATAGACACCCATCGTATCATATACTTTATAATGCCCGACGAACTTGTTCCGGCCATCTACTGGAATGGAAGGAGCCGATGGCTCATCCTTATCTGACCTACAGCCAAATGCAAATGCCAAAGCAAGGCTAATAGCAACACAGGCGAATGACACATTACTGCTCTTCATTGCTTTACGAACTTACGTTGAACAATGGCCCCGTCAACCCCCTGAGCAGCCAGGAGATAGTTCCCGGAAGCCAGAGTGCCGACATCCAATGTTGTTGCTCCCGCTCCTAGGACCGCCTGACGAAGGAGCACCCGGCCAGTGGGATCAAGGAGGGTGATCCGTCGCAAAGCCCAAGGGGACCGTACTTCAATACGATCATGGGCTGGATTGGGAAAGATGGTGAAGGGAGCGGAAGCATCCTCTACATCCAAAACTGCGGCAACCTGCTCCTCGCCAGGGCTCACCAGGCCTTCTCTAGTCTGCGCGACAGCGGTCGCGGGATCGGCCGTCGGGTCGACCTGGAAGCCGCTTGCACGGAAGAGGCTGATGCTACCGGCGTAGTCCACGCTGCCACCACAGCCCCAGATGTGAAGCACATAGAAGTAGGTGCTCTCATCGGCATTGCATCCATAGCAGTTGGTGAAGCCGGTATTGATGGTGCCATCCCAATAGATGCTGGAATGGGGGATCTGGTGATTGGGCGCACGGGACTCGAAGGGGCAGCAGCTTTCACCGACCTCGTTCAGGTACCAGACCGTGGTGCCCCACTGGTTCTTGATGGTGAGCTCGAAGGCCTGGGCTCCATAGGCGCACCAGGGGTGGGCATAGTCGTACACGCCCCAGTAGTCGTTCACCCCATTGCCATCGGGTGAGAACACGTTCACCAGCTCATACACCCCGTCTTCGTCCGGGTCGTAGGTATCGACCGAAAGTCCCGGCCAATCCGCGCAGCAGTCCTGGCAGTCGGAAATGCATGTGTTCGGGTCGGCTTCCGCAAGGAAGTTCGGGCCAGCATTGAAGCCCGCCTGAAGATCGATGACCGGTGCTCGGAAGACCACTTCAGCATCCCCGACGGTTACCGGTCCGTCCGTCTGGCTAGCATCCACGCTTCTGCCAGCTGTGATGCATTGCCCCGCCTCGGTGAGGGGTGGCAGGGGAAGGCCGGATGGAGAACGGTTCTCATAGTAAACGCAAATCGGACAAAATGCACAAACCACTTTGATATTGAAGAGGCAAGTACTCTCCAACCAGGAACAAGCATTATTATCCGTAGCCGTTGCCTCCATGGTATACTGACCGATGTCTGACAATCCTGGTGTCCAAGTGAATACACCTGTTTCATGAGGTGCGCTTAGGTCAAGCACACTAAAGCTGCCTCCGGCATTCCCTCCTGAGCGAATGATGGTCACATCTTCATTCTGTGCATCATTCGTGGGTATTTGAAAATTCAACGGTTCACCAGCTTGAACGACGTACTGTCCGTCCTGGCAAGTAGGCGGCTGGTTGTTCTCGGGATGCACCACGATGCCATCCACCTCGGTCGTCAGCGAACAGCCAGGCAGATAAGTGGCCGTAACGGAGTAGGACGTGGTGCCGACCGTGGCGGGTGTAGCGATCTCCGTAAGTCCGACACCGGTCTGGCCGTCGCTCCAGTCATATGACCAACCGGGACCGCCGACGACGGATAGCCCGAGATCACCGCCCTCGCATAACGGTCCAGCCGTTGCGGTCAATGGCCCTAAGGAGTAAGCGGAAGTAAGCGTGCCTTTCTTCAGGAAGAGGGCGGAGTCCTTGTTGCCGTCGCCGGTGGAGCAGATGGCGATCTTGAGGTGATAGGTCTGATTGCACTGTACGGCATGGCCGATGGGGATCACAGTAGTGAGGCCGTCATAGACCAGCTGGGCATTGCCTTCGTTGAGCGGGTTGCCGACGGGATTGTTGAAGAAGTTGTCGCGGTAGTAGCTGGTATTGGATTGCCAGTTCGGGTCCGCCGCCGCACAGGTAGCGGGATCGCACTCCGAGAACCAGCCGTTCTGCCCATTGTTGATCGAGTTCATCGAAATGGGGTAGCCGGTAGTGGGGTTGGTCGCAATGTTGATGGCGTTGTTGTTGAATGGACCTGTAATGCCGGGCCCGCTGAGGAATACGCCGAACACGTCGTTCCAAGGGCCGCAGTTCTCCTCCGGATACTCCTCGGAGGCGTATATGATCTGCAGCTCGAAAGAGGTGCCTGTGGTGATGAGATCGAACTCGAGCACAGCGGCCGAGAAGACACTTCCCGTGCCGTTCAAGACGTCCAGGTCTATTTCGCTGTTCATCGGGTTGTCCACCGGACGGTTCGGGCCCGCATCCGACGTGCCCCAGCTGGGCGGGAATTCCGTGCCCGTAAAGTCGATGCCGGCATAGGAAGCATGGCCGGTGGCCAGGAGGATGCCCCGATCCATGTTGAGCTTGGACGTCCCGTCGGAGAACATGCCAAGTTGCCGCCCATCGCCGCTGAACGAGGGATGCAGAATGGTCACATTCTCACCCACGAGGTAACTGGCCGCTCCGGCCGCGTCGGTCTCGTAGATGTCCGGGATCTGGGCGCTTAGGGTGTTGCCGACAATGCACACCAGCGCCAATAGTGCACTGCGATATGTGCTCATCGCTACTTAGAGCTGGGGGTATGCTTCAACGCCGCGTTCTCCCGTTCCAGCGCGGCCACTCGGTCCTTCAGCTGGAGCATGTAAAGGGTCAGCTCCTCGATCTTCGCCAGGAGAAGCGCATCCGTGCGCAGCATATCGTCCCCTTCTTCGACCATGCGGTCCGCCGATGGCACGCTCGGAAGATGACCATGCTCCTGGATGAATGCGGCCACTTCGTCGAGCGGCATCAGGCGATAGTTGGGCTGGAACACATGGTCGCTCCATTCCGCGCTCGACTTCACAGCGGTCTTCACGCGCTCCGTGAGGATGCCCTTTTCCACATAGAGGAGATAGGCTCCGGGCGTCGCCGTGCTGACGTCCCCGATGCTCACCTTCCCATCGTTCCACAGCACCAAGCGGTTCATGAGCGCAGGGCCGGAAGCAGGGAAATAATGGAAGGCCAGATGGTCCTGCTCGGAATTGCCGTTGTGGAGCGACCAATAACCATTGTCGGCCGTGCGCCGGAACTGGATATAGTCACCCTGGTCACGCTTCAGGTTCATCTGGGCGTTCAAAGCCGAAGTGGTACCAAGCCCGATATGGCCATCCTGCTTGACGATGAGGGTCGGGGAAGCAGTGCCGTCACCGATGCAGAGATCCCCGGTAGCGGTGACTGACATGCGTTGCACATTGTTGGTGCGGATGACGAGCCCTGTGGCATCCAATGAACCCAGGAAGGCCGTGTTCGGCACCGCGGTGTTCAGGTAGTTCCCGTTGGTCTTCCAGAACGGAGCCACGGTGTTCGGGGTGGGCGATTCGGTGAAGGGTTGAACGGAAAGCGCTCCTCCTGGTCCTGCCTTCAAGATGCCCTCGCCGATCCCTGGCAATTTGATGGTCCCGTCGTTCAATAGGCGCATGCGCTCGGTGGCGTTCGTCTTGAACACGAGATCCTGGTCGTCCGACGTGCCGAAATACTGCGTCGCGGGGCTCGTCCCCGCGTTCCCGGTCATCGTCCAATCGTTCCGCTCCGGCTGGACCAGCGTCGTCAGCTGGTTCTTCGTGCAGCCGTTCGCATCGGTCACCACCACCTTGTATTCCATGGGACCGAGGTGGGAGCGATAGGCGGTCGTAGGCCCATCATACCAGGCGTAGGCGTAGGGTGTCGTACCGCCGGACGCGGTGATCTGCAGCGTGCCGTTGAAGCACTCGAAGCAACTGATGTTGTAGCCGTTCGGGTATTGGGACTTCGTGATCTCGCCGGTCAGCGCCAGCGGCTGGGTGAGCGTGATCTCCTCCTCCACCCGCTCCCCGTTCGCCGCTGCCACGGTCACGTGGTAGTAGCCGGCGGCCAGGCCGCTGATGTCCTCCGTGGTCGCCTTGTTGCTCCAGTCGATCTGGAACGGGGCGACCCCGCCCGTGATGGTCAGGTCGATCCAGCCGTCCTGAGCGCCGTTGCAACTGAGGTTGTAGGCATGGTAGTTGCTGGCCGTAAGGGTGATGGCGAGGGGGCCGCCTGAGCGGAACCCGCCAGTAGCAAGGGGAGCGTGATCAGCGATGTACGAAGGGAAGCGATCTGATCCATGTCGGTGGTATGTAGTGGATCGAACATAATGTATTGGCGGAATAAAATGGAACAAAAAGCACTATATATATACACTTCATTAGGGATAAATGGGAACACGGACAGCGCTATGCGAAAGGAATACCGGTTTCCCGGTATTGCCCCCCAAGCCTGAACAGCCGTGGTTTGCGGCCCACCGATAGCCACCCATGGACCTCCCTGTGTTCGCACGCACATGCCTCCTTCTCTTCCTGTGGACCATCAGCCTGCTCGGCCGGGCCCAAGACCGCCCTGTTGCATCGGCATGCGCTACCCCTTCGTCGGATA
>JAFDZF010000074.1 GCA_018267055.1 Bacteroidota bacterium
CTGAGCACGTAGCGCACATCGCGCCAGGTGGCCCAGCCCAGGTACGTGAGGGCCACCACCAGCACGATGCCCATGGTGTACCACGGCGTGGGCACCAGGAGGTGGACCGCGCTCCCGACCAGCAGGATCAGGAACGACACCACCAGGTTCACGCCGTTGCGCGGTGTGTGGTAATAGGCGTCGAGCACGCTGCGCATGCCGTTGAAGAAGGCGAACGGCAGCGCACCGAGGAAGATGAGGCGGCTCATCGGCACGTAGGCTTCACCGGTGGGCCCCAGGTAGATGGTCAGCAGCGGCCCGGCGAGCAGTTCGAAGCCGAGCGTCAGCGCGATGGAGGCCGCGAGGATGATCCAGGTCATGCGGCGGATGCGTTGCAGCAGGCCCGCATGGTCGCCCGCCGCCAACTGCCCGGCCGCGGCCGGCAGCAGCAGCAGGGCCACGGGCGAGAACACCGCGGCGGCCAGGTTCAGCAGCGTGGCGCCGAAGCCCACTTCCCCGCTGATGTCGAGCCCGTGGGTGCGCAGGGCCACGTACCCGGGGATGGTGAGCAGGGCGCCCAGGGCGATGTCGCCCGGCACGCGCGGCAGCCCGTAACGCAACAGCTCGCTCCGCTCGCGCGATACCGGTCCGCCATCGCGGGCCAGCAGCGAGGGGGCCACGGCGAGCAGGGCCGACAGGGTCCACGCCCAGCCCGTGGCCCACAGCACGTCGGTCAATGCGTCGAAGACCAGGAACGAAACGCAGGGCGCAAGGGCCAGCACGGTGAGCTGGATGGCATTGGCCTGCACCATGGCGCGGCGCCCACGCAGGTAGCCATAGGCCACCCCGTGCAGGCTGATGCCCAGGGTCATCAGGCCCAGCGGCGGCATCAGGCGCGGATCGGAGCCTTCGCCGAAGACCACCCACGACAGCGGCTTGGCGAACACGGCGCTGATGCCCCACACCAATCCGCCCAGGGGGATGATCCAGGTGAAAGCGCCCCGCAGGTAGCGGCGCTGCATCGGCGCGGAACCGCTCATCGCCACGAAGCGCGTAAGGCCCACCATGGCGCCCATCAGCACGATGGGGAACACGAAGGCCACCGTGCGGCGGACGATCACGTACAGGTCCAGCTCCTGCTTGCCCACCTGCGCAGCAAGGCGGTAGGCCAGCACCATCCCGATCATGGACAGGCCCTCGGTGAGGTAGGTCAGCAGGCTGTCCCGCCCTTCCGGCGAGCGGAGCAGCTGCGCGATCTTTCCGGCCATGCGCGGCGAAAATAGGCCGGACGCCGCGCGGACGGTGTGGGCGGCGGATCGTTCGGCCCCATCGTCGAGCCTTCCTCCCGACCGCAGGGTCCCCCACACCGCCGTTCATCCGGATCCCCGGCCCCACGTTCGCGCAGCACCCTACTTTCACCCCCACGAACCACGCATCCATGGACTTCTTCCATTGGCACTGGTGGGCGGGCCTGGCCCTGCTCCTCTTGATCGCCGAGATCTTCGTGCCCGGCTTCTTCCTCTTCTGTCTGGGCATCGGCTGCATCGCCGGCAGCATCGCCGCCGGCCTCGGCCTCGGTCCCGCCGGCCAGCTCCTCGCCTTCTCCGCCCTGTCCCTCGTCGCCTTCTTCACGGTGCGCCCCCTCCTGATGAAGCGCTTCTGGAAGCGCGACGACCTGAAGACCAACATGGACGCCCTCGTGGGCCAGCGCGGCCGCGTGAGCCAGGACTTCGAGCCGGGCCTCCGCCTGGGCCGCGTCTCGGTGGCCGGTGACGACTGGCGCGCCGAATGCGTCTCCGACTCGCCCCTGCGCATCGGCGACATGGTCGAGGTCGTCCGCGTGGACAGCAATACCCTGATCGTAAAACCCCTCAACCTGCCATGAGCGCCGCCACCATCATCCTCATCCTCCTCGCCGTCTTCGTGGTCTTCCTGATCGCGAAGGGCGTGCGCATCATCCAGCAGAGCGAAGCCATGGTGATCGAGCGCTTCGGGAAGTACCGCGCCACCCTCACCGCCGGCTTCAACATCATCATCCCCGTGTTCGACAAGCCGCGCGAGATCATCTTCCGCTTCTCCCGCGAGCTGCCCGACGGCAACAAGTACGTGCAGTTCCTGAAGAAGGAGCGCATCGACCTGCGCGAGACCGTGTACGACTTCCCCAAGCAGAACGTGATCACCAAGGACAACGTGATGACGGAGATCAACGCGCTGCTCTACTTCCAGGTCATGGACCCGGTGAAGGCCATGTACGAGATCGAGAACCTGCCGATGGCCATCGAGAAGCTCACCCAGACCACGCTGCGGAACGTGATCGGCGAGCTGGACCTGGACGAATGCCTCACCAGCCGCGACACCATCAACGGCAAGCTGCGCCAGATCCTCGACGAGGCCAGCCACAAGTGGGGCGTGAAGGTGAACCGCGTGGAACTGCAGGACATCAACCCGCCGCGCGACATCCGCGAGGCCATGGAGAAGCAGATGCGCGCCGAGCGCGACCGCCGCGCCCAGATCATCGACGCCGAGGGCAGCAAGCGCGCCGCCATCCTGCAGGCCGAGGGCGTGCAACAGAAGCAGATCAACGAGGCCGAGGGCCAGAAGCAGGCGCAGATCCTTGAGGCCGAGGGCGATGCCCAGGCCCGCATCCGCCGCGCCGAGGGCGAAGCGGAAGCCATCCGCAAGGTGACCGAGGCCATCCGCGCCAGCAACGGCGACCCCACCAACTACCTCATCGCCATGAAGTACCTGGAGACCCTCCAGGAGATGACCTCCGGCAAGGACAACAAGGTGATCTACATCCCCTATGAGGCCACCGGCGTTCTCAGCAGCGTGGGCGGCATCAAGGACATGCTCGACGCGCACAAGCGCGTGAGTTGAGCCATGGTGAGCAGCGAAGGCCGGGGCTCCCGCCCGCTCGTGATGCTGCCGTTCCATTGCGATCGTTACTCGTTCAGCTCCCCTCTCGCTGCCGAGGAGATCATCTCCCAGATGCAGAAGGAAAGCGGTACGGGAAGGCATTTCGAGGCGCTTGAGCCTGTCGCACCGGGGGCGGCCTGGCTGAACACCCACTTCCGCACACGGCCGAACATCGATTACCGGAACTCCTTCCTCCCGGTCCTGGAAATGCGGATCCAGCCGGCAAGCGGCGGATCCGAGGTGGCGGTATCCTGCCGTATGCATCGGGGCATCCAGTGGTTCACTGCGATATGGCTGACGCCCTTGGCCGTGTGGATACTGTTCGGCATCATTTCATTGCTCCGAGGCTCTTTCGAGCCGATCTTCCTTGTTCCTCTCGCAATGGTGGTCTGCATGCTCGTCCTCATGCGGATCTTCTACGGTTCGGAACGGGACCGTTCGCTCCGTTTCATCAAGGAGCGCTTGCTCCTGCAATGAGGTCGGCAGGGTACCTTCGTTCCATGCCCCGCACCTACGACACTCTTTCCGCCGCGGTGAACGACCTGCAGAAGCGCGGCTATACCGACGACCTCACGCTGGCCGACACCTGCGTGATCTGCAACGGCAAGAACACCAGCCTGCACCCCGACGACTTCCAGATCGACGAGTTCCACCGCTTCGAGGGCGACACCGACCCGGCCGATGAGAGCATCGTCTACGCCATCAGCTCCCTGAAGCACGATGTGAAGGGCGTGCTGGTGAACGCCTTCGGCCCGCGCGCCAACAGCCTCACGCAGGAGATGGTGGCGAAGCTGGCCACGCACTGAGCCGCATACGGCGGCACCCTGCTTCCGCGTTCCTCTTCCGGAGCCGCATTGCTCCGCCCCATGCCCGTCCTGTCCGCCCAGCGTGCCATCGCCGCCCTGGCCTTCCCTGCGGCCCTTCCCCTCTTCGCGCTCCAACAGGCCTCGCTGTCCCTGGAGGAGGTGCACGACCCCGTCGTCCGCCTGGAGATCGGCCACCTGGGCCCCTACCCGGAGATGCTCCGGCCCGCGGAGGCGTCCACGCTGCAGGAAGTCCCCCTGCGCTCCGGATCGGCCCTTTATAGTGAGTTCGCAGCCGACGGCATCCGCGTGCGCATCGAGGCCCAGCCCTTCGCGCACCCGGCCTGGGTGAAGGGGAACGTCCGCCAGGGCTTCACGCTGGAACGGAGCCCGGTCCTCGGCTGGTCGCCCGGCGAAAGCCATACGCGCCTGAGCCGCGTGGAGCTGGTGCTCGACGGCCTGGTGACCGAAGTGCCGGAAGCCGCCTTCACCGACCTGTTCGACCCGCGCCTGTGCGAGCCCGGGCCCATCGCCCCGCTGCGCTTCGCCACCGCCGCCCGCTCCGCCGATGGCTGGCGGGTGTACGTGCTGGCCCAGGTCGGACAGGGCGGCCAGGCCCTGCTGGTGACCTGGGTGTTCGAGGACGGCCGCTACCTCTACCGGGTGGTGGATCCCTTCCGCACCAACGGCTAGGCGGATCACCTGGGCTTCATATCGCGGTGCGATCTTCGTGGGATGCGAAGGGACCTCCTCCTCGGGTCGGCGCTGCTGATGGCGGCGGCCGGTGCGGCCCAGTCACCGATCAACGGGCCCATGCCCGGCTACAGCGAATGCCTGGAGACCATCGTGTGGCTGCAATGCCATGGCCCCTGCACGGCGCAGTTGGAGTACTGGAAGGAGGACCGGCCGGACAGCACCTTCCGCACACCGCCCCAGCAGGGCGAACCGGACAAGGCCTACGCGATGGACTTCATCCTGGACCAGGTGGTGCCCGGCACCACCTATGCCTACCGGGTGCTGCTGGACGGCGGCGCGCTCACGTTCGAGGAGCCGCTGCGGGTGCACACCCAGCCGCTGTGGAAGTTCCGCACCGACCCGCCCGCCTTCACCCTGGCCACCGGCAGCTGCGCCTACATCAACGAGCCGGCCTACGACCGCCCGGGCACTCCGTACGGCGGCGGCTACGCCATCTTCAACAGCATCGCGGACCAGCATCCCGACCTGATGGTGTGGCTGGGCGACAACGTGTACCTGCGCGAGCCGGACTGGGGCAGCTGGAGCGGCTTCCTCCACCGGTACTCGCAGGCGCGCGCGCTGCCGGAGCTGCAACGCCTGCTCCGCGGCACGCACCATTACGCCACCTGGGACGACCATGACTTCGGCCCGAACGACGGGGATGGCAGCTTCATCAATGCGGACATGGCGCGCCGGGCCTTCGACCTGTTCTGGCCCAACCCGGCGAGCGGGGCGCCCGGCGTGGGCGGCATCACCACGTCGTTCTCCTACGCCGACGTGGACGTCTTCCTCCTCGACGACCGCACGTTCCGCGTGCCGCCCGACGTGGTGACGGACAGCGCCACCATGCTGGGCAAGGCCCAGATCGACTGGCTGGTGCGCGCCCTGAAATACAGCGACGCCTCCTTCAAGCTGGTGGCCCTGGGCGGCCAGTTCCTCAATACCGCGAAGGTGTACGAGACCTACGCCACCTACCCTGCCGAGCGCCAGCGCATCATCGACCGCATCGCGCGGGAAGGCATCAGCGGCGTGGTCTTCCTCACGGGCGACCGCCACTTCACCGAGCTCGCGAAGCTCGACCTCCCCAATGGGAAGCCCCTGTACGACCTCACCGTTTCGCCGTTCACGTCCACGGCCTATACGCCGAAGGAGACCAACGGACTGGGCATCCCGGGCACGCAGGTGGCCCAGCGCAACTTCGCGCTGCTGCGGTTCAGCGGCCCCAAAGGCCACCGCACGCTCACCATCACCGTGCACGACGTCGACGGCAAGCCCCTCTGGGAACAGGCGATCCAGCAGGACGCGAAGTAGTGCACCGGCCGTCGTCGGCCGTGCGCCCCGATCAACGGACGATCTCCGAGCGCGGGATCCGCGTGGTGCGGTTGTGCTCGCGGGCGCGCAGGTGCTCGGAGAGGTAGGGCCCCTCGCCCGGATAGCCGAGCGCGATGATCACCACGGGGTCCAGTTCCTCGCCCAGGGCGAACCCGTCGCGCACCGGCTGGGGATCGAAGCCGGCCATCTGGTGCATGCCGATGCCGAGCAGGGTGGCCTGCACCGTCATCAGGCCCACGGCCTGGCCGAGGTCGTAACGCGCGTAGTTGTTCACCTCCCCGTTGCGCGCCAGGCGGGTGCGCGCCAGCGCCAGCAGCAGCACCGGCGCATGCGAGGCCCACACCCGGTTGGAGGTGTGCAGCGCTTCGGCCAGGGCCTGGTGCCCCGGGGTGCCCTGGACCGCCTGGATGAACCGCCAGGGCTGCTCGTTGAAGGCGCTGGGCGCCCAGCGGGCCGCCTCCAGCAGGAGGTCCAGGTGCTCGGGTGCCACCGGCCGCTCGGCGAAGGCACGCGTGCTGTAGCGGCCCGCGATGGCGGCATGCACGGGGACGTCGGTGCGACGGTCCTCACCCAATCGGAACGGTGCCCCCGCGGTGTCCATGCTCATTCGCGCATCTTGTCCAGGCCCTGGTTGATCGCGGCCGCCTCCGCATCCGTGAGGCGCTTGGCCAGCTCGGCGAGCACCTGGTTCCCCCCCTTGTCGATGGCGGCCAGCAGCTCCAGCCCTTTCTCGCTGATGCTGATGTACACCACCCGACGGTCCTCATCGCACCGCTCGCGCACCACCAGCTCCTTGGCGATGAGCTTGTCGGCCAGGCGCGTGGCGTTCGGCGCCCGGTCCAGCATGCGGTCCAGCACCTCGTGCATGCACATCTTCTTCCCCTTCGCCCCCCGCAGGATGCGCAGGATGTTGTATTGCTGCGCGCTCAGGCCGTACGGCGCCAGGCGCAGCGCGTCCTTGTGCTTGATCCAGTTGGCGGTGAACACGATGTTCAGCAGCGCCTTCTGCTGCTCGCTCTTGAACTGCATCACCAGTTCGTCCTCGATCCGTGCCATATGCGGGTGCGAATCTACGCCGGAATTATTCTCCATGGAAAATAGCAGTACCGGGATTGGCCGCAGGGGCCGGCGTACTCCCTTACTTTAGCGACCTTCCAACCCGATCCCATGCGCCTGACCACCACGGCCCCGCTGTTCGCCCTGCTCCTCACCATCGGCTGCGGGGAGAACGTCCAGCAAGCCCCCCCGACGCCCGCCACGGGCACGTCCGGCCAGCCGGCCGCTCCCACGAACACCGCGGCCGACGACTGGCACAATACCGACACGCTGTTCACGATCATGGGCGGCGTGCAAGGCAAGGTGGTGGCCGACCTGTTCGCAGGCGACGGCTATTACACCTGGAAGCTCATCGATGCCGGTGCACGGGTGATCGCCATCGACGATGACCCGAAGAGCATCGCGGCGCTCGAACAGGAGAAGAAGGCCCGGGGCATCGGCGACGACCGCCTGCTGCTGCGGGTGACCCCGGCCGGCACCCCCGGCCTGCTCGCCAACGAAGCGGACATGGTGCTGTGCACCCGGCCCTACCTCACCATCAACGACCGCCAGGCCTTCTTCACCCAGGTGCGCCAGGGACTGAAGCCCCCCCGCCGCGTCTTCATCGTGGATTTCCTGACCGAACAGACACCCGTGGGCCCACCCATGGACCAGCGCGCCGGACAGGAAATGGTGATGGAGGAGATGAGCACCTTCGGCTTCACCGACATCGGCGCCTATTCCAAGACGCTGCCGTACCGCTTCGTGCTCTTCGCCCAGGATTTCCAAGAGGTGGGCGATTGACCCTTCCCGTTCTTCCGCTTCAGCCCCGCGATGACCTCGCGGGGCTTTTTGTTCAAGCCTGGAGCGTGCCGCTGCCCCATCAGCATCAGCATCGTCACCCGGATCGCGCCGCTATGAGGGACCGATCCTCAACGCACGGCCCGGGTCCCTGAGAAGGCTTGTGCGCGATAAAAGCCGGCATCATCCCGTCGTCAGGATAGACCGGCCCAATGGCTGACAAGCCGGTCCGTCAGGGGTCGAGCCCATGGCTCCTGTCCCACCGATCGTTACCCCAAAAAAGAAGGAGGGCCGAAGCCCTCCTTCCCTAGGATCGATCGCTGGGTTGCTTATTCCCAGAAGGTCACTTTGAACTCCACGCGGCGGTTCTGCGCACGGCCGGCGGCCGTATTGTTGTCCGCGACCGGCATGGTCTCCCCATGGCCGAAGCTCTTCAGGCGGTTAGCGGCCACGCCCTTCTTCTCCAGGTAGGTGCGCACGGCGGCGGCACGGTCCTCGCTCAGCTTCATGTTCTTGGCGTCGTCGCCCTGGCTGTCGGTGTGGCCGTGGATCTCCAGGTTGTAGCTGGGGTTCTCCTGCATCACTTTCACCACCTGATCGAGGATGCCGAAGCTCTCCTTCTTGATCACGCTCTTGCCGGTCTCGAACTTGATGCCGGTGAGGGCGCGCTCGAACAGCTTCTTGGTCTCTTCCTTGATCTCGGGGCAGCCTTTCATGCTGGCCACGCCGGCCACCGTGGGGCAGCGGTCCTCGTTGTCGGGGATGCCGTCACCGTCGGTGTCGGGGCAGCCATGGAAGTTGGCGGGACCGGCCTTGTCCGGGCAGGCGTCCATCGCGTCGGCGATGCCATCACCGTCGCGGTCGGGGCAGCCGCCCAGCGAGGCGAGACCGGCCTCTTTCGGGCAGCGGTCGTCCTTGTCGGGCACGCCATCACCATCCGTATCCGGCTCGGGGTGGATGCTCAGGCTCACGCCGTCGATGTAGTAGTAGGCGCGCTGGCTGTCGGCGCCCTCGATCACCTTGGTCTTGTCGAAGCCCCCGTTGGTGAAGGCGCCGATGATGAGGTACTTCTCCGTGCCGTCGGCGGTGAAGGTGCCCTTCACTTCCGTCCAGTTCTGCTTGTCGTTCACCACCTGGGTGGTGGACACTTGCGGCTTCTCGGCCAGGAAGTGGCGGTGCTTGTACGTCAGCTCCGTGGGGCTGCAGTAGGCGCCGATGCCGCTCACCGCCCGGTCGCTGCCGTTGGCGAGCTTCACGCGGAACGCGACGTCGTACTGCTGGCCTGCCGTGAGGGGGCCGCTCAGCGCGGTCTGCAGGTACTCCGAGTACTGCTGGTAGGCGGGCTTGAAGGGGTCCTCCTTGCCGCTCAGCACGCGCTTCCAGTTCTTGCGCTGATCATCCTTGTAGGCCACGAAGCCGGCATAGTGCTCGCCCTCGAAGGCCGTGGTGCCCGTGCCCAGGTCGTTGTCCGGGATGCCTACGAAGTGCGCGCCCTTGGCGAACACGTCGACGCTGCCCTTGTTCGCGTTGGACCAGCCGGTGGCGCGGTCGAGTTGGTCCCAGGTCGTCACTGGCTTGGCCAGCTCCTCAAAGCCGGCGTTCTTCACCAGGTTCGGACCTGCGCCCTGGGCCATCAGGCCGGCGGTGGTGATCGAACCGGCGAGCAAACAGGCGTAACGGATGTTCATCATGCTCGGGTTTAGGTTGTTCTTCTCCTTCAAGGTGTGCGAGGAAATGGGCCGCACCACTGGCGGAAGAGGGCCAAGGAACGGTCGGTTTCGTGCGGCGAAGGTAATACGGCCCCATTTCACCATCCCTCCGGGGCGGGGGGCATTTCTTTCAATACCACATGGTCAATATAGTAATAGGCATACTGATTATCAGGACCTTCCACGATGCGTTGCGTCTCGAACGACGCCGCCGGGAACGTGCCCAGCACCAGGTAGCGCTCATCGCCGTCGGCCGTGAAGGTGCCGCTCACCTCCACCCATTTCCCCTTCTCCGCCAGAATCCCGTCCGCCGATACCTGCGGCCGTTCCTGCATGAACTTGCGGTTGTTGTACTTCAAGGGCAAGGGGGAACAATGCGCGCCGATGCCCGAGATGGCCCGGTCGCTGTTGCCGGAGAGCGCTACCTGGAAGCTGATCCTGTAGGTGCGTCCCTCCACCAGCGGGGCGCTCAGCTCCGTGATGAGGTATTCCGAATAGACGTTCCAGCCCGGCTGGAAGGGGTCATCGCCACGGAAGCTGCCGCGCTGGTCGTCCTTCCAGGCGAAAAAACCCGCGTAACGCTCCCCTTCCTGCGGCGCCATATGGCCGTATTCATTGTCGGGGATGCCGATCGTGCGGGCGGAGGCCTGCTTGCTGAACAGCTCCGAGAAGCCGATGGTCACATTGCTCCACCCGGACGCATTGGTCAGCTGGTCGAAGGTGGTGGGCTCCTTCGCCACCTGCTCGAAGCCGCCGTTGCGCACCAGGTCGGGCCCGGGAGCGTCCTGGGCGGAAACCGTGCCCGTACCGAGCAGCACGAGCAGAGAAAAGGACCATCGGGCCATGGGGGCGGTCCGGCGCGAAAGGCACGCCAGGCGCGCAAGATAGCCGCCCCTGCCGGGGTCAGTGCTTCAGCTTGTCGTGGAAGACCTTCCGGAACTTCTCCACCTTCGGGCGGATCACCAGCTGGCAATAGCCCTGCTCGGGGTTGTTCGCGTAGTACTCCCGGTGGTAATCCTCCGCGGGATAGAACGCCGTCAGCGGCACGATCTCGGTCACGATGGGCTTGTCCCAGGCCCCGCTCTTGTCCAGCTCGGCCTTGTATTTCTCCGCCAGGGCCCGTTGCTCTTCACTGGTATAGAAGATGGCCGAGCGGTACTGCGTGCCCACATCGGCCCCCTGCCTGTTCAGCGTCGTGGGGTCGTGGGTCTGCCAGAACACTTCGAGCAGCTCGGGGTAGGTGATCTTGGCGGGGTCGTAGACGATGCGTGCCACTTCGGCATGGCCGGTGGTGCCGGTGCATACGGCCTTGTAGGAAGGATCCACCACCGTGCCCCCGGTGTAGCCGGGCATCACGTCGATCACCCCGTCCAGCTCGGTGAAGACGGCTTCGACGCACCAGAAGCAGCCGGCACCGAACACGGCGGTATCGGTGCCGATGGCGGGGATGCGGTCGGCGATGGCGGCGGGGGCAGGGCTGTTCATGAGTGGTTTCTCGTTGTGGGCACAGGACAAGAGCGCCAGACCGGCCAGGGGCGCGATCCAGGCGACGAGGGACTTGGCAGCAAGGGCGTGCATGGTATGTTCCGACAGGACGGCAGCGGCATGCGCTGGATCATGTCCCCTCGGGTCGCCGGTGCCTTATGCAGATCCCGCGCCCGATCCGCTCCACCACACCGGTCACCAGGGCATTGCCCATGAAGAAGGCCCGCCACGTATCGGGCACGCCGGCCGTATGGTCGTCCGGGAACATGTTCAGCCGCTCCAGCTCCACGGGCGTCAGCCGCCGCAGCCGCCCGGAAGGCGTGCCCACCACGTGCTTGAACCGCGAGGGCGAGATGCCTCCCTCCCCCGTGATGATGGTCCGCGCCGCTTTGTCCAAGGCGTCCGGGAAGGCCATGGCCCCTTCGGCATAGTGGTAGTGGTGCCCGTTCGCCGCGGCGCGCGACTCCTTCTTCGCCCCTTTCAGGTAGGCCCATTGCCGCAGCTGCCCCTTGGGGATGAAGAAGGCCTTGGGCACCTGCGCTTCCTCCTGCAACACCTGGCCCAGGGTGGTCAGGGGACCATCGAAGTGGGCCCGCACCCGCTGGGTATACACGGTACCGCCTACCATCACCCCCGCATTGTGGAAGGGTGAGACCGTCCCCCGCTTGTTGAAGCCTTTCGACAGGCGGGCCAGGTCGTCCGCCAGGACGAACCGCTCGGGTGCGGCCATCACGGGCTGCAGGGGGAACACCGAGGCGAACAGGCCGTCCGCCGTGAGCAAGGCCTCCGCGGCCTTGGGGGACAGGGCCTTCCGCGGGCCGCGCCAGCCGAAGAGGAAGATGCGCTTCCGCCGTTGGGGCATGCCGTAGTCCGCCGCGTTCACCACGCGCCATTCCACCGCATAGCCCAGGGCGTTCAGGGAGCTCAGCATCACCGCGAAGTCGCGCCCGCGCTGGCCGGCGGGCGAGCCCAGCAGGCGGTCCACGTTCTCCAGCAGCAGGTAGCCCGGCTTGTTGCGCTTCTCGCTCAGGATGCGGTGGATCTGCCACCAGAGCACCCCTTTCTTGCCCACCAGGCCCTTGGAGGTCTTCAGGGTGCTGGCCACCGAATAGTCCTGGCAGGGAAAGCCGCCCACCAGCAGGTCGTGGTCGGGGATGTCCGCCGTGGGCACCCCGGCGATGTCGGCACAGACGTGGTGCTCGGCCCCGAAGCGGGCCGCATAGATGTCCGAAGCCAGCTGCTTGCGTTTGCCCGGCTCCCATTGGTTGCTCCAGACCACCTGGAAGCCCCCGGCCCGTTCCAGGCCGATGCGGAAGCCTCCCACGCCGGCGAAAAGCTCCACGACGCGCAAGGCGGGCGTCGTATCGCGCTTCGGGCTCCTTGCCATTGGGGCGGCCAAGATACGCGGCGCCCGCAGGCGCCTCCCCGCAGGCCGTTCGGATGCGGTCCAGCGGGCGGAACGGACGGGCCTGCAAGCAGAAAGCAGCCCTTCGGCTGCTTTCTTGAGCGGGAAACGGGACTCGAACCCGCGACCCTCAGCTTGGGAAGCTGATGCTCTACCAACTGAGCTACTCCCGCAGAGCGCGGCGAATGTACGCTCCTTCCGCGTTCACCGGACCCCGCGGCCCGTAACCTAATTTTGACACAGCGCTAATGCGCCGCTCACGGCAACTTCATCAATTCGCACCCGGATCAAATGACCCCTACGATGGCAGGCATTCTCACCCAGAAGGTGCTGTTGGTGGACGACGAAGTGGACATTCTGGAGCTGCTGCGCTACAACCTGGAGCGCGAAGGCTTCAAGGTCACCACGGCCACCAACGGCCGCGACGCCCTGAAGCTGGCGAAATCCGAGAAGCCCGACCTGATCGTGCTGGACATCATGATGCCCGGCATGGACGGCGTGGAGGTGTGCAACCAGCTGCGCGCCATGCCGGAGTTCAAGCATACGCTGATCGCCTTCCTCACCGCGCGCACCGAGGACTATTCGCAGATCGCCGGGTTCGAGGCGGGCGCCGACGACTACATCTCCAAGCCGGTGCGCCCCAAGGTGTTCGTCACCAAGGTGAAGGCCTTGCTGAAGCGGTCCCGCACGGAGAAGTC
Organism: Bacteroidota bacterium; assembly: GCA_018267055.1. Taxonomy (GTDB): domain Bacteria; phylum Bacteroidota; class Bacteroidia; order Flavobacteriales_F; family PHOS-HE28; genus PHOS-HE28. The sequence goes on from JAFDZF010000074.1 coordinate 12,899, forward strand.
CGAGGAGAAGACCCTGGAGGCGAACGGCGTGCGCATCGACCTGGAGAAGGTGCTGGTGCACAACGGCAAGGAGGACCTGCAGCTGCCCAAGAAGGAGTTCGAGCTGCTGGCCCTGCTGATGAGCAAGCCCGGCAAGGTGTTCAAGCGGGACGAGATCTATGCGCACATCTGGGGCAACGACCTCTTCGTGGGCGACCGCACGATCGACGTGCACATCCGCAAGCTCCGCGAGAAGATCGGCGAGGACCGCATCGGCACCGTGAAGGGCATCGGCTACAAGTTCGAGGCCTGATCGTCCATCATCGGCGCTCCCGTCTATATTTGCGGCCCTTCAGCCCTCGGGGTGTAGCGCAGCCCGGTTAGCGCGCGTCGTTCGGGACGACGAGGTCGGAGGTTCGAATCCTCTCACCCCGACAGGCATCAAGCCCTCTGTGGTCAGCCACAGGGGGCTTTTTCGTGGGCTCCTCCATCCCCCCAGGAAGAGCTTCCAGGAGCGGGCCCGACCGTTCCCGTGGTGAAAAGCCCCGTTCCTGAGCATTCGTCGAAAGGCAGGCATCCCTTGCCGGGGCACCGACGTCTCCCTTTCGAACACCATGTCACGCTCCTACAAGATATCCCTCATCCTGAAGAGCCGGAACAGCCTTCCGGTCTACAAGGACCTGAGCAAGCTCAGCGAAGGGGAACTGGACGAGCAGGTCCGAGCCATCGTGCGGCGCATGCAGGCCAATGAGAGCCATGTGATCGCGCGGATGGTCCTGCGCCAGCCCACCTTCAGCTTGAACTAGGCTCCCGGTGCGCCTTCCCGGCCCCTGGCCGGACGCAGGCCGCGCCTTTCGATCATCGCATTGTGGATACCGGGCCGTTCTCGGCCGGCCCTGCTTCCGGCCCGCCGCTATATTCGCGGCGCAAACCATCCTCACCCATGTCGGAGCATCAGCACGAGGGGCACTTCCCGGAAGAAGCGGAACAGAACGAGATCGGCGGTCCGGTCCTGGTGGGCCTGATGTGCCTGGCCGGCATCGTGCTGTTGATCTGGGCCTCCTGCTGAGCCCGCCTGCCGTCGGCGGGCCTAGTCCCCGGCCCGGCCGAGGTATTCGTCGCGCCGCACGAGCGCGTACCAGTTCTCGCTGAGCTCGAGGTAGCCGTGTTCGAAGCAGAACACGTAGACATTGCCGGCCTTGGTGCGGTAGATGTTGGTGTGGTACATGAAATCGTACCCCTTCTCGATCAGCTTGCTCCGGTGCACCTTGGTCTTCCCCTCGGGGTTGAGCTCGCTCAGGATGCGCCGGTTCCGCTTGAGGGTGTTCACCACGTTGCGCACATAATTGATGGGCGCGTTGTTGCTCCGGTAGTGGTAGATGTTGCGGCAGGCGTCCGAACAGAACTTCTTGTCGGTGCGGCCCTTGATGGGGTCGCCGCATTCGGGGCAGACCTTGGTCTCGATCAGGCGTTCCACGGCGGGCATGACCGAAAGGTAATGTCGGGCACGAAAAAGCCCCTCCCGGTGGCCGGAAGGGGCTTGGATCCCGGATGGGTTCACTTCTCGGTGTGGCGGGCGTAGCGCTTCTTGAACTTGTCCACGCGGCCGGCCGTGTCGATCAGCATCATCTTGCCCGTGTAGAAAGGGTGCGAGCTGCTGCTGATGTCGAGCTTGATGAGGGGGTACTCGTTCCCGTCCTCCCACTTCACCGTATCCCGGGTGTTGGCGCAGCTCTTGCCCAGGAACATGGTCTCATTGCTCATGTCCTTGAACACGACCACACGGTAGCTCTCAGGATGGATGCCCTTCTTCATGGCGCTTGCTTGTTGGGGGCGCAAATGTAAGCGTTCTTCCCGAACCCCGGACCACCTCCGGGCAATGATCGATCCCGGGGTCCGTAATAGGCGGAGCTTCCCATCTTTGCGCGCTTTGCCCACCGCCCGTATCGCCCTCTGCGCGGCCCTGCTGGCCGGCCTGTTCGCCTCGTGCCGCAAGGACGAGCGGTTCACCGACTCCCCCTCGGCCAGCCTGGTGCTGAACGCCGATACGGTGCTCTTCGACACCATTTTCACCACGGTGGGCTCGGTGACCAAGCGCTTCACCGTGCGCAACCCCAACAGCGAAGGGGTCCGCGTCGACATCACCCTCGCCGGCGGCTCCCCCTCCCCCTTCCGCATCAACGTGGACGGTGCCTCCGGCCTCACCTTCCACGATGTGGAGATCCCCGCGGGCGACAGCCTGTACATCTTCGTGGAGGCCACCCTGGACGCCAACAACACCACGAACCCGATGGTGATCGAGGACCACATCCTCTTCCACACCAACGGGAACGAACAGCGCGTGCTGCTGGTGGCCTGGGGCCAGGACGCCCACTTCTTCCGCCCCGACCGCGGCGGCGGAAGCTTCCCCGCCTACAGCATCATCGCCGGCCTGGACGACAGCGGCAACCCCACCTGCGAGACCGTGCAGTGGCCCAACGACAAGCCCTACGTGATCTACGGTTACGGCGTGGTGGACTCGTGCAGCACGCTGATCATCGACCCGGGCGTCACCGTGTACTTCCACGGCGGCTCGGGGCTCTGGGTCTACCGCGACGGGCGCATCCTGGCACAAGGCACGCCCGACCAGCACATCACGTTCCGCGGCGACCGCCGGGAAGCGATGTACGCCGACCTCCCGGGCCAGTGGGACCGCATCTGGGTCAACGACGGGCAGGCGGGCCAGGACAATGTGTTCGAGCACGTGGACATCCGGAACGCCCTGGTCGGCATCCAGCCCCAGAGCTGGGTATTGGTGCCCGGCCAGCCCACCAGCGCCAACACCCTGGTGCTGGACAACGTGAGCATCCGGAACTGTTCGGCGGCGGGCATCCTGTCGGAGAACTACCGCATCCGCAGCACCAACCTGCTGGTGGCGAACTGCGGCCAGTTCTGCGTGGCCCTCACCGGGGGCGGGCAATACCAGTTCGACCACTGCACGCTCGCCAACTTCTGGGGCTATGACATCCGGCAGGACCCGTCCTTCATCCTGACGAACGCCTTCACCGACATCGGGGGCAGCACGCAGGTGCGCGACATCGCCACCAGCACTTTCCGGAACGGCATCATCGAGGGCAACCTCACCAATGAGTTCCAGCTGGCCATCAACACCAACGCCAGCACCGACTTCACCTTCGACCATTTCCTGTTCCGCACCGACCAGGCCACCACTGGCGTGCATTTCCCCGATCAAGGGTCCATCTACCGGAACCAGGCGCCCGGCTTCCGGGATGCCAACAACGGGGATTACCACCTGGCCGGCCCGACGGTCTATGCCGTGAACAAGGGATCCTCGCCGCCGGCGCCCAACGCCACGTTCGACCTGGACAACGTCCTCCGCTCGGACGGCCAGCCGGACCTGGGCTGCTATGAGTTCACCGAGTGATGCAGGGCCAGCAGGAAGGCCATCGTATCCACGCCGTCGGCATACTCGCCCGGACCGGGGCATTGGCCCTCCCCGAACGGCACATGCCCGTGGCCGATGATGCACTGCAGGTGCGCGGCCTCCTCCCCTAGGCGGCGCTCCACGGCCGGCCGATCGCTGTAGCGTTCGTAGTAGAGCGCCGCCACCGGGCTGGCCAGGGCCTGCTCCTCCTTCATCAGGAGGAAGCCGTTCTCCAGGAGGGGCGCCCGGTCCAGGAGCCAGATCGCCTTGTTGTAATCGTAGTTGTTGGCGTACTTGTGGTGCTCGATGATGTCTTTCCAGGGGTAGAAGGCCCGGAACAGGCGGTCCAGGTCGAAGTCCTGCGGCAGGAAGACCTTGCCCACGTTGCGGCAGCCCAGGCCGAAATAGCGGAAGACGTCCTCGCCGAAGGCCGTGAGCTCAGCCTCGGTCTCGGTGCCGTCGAGCACGGCCACGCTGGTGCGGCCTTTGCGCACGATGCGCGGCAGATGCCCGAAATAATGCTCGAAGTAGCGCGAGGTGTTGGTGCTGCCGGTGGCGACCACCGCGTCCACCCCGCCCAGCTTGCCGGTGGCGAAGGCGACCTGCGCCGCGAGGTCGGGCGCGAAGCGCTCCAGGAGCGCTACCACGGCCGGGGTGAGACCTGCATCGTCCGAAGCGCACTTCACCCGGGCCCGGTGCCCGGCGAGCAGCACGCACAGCAGGTCGTGGAACCCCACGAACGGGATGTTGCCGGCCATGATGATGCCGACGGTGCGCGGGGCCCGGGGCCGTTCCAGCGCGGGATAGGCCGCCAGCCAGCGCACCAGGGCCGGCCGCTCGAGCATGCGGGCGAGCGCGGCCAGGGCATGGCGGACGTTCGCCTCGGTGTACCAGCCGTTCAACTGCTGTGCCGCCCGCACGGTCCGGTCGAAGGCCTGGAACTCGGCCTCGGTGAGGCCGCTCGCATGCCCGGGCCAGGCGGCACCCGCACCGAAGAGGCCGAGCACGGCGCCGAGCTGCCCGCAGGCATCGATGCGCGCACCCATTGCCGGGGGGATGATGGCCGTCGGGTCCGAGGTGGGCATGGGCTGTCTATTTTCGCGCCGCGAATCTACCAGCCCGGACATGGCGATCACGATCACCGAGGAATGCATCAACTGCGGCGCCTGCGAGCCCGAGTGCCCCAACAACGCCATCTATGAAGGTGGTGCGGAGTGGCGCCTGAGCGACGGCACCAGCCTGCATGGCATGCAGACCACCCCCACGGGCAATGCCTACGACGCCGACGCGCCCAGCGCCCCCCGGGCCATGGACGTGTACTACATCGTGCCGGACAAATGCACCGAGTGCACCGGCTTCCACGATGAGCCCCAGTGCGCCGCCGTGTGCCCCGTGGACTGCTGCGTGGACGACCCCGACCACCGCGAATCGAAGGAGCTCCTGATGGCGAAGAAGGAGTTCATGCACCTCTGAGGGCTGCGCGCGGGTCTGCGCCCCAGCTTCCGATAAAAATGAACAAACGGGTGCGGATCCCGGGGCGACGGACACCCGCGTAGCAGGGAAAGCGCTGCCGAACTTGCGCCCATGCCCCGGGCCAAGCTGACGATCGGACGCACGGAATACATCGCCCTGCCCAAGCTCGGGGTGGCGCGCGTGCAGGCCAAGATGGACACGGGCGCCTACCGGAGCGCCCTGCACTACCAGCGCCTGCGCACGCGCACGGTGGAGGGCCGCAAGGAGCTGCTGGTCACCTTCCACATGGGCCGCAAGCGCGTGCTGATGGTGTTCCGGAAGTTCCGCCGGGTGACGGTGAAGAGCAGCACCGGCCAGCGCACGCGCCGCTACCTCATCACCACCCGGGTGCAGCTGGGGGGGCACGACGTGCGCACGGAGTTCACCCTCTTCGACCGCAGCGACATGAAGCACCAGGTGCTCCTGGGCCGTAAATTCATGCGCGGGCGCTTCGTGGTGGACGTGAGCGGAAAGGACCTGTTGGGGGGAACCCGGAAGGCGCCTCTTGCGTAAGGGAACGGACCATGGTCGATACCGCCGCCTTGAAACCCGCCCTGCATGCGCGCTGCCGCCAATGGGTGAAGGAGCGCATCCGTTCCACCGAGCTGGCCATCGCCGGCACCCGCGCCGCCGCGAACGACGACACCAAGAGCAGCGCCGGCGACAAGCACGAGGTGGCCCGCGCCATGGCGCACCAGGAACTGGAGAAACAGGAGGTGATCCTGCGCAACCTGGACCTGATGCGCCTGGCCCTGGAACGCATCGACCCTGATGTCCCGCAAACGCAGCCCGTGCCGGGTGCGCTGGTGCGCACGGACCTGGGCCTGTTCTACATCGCCGTGGGCCTGGGACGGCTGGTGGTGGACGGGCAGGAATACTGGGTGATCTCGAAGGATGCGCCGCTGGCGAACGCCATGAAGGACGCGCCGCCCGGCGGCGTCGCCTTCTTCAACGGCAAGGCCTACCGGATGCTGGGGATCGGGTGAGCCGGTCGGTCGGCCGATGGCAGGAGCGGCCGGCCGTTGTCCACTGTGGTCGACCGTGGCGGCATGTTCCGCCACTGCCTGATTCGGCGGCGAACTGAACTAAACGTGCCGCTCCACGAACTTGACGATCTCGCCGGCGATGTCGTGGCCGGTGGCGCCCTCGATGCCCTCCAGGCCCGGCGAGGAGTTCACCTCGATGATCAGCGGGCCGCGGTCGCTCTGGAGCATGTCCACGCCGGCCACATGCAGGCCCAGGGCCTTCGCCGCCTTGATGGCCACCACCTCTTCCTCGCGCGTGAGGGCGATCAGCTCGGCCTTGCCCCCGCGGTGCAGGTTGCTGCGGAACTCCCCGTCCTTGCCGGTGCGCTTCATGGCGCCCACGATACGGCCGTCCACCACGAAGGCCCGCACGTCCACCCCGCGTGATTCCTGGATGAACTCCTGCACGATCACGCGGGCCTTGAGGCTGTTGAAGGCTTCGAGCACGGCGATGGCCGCCTTCTTCGTCTCCGCCAGCACCACGCCCAGCCCCTGGGTGCCCTCGAGCAGCTTGATGACGCAGGGCGCCCCGCCCACGCTGTCCACCACCCCGGCCACGTCCTTGCTGTAGTTGGTGAACACGGTCTTGGGCATCCCCACCCCGGCCCGCGCGAGGATCTGCAGGCTCCGCAGCTTGTCGCGGCTGCGCACCAGGGCCTGGCTCTCGGTGGTGGTGAACACCTTCATCATCTCGAACTGGCGCACCACGGCCGTGCCGAAGAAGGTCACGCTGGCCCCGATGCGCGGGATGATGGCGTCCACCTCGGTGATGGGCTGCCCGTTGTACACCACGTGCGGGTTCTTGTGCTCGATGACGATGTCGCACTTGGCATGGTCGACCACGCGTACCTCGTGGCCGTGCATGTGGCCGGCCTCCACGAGGCGCTTGGTGGAATAGAGCTTCGCGTTGCGCGAAAGGACGACGATCTTCATGCGGGAGGAGGCGGGGCCAAAAGTAGCCCGGGGCACCCCCCAACCTTAAGCTTTGTGAATGTTAACTGCGGATGAGAAGGCGGTGAACTATTTTCGCCCGGTACTAACCCACCCGCCGTGGCAAGGATCATCGAATCCAGTTCCCCCCTGAGCGACGTCCTGTCGCCTGAACAACGGTCCTTTTTCGCCGAGCACGGCATCATCCATTTCCCTGGTTTCATCAGCCGTGAGGCGGTGGCCCAGATCTGGAAAGCCGTCGAGGAAGTGCAGGAGCGCTGGATCAGCGAGGGACGCGAGAAGATCAATGGGGTGCCGATCAAGTTCGGCAACGACGTGGACGGCAGGCGCATCGTGCAGCGGTTCGCTTTCGCCAACCAGCACCACCCCGTGCTGGCGGAGTTCCTGCGCGACCCGCGCTTCGAGGTCCTGCTGGACCTGGTTGGCCCCGGTGCCCGCCTGGGCATCAATGAGAAGGACGGGCTCGTGGTGAACCACTACGTCAACACCGATGCGAGCAAGTTCACCCAGATGGGCTGGCACACCGACAGCGTGCGCGACCTCTTCCTGGGCAAGCGCATCCTGCCGATGCTGAACGTGGGCATCCACCTGGACGACCAGGACCCGCTCAACGGCGGCCTGCGGCTCCTGGCCGGCACACACGAGCAGAACATCTGGAACATGCTGTTCAAGAAGAAGTACTTCATGAACAACGAGCCCGATGCGCACGAAGTGGCCTTCCAAATCAAGGCCGGCGACCTCACCGTGCACGACGGGCGCTGCTGGCACCGCGTGGAGCGCAGCCGCCTGGTGGGCGAAGCGAGCCGCCGCCGCGTGATGTACATCCCCATCATCGCCGGGAAGTACGCGCCGAAGTCGGACAGCAGCCCCACGCCGTTCTACCACCGCTTCCAGCACCTGGTGAAATGACCGCGGGCCGATCGTTCGCGGCCGCCCTCGTCCTGCTCACCGCCTCCGCCGCCTGGGCGCAGCCGAAGGCGGACCCGGCGCCCTCCGTGTTCGACACGTTCCCCGTGCCGCCACCGAGCAAGACGCTGCTCTTCTATGTGCAGCGCAACAAGAACGCGAACACCATCGTGTACGAGGCCAACCTCGACGCCGCGGGGCGCCTGATGGCGAAGAACCCCGTGCACGTCCAGTGGATCCGGCACACCGAAGGCGGCAAGCGCGGGAACCTCAACGCCATCGAGTCGAACATCGCCTACGGCGTGCGGTATGTGGGCACCACGGGCGAGCGGGCCGACATGCGCTTCGTGGCGAGCGACCGCTTCCCCTTCAACGTATCGGTGGGCACCGACGGACAGGCCGAGGCCCGCATGATGATCGACGGCCATTACGCCCGCCTGGACCATATTCGCGTCCAGGCCGACGAGAGCAGCTGGTGGCCGAAAGTGGCCTACGTGGACATCATCGGAACGGACCTGGTGACGCATGCGCCGGTGACGGAGCGCTACATCCCATGAGCATCGATCGCGGATACGCGCTGGTGACCGGCGCCAGCCAGGGCCTCGGCGCAGCCATCGCACTGGAACTGGCCCGGCAGGGCTTCGGCGTGCTGCTGGTGGCACGCACCACCGCGGCGCTGGAACACGTGCGCGCGCAGGCCGCCGCGCTCAATGGCGGACGGGCGCAGGTGCTCGCCGCCGACCTCCTCGCCCCCGACGCCGTGGACCGCATCGTCGCCTGGGCCGAGGGCTCGGGCCTGCCGCTGACCGCCCTGGTGAACAATGCCGGACAGGGCCTGTGGGGCTATTTCCGCACCCTGCCGCTGGACACCCAGCTGCGCATGATGCGCCTCAACATGGACGTGCCCGTGCAGCTGACGTACCGCCTGCTTCCCCTGCTCCAACGGGCGGAGCGGGCCTACATCCTGAACATCGCCAGCATGACGGCCTACCACGCGCTGGCCACCATGGCCCTGTACAGCGGCAGCAAGGCCTTCGTGCTGCGCTGGTCGCGCTCCTTGCGCATCGAGCTGCAGGGGACGCCCGTGCGCGTGACCTGCGTATGCCCCGGCAGCGTGATCACCGGCTTCACCGAGCGGGCGGGCATGCAGGCCATGGACGACCTGGCCCGCAAGTTCGGCTCCGCGCCCGCCCCGGTGGCCAAGACCGCGGTGGCGGCCATGCTACGGGGCCGGGCGGAGGTGGTCCCCGGCCTCCTGAACCGGGTCACCGTGGCGTTGCAGGGGCTGCTGCCCACGTCCCTGAACGAACGCGTGGCGAGCGGCATCTACCTCAAGCGCCTGCCACGGCCCGGCGCCTAGCGGCCAGCCCGCATGCGCGCAACGTGAGGGCGCTCCCTTTCCAGACCAGCACCACCGCGAACGGCGCGGCCATCACATCAAGGGTCCAGTGCGCATGCTGCACCAGCACGCAGACCGCCACGATGCACGTGGCGGCGAAGGCCAGCCTGCGGGACCAGGCCGTAGGGGCCAGCAGCACCATCAGCGCCAGCGTGGCCGTGTGGCCCGAGAAGAAGAGGTCCTTCAGGAAGGGCGTCGTGCCTGGATAGAAGAGCTGGGTGACGGGATCCCGCAGCGGGATGATGTCCGGCGGCGGCTCCAGGGTGAGCACGGCCATGGTGGCCATCCGCAGGAGCAGCAGGAGGATATAAGCGTGCATGCCGCGCACCATCGTCAGCGGGCGCTGGGCGGCCAGGGCCACTACCGTGACCAGGGTGCCATAGAGGACCGTGAAGATGAGGACCGACAGGTCCGCCGGGCCCAGGAGCGCGAGCAGGGGATCGGGCAGCCGCGCTCCGGGCCGCTGCTCGATCCAGGTGAAGAACCACGGCTGCGCCACGGCCACGGGCACGGCCAGGCAGGGGGCCAGCAGGAACGCACGGCGGAACGCCGGATCGCTCCAGGCTTCCTTCCAGGACGGCATCGGGTCGCTCAAGGCAG
>JAFDZF010000075.1 GCA_018267055.1 Bacteroidota bacterium
CACCACATCGCCGCGCTGCTGCGCGAGGCCGTGGCGCTCGACCGGGAACGGGCGCGTGGCCTGCGTTGAGCGCACGAGCTAGCTTCGCGGCCCACATGGAACGGGTCATCTTCCACCTCGGCAACTGCACCACCTGCCAGGCCATCCTCAAGCGCATCCCCCACCTCAAGGCGTTCACGCTGCGCGAGATCAAGGGCGATCCCATCACGCCGGCCGAGATCGACGCCATGAAGGCCCTCGCCGGCAGCTATGAGGCGCTCTTCAGCCGCGTGGCACTGAAGTACCGCAGCATGGGCCTGAAGGACAAGGTCCTTACCGAGAAGGACTACCGCAAGCTGATCCTCGCGGAATACACCTTCCTCAAACGGCCGGTGATGGTGCTGGACGGCCGCATCTTCATCGGCAACGCGCCGAAGACCGTGGCCGCGATGATCGAGGCCGCACAGGCGCTGAAGGGCGTGAAGGGCTGAGCTGGGCCACGCAGGACGGTCCGCCGCCATGGTGCGCAAGCATTATGTTCCTGGTCGGATGTCCCGCCGGTGATACCGGGGATCGGGTATTTTCCGGATACGGACGATCCCGCGTCGCGGGATGACGTCGATCACTATATTCGCTTGAACGCCGCTCCACCGACCGAGGGCGTTCTGTTTTTTTATCCCTGTTCCACCCAGGCCCCTGTTCGCCGATGAGGATCATTACCCCGCTGTTCCTGACCCATCTCTGTTCCAAGGACGATCCATTGCTGCGCACCGTCGCGCCCCAGGTGGACGGGAACTGCTGGATGTCGTACGGCAATTACCACGATGTGCGGCCCTGTGTGCAGGATGTCCTGGTCCTCTATAAGGAGCGGGAGGACCGGGCCCGTACGGCGGTGGAGATCATCCAGCGGTCGCCGAAGGATGCGCCGGACCTCCGCAACGGCCACCGGAAGAAATTGCAGGAGTGCGAGATCGCGGTCACCAACAAGGTGGGCCTGAACGCGGAAGCGCTCTACCGGTCGTACAAAGCGGACAGCGATCAGCATTACGCACATCCTCCGGGCATGCTGCAGCAGCTCAGCGCCAAGCACGTCGTCTCCGTTTGCAAGAACGCGGACACGCACATGCAGGAAGGGGAAGCCACCCTGAACTCGGTGCTGGAGCACCTCTTCGGCGCCGGCGACCCGGATGGCCCGGTGCAGGTCGGTGAAGAAGAGAGATAGCGGGCCGCGCGCCCCCGCCTAGCCCTTCAGCCCGGGACGGCCTGCGGTCGCGTCCGCTCCGAAGTGCTCGTCATGGTGCTTCTTGTCCTCCAGAAGGTCCTTGGCGATCGCGTGCGACATGCACAGCATCCGGATGAAGAGGATCACATAGCTGGTCACGAGCAGGCCCATGCTCACCAGCACCCAGCCTTCGGTCAACGCTCCGTCCAGTTCGCTCGGCGGGAACATCTGGTGCACGAAGAGCTCCACGAAGAGCAGGGCCGGTATCCCGCCGATGAAGGCGACCGGGGAGTTCACCACGCTGCGGCCGGGGCCGGTGTAGGCCAGGAAGTTCACATACAGCAGGTACGCCACCAGCACGATGCTGTTGTACACCACCAGCCGCCGGAAGGTGGCCGGCTCGATGAACTGCGAGTCGACGGCGCCGATGAAGAAGAGCAGCCCGGCGCCGAACAGGCCCGTAGCCACGAACGCCTGCCGCACGAACGGGGTGTCGAACAGTTCCCGGGACCGTGTCACCCAACGCTCCGAGAGCGCCTTCGTCGCGGCCATGCGTTGTTCGGAGAGGCCTTGCGCATCATCCCTGACCTCGTTCATCCGCCCTTCCTTGGCGGCCATGTCGGCATCGCTGAACCACCGGTCGGCCCAGTGCACCGCGGCCGCGCGCACCTCGCTCACGGAGAACGCGAAGTTCACCCCGGACATCAGTTCGATGTAGCTGCTGAAGGCGCTGAGGTCCGTCATCGGGAACCTGGTGCGCGCCGTCAGGCCGGTATCCCGCTCAGGTGCTGGAGGAACATGTCGGCCAGCTGGTCGGCCGTGCCGCCCTCGGGCTCGTTGAACCCGTTGAACGAGCGGTACAGGCGCTCCTGCCCGAACTTGTAGTCCTCGATGCGGTACATGTTGCGGTCGGCCACGATGAAATCGTAGTGGCCGATCGGCTGGTGGTCCTTCAGGATCCGGGTCCTTTCCTTCAAGGCGTCGGTGGCCATCTCCAGCCGGAACCGCCCGCCCGGGAGCTTCGTCATCTGGCGGAAGAAGCCCCATACCTCCTTGTCGTCCTTCGGTCCGGCCGCGCCTTCCTCGTCCCGCTGTCGCACCACCAGCACCATCTCGAAGGAACGCGGCTTCTCCAAGGCCGTGGTGATCACGTGGTAGAGATCGCCTTTCTTGAACACGCTCCCGTCCAGCCGGTCGGCCAGCATGTAGATGTTCTTCTCGGCGCTGCTGATGATCTCCTCGAAGATCACGGTGGACCGCTCCGGGTCGTCGTTGCGGAAGAAGAGCGGTTTCTCGGCCTTGTTGCCTTCCTTCAACGCGATCTCGAACTCCTCTGCGGAAAGCGGGGAGAGCGTGCTGCTAGACATGTCCTTTCTGGTGCTTTTGCGATCCGGCCGGTCTCAAAACGCACGCCAAAATAGGGTCCGGCCCCGATCCCGCCGCATGCGAGGTTATCAACATGTTGAACAGCCGATCGTTCATAGTGTTCGCGCGGCTTCCGGCCGGATAACGTTCATCGGAAACCGATCCTTGTACGCCCTGTTGGATCGCGTCGTTCCATCTTGTTCAAAAGATGACCCTCCCCCTGGTGGACCAGCCGTTCCGTGCTTCATTGCCATCCTTTCGGCCGGCCGCCGCCCTCATCCCAGCTGGCAGGCGGGGCACAGGTAGGAGAGGTTGCCGAAAAGGTCCGTGGGCGGCGACACCCGGATCTGCTTCGCCGGGCCGTATTCGCCGCATTCGGTGCACTGGATGCCGCCGCCGGGCAGCTGGATGTTCATCCCGATGCCCGCCGGGAAGACCTCCTCGCACCCGCTCAGGCTGCGGATCCCCTTCACCAGGTCGATCCGCAGGTCGGCGAACCCCGCCCAGAACTCCCCGATGAGGCCGAGCCTGGGCCGGCACTCCTTCATCAGCCGGATGGTGCCGCGGTAGCCCAGGTGGTCCTTTTTCCCCTGTGTGCTGCTCTTCAGTTCCTCATTGGTGGGCTGGCTGATGTGCGCGATCAGGATGTGGCAGTCCTTCAGGTGGACGGCCAGCTCGTCGAAATACTCCGTGTCCGCCGTGTAGCCGAGGCGCACCTGCGTGGCGCCCGCCTCGTCCAGCAGCTCCACCACCATGCCCATCGCGTTGGGCACGTCGCTGCTGTGCTTGGCCTTGAACGGCGTCACCCGGATGGGGATGCCCCACGGCGGCCCGCTCAGGTCCATGGGCCGGATGAAGCCCGCCTGCATCATGATGGGCGGATGGTGGTGCGCCACGGGCTTGGTCATGAACGGGGCCGCATCGCGCGTGTCCTCGTCCCACACCACCGCATAGGCGTCGAGGCGTTCGCCAGGCGCTTGAACAGCTCGCACCGCAGGTCGTCCACGCCCTTCAGGTCCGCATTGTGGTCGGGGTGGTCATGGCTCACCAGCACGGCCTGGATCTCGCGGCCGTGGTAGCCCGCATCGTGGAAGTTGCGCAGGAAGTCGAACCCCGGGTCCAGCACCACGCCGTGGCCGCGCCACTTGAAGAAATAGCCGCCGCCCCGCCACCGCCGCTCCGAGCCTTCCAGCAGCGTCACCGCGCTGCTCCAGCCGCGCAGGATGCTCAGCACGCCGTCGCGCGTGGAATCCTTCTTCCGCAGGTACTTGTCGTACTGCGAGTCCCCCGCCTCCTGGATCTTCGTGATTAGCCGCTGTTCCGTGCGGTCCAGCGGCGTGGGCGAAGGGCTCTTCTCCAGCAGGGCCTGGTCGACCTTGGACAGCACGGCGCTGCTCAGGCTCGTATCCAGCAGCATCAGGCTCAGCCGCGCGGAGGCATGGAACCCTTCGATGTCCGGCGAGGCAAGGACGCTCGCGAACGCTTTCCGCGCCTCCTGCACGTCGCCCGTCTCCTTCAGCACCAGCCCCAGGTTGTGCCAGGCCCGCGCGGGCGATTCGTAGCCCTCGGTGGCCAGCGCCCGGCGGTAGGCCCTGATGGCCGCCGGGTAGTTCTCCTGCCGTGCCAGCTCCACGCCCAGGTTGTTCCAGGCTTTGCCCTTGCCCCAGACCGACGGGTCCTTGATGGCCTTCTCGTAGGCCTCGATCGCACCGGCACTGTCACCCCGCTGCGCCAGCGCGAACCCCAGGTTGTTCCAGGCCTCGCCGCGGGCGACGAAGTTGGGGTCCTTCAGCGCCTCCAGATTGGCGTCCTCCGCTCCGTTGAAGTCGCCGCTGTCCAGCAGCATCACCCCGATGTTGTACCACACCGACCCCGGCCGGTCGAAGCCCGCGTCGGCCAGCACGCTGCGGTAGAACTGCATCGCCGCCTCGTTGGCCTTCATCCGTTGGTGCACCGAGGCCCGCACGAACAAGGCATAGCTGCGGTACGCCTCCGGCACCCCTTCATCGTTCGGCCCGAGGGTGGACAGGGCCTTCTCATACTGGCGGGCACCGCCCAGGCGGCTGGCCTCGGCCATCACCTTCAACCAGGCCCAGCCCCGTTGGTCCGCCAGGGCCACCAGGGCCTCGTGCGCGGGCCTGGCGCCATCGGGCGGCGGGTTGACATGCTCGCGCCGCGCCTCCCAGAACCGCGCGATGAATTCCGCCCGCTCGGGGTCCGGTGGGGTCTGCTTCTTCATGCGTTGCCGTGGTGGGAAGGAGGACGAAACTGCCCCATCGCCGGCCGGTGGGCAATACCGGCTTTCCGGTATTCGCGGCAACGGGACCGGATGCAAGCAACCTTCACGAACGGCAGGCCGCACCGGGAGAATGCACGGGGGGACATCCCGGAAGAACGAACGATGCCGCCGGCCCGCCCTGCCCCATCGCCATCGTGACCACCCGGCATCAGGTGTCGCTGGCCGGGAGGGGGACGGCCGGCGCGGCCGAACGCCCCAGGGCCGGTAACTTCGCACCATGCTCAAGCAGTCGTTATCGCAGAAGCTCCAACAGAAGCTGAGCCCCCAGCAGATCCAGCTGATGAAGTTGCTGCAGGTGCCCACCCTTGAGCTGGAGCAGCGCATCAAGCAGGAGATGGAGGAGAACCCGGCGCTGGAGGAGGGCGAGGACCATGACGAGGAGGAGCTTCCCACCGAGGAGCAGGCCATCAGCGAGAACGAGCGCGAGGACGAGACCGAGAAGAGCAACGACGACTTCGACCTGAGCGACTATTTCCAGGACGACGACACGCCGGACTACAAGCTGAGCGCCAACAACAAGAGCGCCGACGACGAGGAGCGCGACATGCCCCTGGCCGGTGGCACCACCTTCCAGGACTCGCTGCGCGCGCAGCTGGCCCTGCGCGACGTGGACGAGCGCACCGAGCAGCTGGGCGAGCACCTGATCGGCAACCTCGACGAGGACGGCTACCTGCGCCGCGACCTGGAGAGCATCGTGAACGACCTGGCCTTCACCGCCAACCTGATGACGGACAAGGAGGAGCTGGAGCGGGTGCTGGCCGAGGTGCAGTCGCTCGACCCCGCCGGCATCGGCGCGCGCGACCTGCGCGAATGCCTGCTGCTGCAACTGGAGCGCATGCCCCACGCGGTGGACACGCTCACCGCCAGGGCCATCGTGGACAAGCACTTCGAGGCCTTCACCAAGAAGCACTACGAGCGCATCATGGAGCGGCTCGAGATCGACGAGGAAGCGCTGAAGGAGGCCGTGGAGGCGATCGTGCGCCTGAACCCCAAGCCCGGCAATACCGCCCGCGAGACGGACAAGCCCGTGCAGGAGATCGTGCCCGATTTCATCATCAACACCATCGACGGGCAGCTGGAGCTCTCGCTCAACAGCCGCAACGCCCCGGAACTGCGCGTGAGCAAGCAGTACCGCGACATGATCAAGGAGTACCAGCGCAACAAGAAGGACAAGGACGCCAAGGACGCGCTGGTCTTCATCAAGCAGAAGCTCGACTCGGCCAAGTGGTTCATCGACGCCATCAAGCAGCGGCAGAACACCCTGCTGATCACCATGGAGGCCATCATGGAGCACCAGCGCGAGTTCTTCCTCACCGGCGACGAGACCAAGCTGAAGCCGATGATCCTGAAGGACATCGCCGAGAAGGTGCACATGGACATCAGCACCATCAGCCGCGTGGCCAACAGCAAGTACGTGCAGACGAACTACGGCACCTTCCTGCTGAAGTTCTTCTTCAGCGAGAGCCTGAGCACCGACACCGGCGAGGAGGTGAGCACCCGCGAGGTGAAGAAGATCCTCAAGGACGCCATCGAGGCCGAGGAGAAGCGCGAGCCCCTGACCGACGATGAGCTGACCGCGCTGCTGAAGAGCAAGGGCTACAACATCGCCCGGCGCACCGTGGCCAAGTACCGCGAGCAACTGCACATCCCCGTGGCGCGCCTGCGCAAGGAGCTCTGACCATGCGCTTCGCGGCCCGCGCGCTCTCCGTGCTGCTGCACCCGGTGTGGATGCCCACCCTCACCCTGGTGCTGGCCTTCAATGTGGACCCGCAGCTGTCCTTCGCCTTCACGCCCGAAGGCCGCCTCATCGTGTACGCCATGGTGCTGGTGATGACCGCGCTCTTCCCCCTGACCAGCACCTGGATGATGGTGCGCAGCGGGCTCGTCGGCTCGCTCGCCATGCCCGACCGCCGCGAGCGCATCCTGCCCTTCGTGCTCACGCTGATCTATTACGGCATGGCCTACTACCTGCTGCGCCGCACGCCCAACCACCCCGCCACGTGGGCCATGGCCCTGGGCATGCTGCTGGCGCTGCTGGCCACCCTGCTCCTCACCGTCCGCTGGAAGGTGAGCGCGCACATGGTGGGCATCGGCGGCCTGCTCGGCGCCTTCCTCGCGCTCATGTGGCTCCACGGCGTGCAGGCGCCACTGGTGTTGTGCGCGCTGTTCATCGCCGCGGGCGCCCTGGGCTCGGCGCGCCTGCTGGTGGGCGACCATACGCCCGCCCAGGTGTACGTGGGCGCGGCGATCGGGCTCGCCTGCACCTTCGGGTGCACGGTGGCGGGGCTGTACTACTGAACCACCTCTTCCTTCAGCGAGCACTGCCAGCGCCAGGCATCGCGCAAGGCATCGCGCAGCGTAAGGCCGCTCGTCCAGCCCAGGACCGCGGAGCTCTTCCGCGTGTCGGCATACACCACCGGCACATCGCCCTTGCGGCGCGGGCCCACCATGAACGGCACGTCCACGCCGGTGGCCTCCGTGAAGGTGCGCAGCACTTCCAGCACGCTGTGGCCCACGCCCGTGCCGATGTTGAACACCTCGCACAGCGGCGCCGGGCGCGGCTCCATCCAATCCAGCGCCGCCACGTGCGCACGCGCCAGGTCCACCACGTGGATGTAGTCGCGGATGCAGCTGCCATCAGGGGTGCCATAGTCGTCGCCGAAGACGGTGACCGCCGGGCGCAGCCCCGCCGCCGCCTGCGTGACGAAGGGCACCAGGTTGTTGGGCACCCCCAGGGGCAGCTCGCCGATGTGTGCCGAGGGGTGCGCCCCCACGGGATTGAAGTAGCGCAGCAGCACCGACCGCAGCTCGCGGCCCGCCGGGCTGGCGCTCACGTCGCGCAGCAGCTGTTCGCACGCCACCTTGGTGAAGCCGTAAGGCGAGGTGGCGTTGCGGTCGGGCTGGGCCTCCGATACGGGCAGCACCGCCGGCTCACCGTACACCGTGCACGAGGAGGAGAACACGATGCGCCGCACCTCGTGCCGCTGCATGGTGCGCACCACCACCACCATCGAGCGGATGTTGTTGCGGTAATACTCCACCGGGTCGTCCACGCTCCCCGGCACCGACTTGTGCGCCGCGAAGTGCATCACCCCGTGCACATGGCCCTCCTGGGCGAACACGCGCTCCATGGCCGCCTCGTCCGTGCAGTCCACCAGGTGCCAGCGCGGCATGCGCCCGATGATGCGCGCGATGCCGTGCACCGCCCGCTCCTGGCTGTTGCGGAGGTCGTCCACGATGATGGGCTCATAACCGGCCGCGGCCAGCTCCACGCAGGTGTGCGAGCCGATGAACCCCGCCCCCCCTGTCACGATCACCTTCTTCATCGCCGGTGAAAATACGTCCCTCGTCCGACCCCGGCGATCTTGCATTTTCGCCCCATGTCCGCGCCGCGCGCCGCCTCCACCTGGGCCATCGCCGCCGTGATGGCCCTCTTCCTCGCGGTGGCCGGCTGCTCCGACCCCGCGCCCGAGGACATCCTGCGCAGCGACGCGAAGGGCTATTACGCCTACCTGCATGCGCTCTTCATCGGCCACGACCTCGGCCACGAGCCCGACCGCTGGGAGTACGTGCAGCATACGCCCACCGGCACGCTGAACAAGTATTTCGCCGGCGAGGCGGTGCTGGTGCTGCCCTTCTTCCTGGGCGCCCACGCCTATGTGAAGCTGGCCGGCCTGCACCCCGAGGTGTTCAGCGCGCCCTACACCGATGCCGTCCGCATCGCGGCGCTGGTGTACGCCTGGCTCGGGCTCCTGGCGCTGCGCGCGCTGCTCCGCGGCCTGGGCGTCCGCGAAGGCGTGATCGCGGCGATCGTGCTGGCGCTCGGCTTCGGCACCCAGCTGCTGCAGTACACCGCCATCCAGCCCGGCTGGACGCACGTGTACTCGTTCTGCTGCTTCGCCGCCTTCCTGCTGCTCACGCAGCGCCTCGCGCACGGCGCGCGCCTGCGCGGGCTCATCGCCTGGGGCGCACTGCTGGGGCTCATCGTGCTCATCCGCCCCGTGAACGGCCTGGTGCTGCTCGGCATCCCGGTCGTACTGGGCGACGGCACGCGCGGCTTCGCGAAGCGCCTGGCGGAGCGGCCGGGGGTCACGGCGCTCGCCGCGCTGGCGGGGGGCTGTGTGGTGATGGTCCAAAGCCTGCTGTGGAAGGCACAGGTGGGTTCGTTCTGGGCCTACGGTTACCAGGGCGAAGGCTTCCATTGGGACCGGCCCCAGGTGCTCCAGGTGCTCTTCAGCATCCGGCGCGGCCTCTTCGTATGGACCCCGGTGATGGCGCTGGCGGCGATCAGTGTGCCCCTGCTCGCCCGGTGGGACCGCCTGCGCGCCGCCGGTGCGGCCCTCTATTGGGCGGCGAACGTCTACGTGATCGCCTGCTGGTGGATCTGGTATTACGGCAGCGGCTTCGGCCACCGCGCCTTCATCGAGCACTACGTGGTGTTCGTGCTGCCGCTGGCCCTGGTGCTGGACCGCGCCACGCGGCCCCGGCGCCGCGCCGCCTACGGCTTCCTCGCGCTCGCCTCCGCCCTGCTGCTGGCCCAGAACGTCCAGTTCCAGCACGGCCTGATCCACCACGACACCATGGACCGCCGCACATACGCCTATAGCTTCCTGCGCTTCGATGCGGCCCACCGCGACCGCCTCGGCGGCACCGACCAATGCGCGCCCTTCAACCCCAACGGCATGGACACGGTGATCCATGAGCATTGGGACGGCACCGCGCTGGCCGCGCACTGGAGCGGGCACGTGGAGCCTTCCGGCGATGCCGCGCATGGGAACGTGGTGGCCTGCACCCCCGCCGAGGCGTTCGGCGCGACCTTCACCTTGCGCACGGACGAGCTGCCGAAAGGCCGCGCGCTCCACCTCCTCGTCGGCTTCGACCGCTACGTGGCGCACGTGGACGATACCCGCCACATGCTGGGCGTGGCCACGGTGGAGCGGAGCGACGGCACGGCCGTCTACTACGAACCCTTTCCCATGGAGCCCCTGCCGCCCGCGCACGACAGCATCTGGGAACACATCGACTACCGGATCGCCTTGCCGCCCCTCGCGGACGGCCAGTACATCAAGTTCTACCTCTGGGACCAGCAGCGCCGCTCCGCTTACCTGTTGGACGATCTGGACATGACGGTGCTGGCCGTGCGGCCGTACTGATCGGTGGGCCCAGCAGGATTTGAACCTGCGACCAACGGATTATGAGTCCGCTGCTCTGACCGCTGAGCTATAGGCCCGTTCCCACGCGTGGGACGGCGAATTTAGGCGCGGGCCGGTGCGCCTCACCGGAAAGCCGTGCGGAGGGCCGCTGGTAGATTCGCGCCCGGCCGCCGGAACGGCGCCCGACCGACATGATCTCCATCGACACCGTGCTGCTGGACCTGGGCGGCGTGCTCATCGACGTGGACTACCAGCGCACCGCACGCGCCTTCCATGCCCTGGGCTTCGAGGGCTTCGAAGCGCTGTACAGCAAGGCGCAGCAGGACCACCTGTTCGACGGCTTCGAGACCGGCGCGCTCTCCCCGGCCCAGTTCCGCGACCGCATCCGCTCGCTCCACCGGATCGACATCACCGACCGGGAGATCGATGCGTGCTGGAACGCGATGCTGGGCACCATCCCTGCGGAGCGCCTGGCGGTGGTGGACCGCCTGCGTGAGCGCTACCGGGTGCTGCTCCTCAGCAACACCAACGCCATCCACGTGCCGGCGTTCGAGGCCATCATCGCCAGGGACAATGGCGTGGCCGACTTCAAGGGACTGTTCCACGGCGCCTACTACAGCTGCGACATCGGCCTGCGCAAGCCACATGCGGAAGCCTTCCATCACGTGCTCGAGCGCCACGGCGCCGCACCGGAAC
>JAFDZF010000076.1 GCA_018267055.1 Bacteroidota bacterium
CGATCGCGCAGCAGGGCGGAGCCGCACAGGTCGCGCAGCGTGCGCTGCACCCGGGCCCGCACGTTGGCATCGGGATCGTTGGTGAGGCGGCAGAGGGCCACCAAGGCGGAATCCTGCGCCGTGCGCTCCGCTACCAGGCCCCGCGCCAGGTGCTTCCACCGGTCCCGCTCCTTCGCCGCCGCCGGGTCCGGTACCCGGATGTACACCGTGTCCAATCGAGCGGTGTTCCCTTGCGTGATGGCCAGGCCCAGGGCCTGCAACGCTTCCGCCATGGCCGCCTGGTCCGGCGGATAGGCGATGGTCACGTTGCCGTCGTCCTTTTCCAGGAGCGCGGCCGCCAGGTCCATCACATAGCCCTTGGCGTGCTCATTGGCCTGGGCCACGGTGCGCAAGCTGTCCAGCACATGTTCCATCCGCGCTTCCTGCGGCGGCTTCGGGGGCGGATCGGGCCGGCGGTCCTTGAGGTCGCGCCAGGCCGCCACCACCAGCGCGGCCACCCCCAGGACGGGCAGCACCACCCGGATCGCCCGGAAGCCGTTCTTCGTCCGCTGGATCGTGACGGTGAACGGAAAGGGATCGTTCGGGTCGGTCTTCGCCTCGAACCGCTGTGCCAGGCGCGCCCACTCCTCCGCATTCGATGCCGCGTAGTCGCCCCGCCGCCGGTGCAGCTCGGTAAGGAAGAAGGCCATCACCAGGTTGATCAGCAGGCCGAAGCCCACGATGCAGAGCGCAGCCACGGCCCAGCCGTTGTGCTGGATGGCGCGCACGCTGCCCCAGATGGCCCAGACCGCCGCCACCACGCCCACGTTGAGCGCAAGGCTGGCCTCATAGGTCCGCTTGTCCCACTCCAGGTGCAGGTCGTTCAGCCGGTGCGACTCGTCGTAGCCGGGTTCTTCTTCAAGACCAGCGGGCGCTTTATCCGGAGGAGGATGGTCCATGCCGGGGAGGATAGGGAACGCGGACCGAGGTGTTCACTTCTTCTTCTTCGCAGCCTTCTTCTTCGCAGCTTTCTTCGATGCAGCCTTCTTCTTCGCGGCTTTCTTCGATGCAGCCTTCCTCTTCGGTGCGGCTTTGCCCGGACGGATGGGACGCTTGGCCATGGGTGGACCTTATCGGTGGATATTGTGGAACGAGCGACCTCATTCCTCCACAAGTCTGATCAAGGCGCCTCCGGCACGCAATACCCGGAAACCGGTATTCGGAGCCGCGAGAAGCCGTCTTCCAATTACCCGTTCCCGGGTATTGCTTCTGCCTTCCCCATGCAGAGAGCTTTGGTCCCAAACCTCCACCATCATGGGCACGTTCGAACGCTATACCGATCGCTCCGGTGAATTCCGCTTCCGCCTGAAGGCCGCCAACGGCGAACCGATCCTCGCCAGCGAAGGGTACACCTCGGCCAGCGGACGCAATAATGGGATCGACTCCGTGCGCACCAATGCCCCGCTGGACGAGCGCTACGAGCGCAAGCAGACGCCCGCGGGCTACTCCTTCACGCTGAAGGCCGGCAACCACGAGGTGATCGGCCGCAGCGAAGTCTACACCAGCGCCTCCGCGCGCGATAACGGCATCGACTCCGTGAAGCGGAACGCACCGGGCGCTGGAGTGGTGGACAAGTAGACCGGGACCTCTCCCTGACCGGAGGCCATGGGTGGCGAGGGCCGCTCATGGCCCCTTGCTTTCTCCAGATCGGCCCCCGAACGGGGCCCGATCGTGGAACGATGGGACCCCGGTGTGGAGCACGTTCCACGCCCGAGCTCCCGGCATGGAAGGCGCCGGTATCCCGGGATCGCCCGTCCAGCAAGGGCTTGCGGACGAACGCGCACCGGCGCGCCGGATCGGAACAGCATTCGCCTGTCCTCCGGCAACGAACGCCTCATACCCTTTCCGCGATGAGATCCCTGCAACTGACCCTGCTCGCCCTGGCGGCGATGTGCACCAGCCTGGTGGCGGTACGCTGTTCCAACTCCCCGGAGGAGCAGCGCGACCGGATGAACGACAAGATGGAGAAGATCGACGATAAGATGGACGAGGCGTCCAAGGCCACCACGCACCAGGAGTGGGTGGAGGAGAAGAACGCCGTGGCGAAGGACCTGCGCGATCTGCAGATGAACATCGACGGCAAGCTGGCGAAGGCCGATGAGAAGCTCGCCGCGAAGGACCTGAAGGCGGAGGAACGCACGAAGCAGGAAGCCCTGCGTACCGAGCTGCGCAAGGAGAAGGAGACGGTGGCGGCCCAGCTGACCAGCGTGGAGGGCGCCACGGACGCCACGTGGAACACCGTGCGCACCGATGCCCGCAAGGCGATGGACGACATCAAGGCGTGGTGGATCGAACAGGAGAAGACCACGCCCAACTGACGATAAGGATGGCCATCAGGCCATCCACACTTGATGCTTTGGTGGAAGTATCAGGTGCGGAACGGCATCCCTCGGGGTGCCGTTCTCCGTTGGTAGGGATGCTTCCCGCGTGAGCGGCGCGCGGGTACTTTCGCAGCTACGCCATGCCCCGCCGCTTCACCCCCGCCGAAGCCCGTGAGCGCATCCAGGCCCTCACCTTCCGGCATCCGGTGTTCACCACGCTGATGACCCAGATCGGGTTCTGGCTGGTGGCGAACTCCTTCCTCATCGTGCTGGTGTTCCTGTTCTTCACGGCGGCCTCGAAGCATTTCCCCGCGCTGCGCGTGGTGCCGCTGCACGTGAGCTGGCCCATCGCGCTGGTCCTGGGGCTGTTCTACGGCACCGTGCTCGGCTGCATCGACCTGTGGCTGGAGCGCCGGAGCGACCCGGACCGGGCGTGGGGCATGCGCATCCTGCTGAAGGCCGTGCTCTATACCGGCGCGTCCGGGGCACTGATGCTCGCCTTCTTCGGCCTGATGGGGCCGGTGTTCCTGCGCTACTTCGGCGAGGTGCCGCCGCCCGCGAGCCGGCGTTGGATGCTGCTCGCCCTGCTGCTGTATGCGTCGGTGGGCAACCTGCTCGTGTCCATGTTCAAGGAAGTGGACCGCCGCTTCGGCCCCGGCCTGCTGCGCCCGCTGCTTTTCGGCGCCTACCGCAGCCCGCAGGTGGAGCAGCGCATCTTCATGTTCATGGACCTGCGCGGCAGCACCACCCACGCCGAGGACCTGGGCCACCTCCGCTACAGCGCCATGGTGCGCGACCTCTTCCAGGACGTGAACCGCATGGTGCCGCGCTTCGAGGCCGAGATCTACCAGTACGTGGGCGACGAGGTGGTGTTCGCGTGGAACCTGCACAGCGGCCCCGAGGCCCAGCGCTGCCTGCTGCTCTATTTCGCGGTGCAGGACGCCATCGCCGCCCGTGCGCACGTGTACCGCCAGCGCTACGGCACGGTGCCCGGCTTCAAGGCCGGCGTGCATGCGGGCGCCGTCACCGCCGTGGAGATCGGCGACATCAAGCGCGAGATCGCCTACCACGGCGACACGGTGAACACCGCCGCCCGCATCCAGAGCGTGAGCAATGCCTTCGCCCGCTCGCTGCTGGTGAGCGAGGAGATGCTGCGGCTCTGCGGCGACCTGGGGGCCATCGGCCTGCGCCACGAACCCCTCGGCAGCATCCTGCTGAAAGGCAAGCGCAACCACGTGACCATCCACGCCGTGGAGCGCATGGGCAACGGCCCGATCGCCATCGGGCCCGCGCCGCGGGATTGAGCACGGCCCGCGGCTATCTTGGAACGCTCCATGCACGCCGGCCGTTCTCCCGCGACCTACCGCACCATCGCCACGCGTGTCGCCTACCGCTGGCCGGTGTTCACCGCGGTGGGCACGCAGGTCGTCTTCTGGGTGCTGGCCAACACCATGCTCAACACCGTCGTGTGGAGCGTGGTCAGCGCCACGCACGTCGCCTTTCCCGAGGTGCACCCCTTCCCCTTCCTGGGCTCGCTGGTGGTGGCGCTCGTGGCCGCACTGCTCTATGGCGTCCTGCTGGGCCTGGTGGATGTCTGGATGGACCGCCGCCTGTCCGCGGGCTCGTCCCTCGGTGTCCGCATCCTCGTGCGCGGCCTGCTCTACTCGGCGATCTTCGTCGTCATCTCGGCGCTCACCGTGACGCTGTTCGAGCACTTCTTCGTGGGCGCCTATGGGCCCGACATCCCGGTGACCAACGAGGCCCGTGTCCGCTGGGCCTTCACCTTCGCGCCCACCACGCTGGTGGGCAACTTCCTCATCTCCTTCATCCGGCAGACCAACCGCAGCTTCGGCCCCGGCCTGCTGACCAGCCTGCTGCTGGGCCGCTACCGCGACCCGGTGCCCGAACGCCGCGTCTTCCTCTTCATGGACCTGAAGGGCAGCACCACCCATGCCGAGGAGCTCGGGCCCGAGCGCTACAGCGCCATGGTGCGCGACCTCTTCCACGACGTGGACGGCGTGGTGCCGCGCTTCGAGGCCGAGATCTACCAGTACGTGGGCGATGAGGTGGTGTTCACCTGGAACGCCCACGCCCTGCGCGACGCACGGCGCTGCCTGCTCTTCTTCCTCGCCGTGGACGACGCCATCCGCGGACGCTGGGACCACTACCAGCGCATCTACGGCCGATCGCCCGCCTTCAAGGCGGGCCTCCACGTGGGCGGGGTGATCGCCGTGGAGATCGGCGACATCAAGCGCGAGATCGCCTACCACGGCGACACCATCAATACCGCCGCACGCATCCAGGGCATGAGCAACGCGGTGGGGCATCCGTTGCTGATCAGCGACGACCTGTTGCAGCTTTGCGGCGACCTGGCCCCCGCCGGGCTCCGGAGCACCTCCCTCGGCTCCGTGGTCCTCCGCGGCCGGCACCAGGGAATGGCCATCCACGCCATCGAACGCGCCGCCCCCTCCATCGCCGACCGATGAACCACCTGCTGCAACGGACCGAGGACTTCGCACGGGAGACGGTGCGGACGCGGTTCCCCGCGGGGCTGTGCTTCCACAACGCGGCGCACTTCGCCCAGGTGGCCGCCTACGCCGACCAGCTCGCGCAAGCCGCGGCCCTGTCGGAGGAGGAGACCGCCGCATTGCACATCGCCGCCTGGTCGCACGACCTGGGCTATGCCGAAGGCATGGCGGACCATGAGCAGCGCAGCGCGGACCTCATCGCCGGTTTCCTCACGCGAGAAGGCGCCCCCGCCTCCCTGATCGGCACGGTGCACCGGCTCATCCTGGCCACGCGCAGCGACGCGGACCCGGCCGACCCGCTGGAAGCCTTGATGAAGGATGCCGACCTGGGGCACCTCGCCGCCGCCGA
>JAFDZF010000077.1 GCA_018267055.1 Bacteroidota bacterium
CGTGTACGATGCCGATACCAGCGCCGGCGACCGGGAGGTGGACCTGCTGATGCGCATCGAACGCCCCCTGGCGCACGACCACCGCCTCCGCGGCACCCCGGAGGGCACCGTGTACCAGCTGGAGAACGTGACCATCGACATCACCCGCCGCTCGCTGCAACCCGGGGTGAAGGCCCCCATCGACACGGTGGCCTACAACGATTACGAGCTGCTATACCGCGGCGAGCGCCCCCCCTACCGCCCCAAGGCCCTGCTGAACCACGTGATGCTGAAGCCGGGCACCCGCTTCAGCCAGACCACGGCCGACCGCACGTACCGCCGCCTGACCAACCTGCGGGTGTTCGACCGGGTGGACATCACCTACGACACAGCGGCCACCCGCGCGCCCAATGCCGCGGACTGCCGCGTGACCCTGCTGCCGTCGAAGCTGCAAGGGTTCTCGGCGGAAGGCTTCGGCACCAACCGGGGCGGCTTCCTGGGCACCTCGGTCAGCTTCAACTACCGGCACAAGAACCTCTTCCGCAGCATGGGCTCCATCCAGGCCCAGATGACCTTCGGCCTGGAGGCGCAGCAGAGCCTCAGCGGCCAGAACGGCGGCACCGACGACGCCAGCCTGGCCGTGGGGCGCGACGTGCTCTTCAACACCGTGGAGTTCGGTCCCGAGGTGACCATCCGTTTCCCCCGCTTCCTCATCCCCTTCGCCCCCACGGACAAATGGGTGCGCACCTGGGGCCAGCGCACGGCGGTGAACGTCCTCTACAACTACCAGCGCCGGCCGGACTACACCCGCACCCTGGCCAAGGTGAGCTTCGGCTATGAGTGGAACAAGAGCCGCCAGCGCTCCTGGGGGGTGTTCCCGGTGGAGTTCAACATCATCCGCATCCCCCACCTGAGCAGCGCCTTCCTGGACTTCATCCAGACCGCCAACGATGCGGTGCTGCGTGACAGCTATACCGACCACGTGATCGCGGGGGCCCGCATCGTGTACACGCTGAACACGCAGGACCCCAACATCCGCAAGCGTAACGTGTTCTTCTGGCGGCCGTCGGTGCAGACCTCGGGACATTTCCTCCAGGCGATGGACCGGCTGCTGGGCATGAAGCAGCTGACCGACACCGCCGGCAACAGCTTCTACACCATGGGGGGCGTGCGCTTCGCGCAGTTCATCAAGCTGGAGAACGACCTGCGCTACTACCACGTCATCC
The DNA here is from genome assembly GCA_018267055.1 of Bacteroidota bacterium. Classification (GTDB taxonomy): domain Bacteria; phylum Bacteroidota; class Bacteroidia; order Flavobacteriales_F; family PHOS-HE28; genus PHOS-HE28. The sequence goes on from JAFDZF010000077.1 coordinate 1,206, forward strand.
ACGAGAAGAGCAGCATGGCCTTCCGCGTCTCGGCCGGTGTGGGCATCCCCTTCGGCAACCTGGACGTGCTGCCCTTCGAGACCAGCTTCTTCGGCGGCGGCGCCAACGGCATGCGGGCCTGGCGCGCGCGCTCCCTCGGCCCGGGCTCGTACAACGCCCCCCTGAACGCCTTCGACCGCATCGGCGAGATCCGCCTGGAAGGGAACGCGGAATACCGCTTCAAGCTGATCGGCTACCTGGAAGGCGCGCTCTTCTGCGACGTGGGCAACATCTGGGACCTGCACCCCAATCCCGCGAAGCCCGGCGGGGCCTTCGAGCTGGGCGACTTCGCGGGCGAGCTGGCCTTCGGCACCGGCGTGGGCGCCCGCCTGAACTTCGACTTCTTCCTGGTGCGCTTCGACCTGGGGCTGCAGACGAAGGACCCCTCCCTCCCCAAGGGGCAGCGCTGGCTCTTCGAGCCCAAGGACACGGACCGCGTGACCACCCTGGGCCAGAAGCTCAATTTCAACCTGGGGATCGGGTATCCGTTCTAGTCGGCCGCAGTCGGCAGGAGCAGGAGGCAAGCAGTTGGCAGGACCAGGAGGCAACAAAGCCCGTCCGCTGCCAACCGCGCCTGCCTACTGCCAACTCCCCTAGCTTTGCCGCCCATCACACGAACGCCATCCATGGAGACGCTGAAGACCGGGAAGCTGACCGACCTGCTGGGCACCGAGGCCGACGCCTTGCTGGGCCATACCTGCAAGACCATCGACAAGAAGGCCCTGAACCTGCCCGGGCCCGATTTCGTGGACCGCTGCTTCGCCGCCAGCGACCGCACGCCCCAGGTGCTCCGCAGCCTCCAGGCCCTCTATGGGAACGGCCGCCTGGCCGGCACCGGCTACATGAGCATCCTGCCCGTGGACCAGGGCATCGAGCACAGCGCGGGCGCGAGCTTCGCCCCCAACCCGATCTACTTCGACGGTGACAACATCGTGAAGCTGGCGATCGAGGGCGGCTGCAACGCCGTGGCCTCCACCTACGGGGTGCTGGGCAGCGTGGCGCGCCGCTATGCCCACAGGATCCCCTTCATCGTGAAGATCAACCACAACGAGCTGATGACCCTGCCGAACAAGTTCGACCAGGTGCTCTTCGGCACGGTGAAGGGTGCCTGGGACATGGGCGCGACGGCCGTGGGCGCCACCATCTACTTCGGCAGCGAGGAGAGCACCCGCCAGATCACCGAGATCGCCGAGGCCTTCCAATACGCCCATGAGCTGGGCATGGCCACCATCCTGTGGTGCTACCTGCGCAACCCAGGGTTCAAGGTGGACGGCAAGGACTACCACACCGCCGCCGATCTCACCGGCCAGGCCAACCACCTGGGGGTGACCATCCAAGCGGATATCATCAAGCAGAAACTGCCCGAGACCAACGGCGGCTACACCGCCCTGAACGGCTACGGCAAGACCCACAAGAAGGTCTACAGTGACCTCACCAGCGACCACCCGATCGACCTGTGCCGCTACCAGGTGGCCAACTGCTACATGGGCCGCATCGGCCTGATCAACAGCGGCGGGGCCAGCAGCGGCGCCAGCGACATGGCCGAGGCGGTGCGTACGGCGGTGATCAACAAGCGCGCCGGCGGCCAGGGCCTCATCAGCGGCCGCAAGGCCTTCCAGCGCCCCATGAACGAGGGTGTGGCCCTGCTGAACGCCATTCAGGACGTGTACCTCGACCCGAAGGTGACCATCGCCTGACGAGGTGCGCCGGGCGAAGGTGGACGTGTGAAGCAGGACGTACGATCGCTCCACACCTCCCCCTCCCGCCTCCACCCGTCCCCATCAGTACCTTCACACCACCGAACGACCATCAATGGGCTGGTTCACACGCGTCAAGGAAGGCATCACCACCGCCACCGCGGAGAAGAAGGAGACCCCCGAGGGCCTCTGGTACAAGTGCCCCGAGTGCTCGGAGATCATGACCTCGGACGACCATGAGAACAACCTCTGGGTGTGCGACAAGTGCCAGTACCACGAGAAGATCGGTTCGGCCGAGTACTTCGCCATCCTGTTCGACGACCAGAAGTACAAGGAGATCGGCGCGAACCTGATCGCGGGCGACCCCCTGCATTTCGAGGACACCAAGAAGTACACCGACCGCCTGGCCAAGACCCGCAAGGACACCGGCCTGAACGACGCCCTGCGCGCCGCGGAAGGCCGGCTGGACAAGCAGCCCGTGGTGATCGCCTGCATGGACTTCCGCTTCATCGGCGGCAGCATGGGCAGCGTGGTGGGCGAGAAGATCGCCATGGCGGCCGACGCGGCCATGAAGAAGAAGTGCCCCCTGGTCATCATCAGCAAGAGCGGGGGCGCCCGCATGATGGAGGCCGGCTTCAGCCTGATGCAGATGGCCAAGACCAGCGCCAAGCTGAGCCTGCTGGCCAAGAAGGGCCTCCCCTTCTTCAGCATCCTCACCGACCCCACCACCGGGGGGGTCACCGCCAGCTTCGCCATGCTGGGCGACCTGAACATCGCCGAGCCCAAGGCCTTGATCGGCTTCGCCGGCCCGCGCGTGGTGCGCGAGACCATCGGCCGCGACCTGCCCGAGGGCTTCCAGACCAGCGAGTTCGTGCTGGAGCACGGCTTCCTGGACCTGATCGTTCCGCGTAAGGAACTGAAGGCCAAGCTGTCGCAGCTATCCAAGATGTTCCGGAACTAAGGGCGGCCATCGCGGACCGACCGGCTCCCTTTTCCACCCCCAGGGCCTTCCGGCCGGGCATGCGTCCGGGGCCGAAGAAAAACCCTACATTTGCCGCCTCATCCGCCAAAGGGGCGGGTGGATAGCAGACAGCGACCATGCAACTGACCAAGGAGGCCAAGAAGGAGATCTTCAAGAAGCACGGCGGTTCGGAAAAGAACACCGGCAGTGCGGAAGGCCAGATCGCGCTCTTCACCGCGCGCATCGAGCACCTCACCGAGCACCTGAAGAAGAACAAGAAGGACCACGGCACCGAAAGCGCCCTCCTGGACCTGGTGGGCAAGCGCAAGCAACTGCTCGGCTACTTGAAGAACCACGACATCGAGCGCTACCGTGCGATCATCGGCACCCTGGGCCTGCGCAAATAAGGCCGGGGCCGCGCAGGGGTCCGATGGACATCGGACCGCCATGACGGCGGGAACCACACCGACAACCAACTGAACGATAGGGGCGATCGTGAAGCACGGTCGCCCTTTTTCTTGACCCGCGCGGAAGACCGCGCATGATGCAGGCAAAGAGGAAAAACGAAAAAAGAAGCAGACGAACATGAGACCACAGGGTATTTCCAAGACCATCGACCTGGGCGATGGCAAAGCCATCACCATCGAGACGGGCGTGCTCGCCAAACAGGCCGACGGTGCCGTCACCGTGCGCCTGGGCGACACCATCCTGCTCGCCACGGTCGTGGCCACCAAAGAGGCCCGCGAGGGCATCGACTTCCTCCCCCTCACGGTGGAGTACCGCGAGAAATTCAGCGCCGCCGGCCGTTTCCCCGGCGGTTTCTTCAAGCGTGAGAACCGCCCGAGCGACGGCGAGATCCTGGTGAGCCGCCTGATCGACCGCGCCATCCGCCCCCTCTTCAACGACGACTTCCACGGCGATACGCAGGTGATGGTGTCGCTGATGAGCACCGACAAGAAGAACCCCAGCGATAGCATCGCCTGCCTGGCCGCCGCCGCCGCCCTCGCGGTGAGCGACATCCCCTTCAACGGCCCGGTGAGCGAAGTGCGCGTGGCTCGCAAGAACGGCCAGTGGACCATCAACCCCACCTTCGATGAGATGGAGGGTTCCGACATCGACCTGATCGTGGCCGGCACCGCCAGCGACATCCTCATGGTGGAGGGTGAGATGAAGGAGGTGAGCGAGGCCGAGATGATCGACGGCATCAAGCGCGCCCACGAGGCCATCAAGAAGCAGTGCCAGGTCCTGAACGAGCTGAGCGCCCTGGTGCCGAAGAGCCGGACCAAGCGCACCTACGACCACGAGAAGAACGACGAGGCGCTCGCGAAAGCCATCTACGACGCCACCTTCCAGAAGTACTATGACATCGCTTCCGTGGCCAGCGCCAAGGAGGTGCGCGGCGAAGCCTTCGGCAAGGTGAAGGAGGAGCTCATGGCCACGCTGACCGACGAGCAGAAGGCCGACAAGGCCATGCTGGCCCGCTACTTCAAGAAGGCCCAGAAGGCCGCCGTGCGCCGCGTGGTGCTGGAGAAGGGCGTGCGCCTGGACGGCCGCAAGACCACGGACATCCGCCCCATCTGGAGCGAGGTGGACGTGCTCCCCGGCACCCACGGCAGCGCCATCTTCACCCGCGGCGAGACCCAGGCGATCAACGCCGTGACCCTCGGCTCCAAGATGGACGAGCAGACGGTGGACACCGCCATGGTGAAGCGCAGCGACGCCTTCATGCTGCACTATAACTTCCCCAGCTTCAGCACGGGCGAAGTGAAGCCGATCCGCGGCCCCGGACGCCGCGAGGTGGGCCACGGCAACCTGGCGCTCCGCGCCCTGAAGCCGATGATCCCGGCCGCCCCTGAGAACCCCTACACCATCCGCCTGAACTGCGACATCCTGGAGAGCAACGGCTCCAGCTCCATGGCCACCGTGTGTTCCGGTACCCTCGCCCTGATGGACGCCGGCGTGCAGATGAAGGCCCCCGTGAGCGGCATCGCCATGGGCATGATCAGCGACCCCGATGGCAAATACGCCATCCTCAGCGACATCCTCGGTGACGAGGACCACCTGGGCGACATGGACTTCAAGGTGACCGGCAGCGCCAAGGGCATCACCGCCACCCAGATGGACATGAAGATCGACGGCCTCAGCTTCGAGGTGCTCGCCCAGGCGCTGGAGCAGGCCCGCGCAGGCCGCCTGCACATCCTCGGCGAGATGATGAAGACGATGGACAAGCCGCGCACCGATTACAAGGAGCATGCGCCGCGCATCGTGAGCATCGAGATCCCGAAGGAGACCATCGGACCCGTGATCGGCCCCGGCGGCCGCGTGATCCAGGAGATCCAGGCCGAGACCAAGACCACCATCGTGCTCGAGGAGATCGACGGCGTGGGCCACGTGCAGATCATGAGCGAGAACAAGGCCGGCATCGACGCCGCCCTGGCCCGCGTGAAGGCCATCGCCTTCCCGCCGCAGGCGGAAGTGGGCGTCACCTACAAAGGCAAGGTGAAGACCATCATGCCCTACGGCGCCTTCGTGGAGATCTTCCCCGGCACCGACGGCCTGCTGCACGTGAGCGAGCTGGACTGGAAGCGCGTGGAGCGCGTGGAGGACGTGCTGAAGGAAGGCGAGGTGATCGAGTTCCAGGTGACCGGCAAGGACCCGCGCACCGGCAAGCTGAAGCTGAGCCGCCGCGTGCTGCTGCCCAAGCCCGAAGGCTATGTGGAGCGCGAGCCCGCCATGGAAGGCGAAGGCCGTGAGCGCCGCGACCGGGGCGACCGTCCCCGCCGCGACGGCGGTGGGTTCCGCGACCGCGGCCCGCGCCGCGAACCGCGTGAGCCCCGCGAACCCCGCGAGCCGCGCGAGAACTAGGCCCTGACGGACACTGCTGATGGAAGCCCCGGCGATGCCGGGGCTTTCTCGTTGCCGCCCTCCCGTGGATCGTTGCGGACCTTTGCCCCCCATGAAGATCCTGGTCACCGGCTCCGCAGGCCACCTCGGCGAAGCCTTGCTGCGCACGCTGCGCGCGCAGGGCCGCGCCGCCCTCGGCATCGACCTCCTGCCCTCGCCCTGGACCGACCGCGTGGGATCCATCGCGGACCGCGCCTTCGTGGACGCCTGCATGCAGGACGTGGGCATCGTGCTGCATCCGGCCACGCTGCACAAGCCCCACGTGGCCACACATACGCGGCAGGATTTCGTGGACACCAACATCACCGGCACGCTGAACCTGCTGGAGGCCGCCGCGGCGAACGGCGTATCGGCCTTCGTCTTCACCAGCACCACCAGCACCTTCGGCGATGCCCTGACCCCGCCCGCCGGCGCGCCCGCCGCATGGATCGACGAGGACGTGGTGCCCGTGCCGAAGAACATCTACGGCGTGACCAAGACGGCCGCCGAGGACCTGTGCCGGCTGTTCCACCGCAGGCAGCGGCTGCCCTGCGTGGTGCTGCGGACCTCGCGGTTCTTCCCCGAGCCCGACGACAGCGCCGCCGCACGCGACCGCTATGCCGACGGCAACCTCAAGGCGAACGAGTTCCTGTACCGGCGCGTGGACCTGGCCGATGTGGTGGACGCCCACCTGCTGGCCATGGACAAGGCCGCGGAAATCGGCTTCGGCCGTTACATCATCAGCGCCACCACGCCGTTCCGGCGCGAGGACGCGGCGGCCCTGCGCAGCGATGCGCCCGCGGTGGTCGCGCGGCGTGCCCCGGGCTGGGAGGAGGCGTACGCGCGCCGCGGCTGGACGATGTTCCCTTCCATCGACCGGGTGTACGACAACGCCCGGGCCCGGCGGGAACTGGGCTGGCGTCCCCGGACCGGTTTCGCGCAGGTGGTGGACCGGCTGCGGCGCGACGAGCCCCTCCTGGGGCCGCTGGCCGCCGCCATCGGGGCCAAAGGCTACCACACCGAGCGGTCCGCCGACGGCCTCTATCCCGTGGACTGAAGCGGCTTTCCGCCGTGCCCGCGGTGACCGATGGCCGGGATGGCACGTCCTATGGGTACCGTTCCCCGACCCCGGAGGCCCGCGCGTGGTCCGGCACCGCGATCGGGACGCATGCTCCCGTAACCGGCGCCCCCACCCCGCCGTTCAAGGGGCACTATCCGCAAAAACACAAGCGCTCCCGATGGCCAGAATGCGTCAGTTGAAGATCTCGAAGCAGGTGACCAACCGCGACACGCCGTCGCTGGACAAGTACCTGACCGAGATCGGGAAGGTGAAGTTGATCACCGCCGAAGAGGAAGTGGAGCTCGCGCGCCGCATCAAGCAAGGCGACAACGACGCGCTGGAGGCGCTCTGCAAGGCCAACCTGCGCTTCGTGGTGTCGGTGGCGAAGCAGTACCAGGGCCAGGGCCTCACCCTGCCCGACCTGATCAGCGAGGGCAACCTGGGCCTGATCAAGGCCGCCGGGCGCTTCGACGAGACGCGCGGCTTCAAGTTCATCAGCTACGCCGTGTGGTGGATCCGCCAGCAGATCCTGCAGAGCCTGGCCGAGCAGGCCCGCATCGTGCGCCTTCCGCTGAACAAGATCGGCTCGATCAACCGCATCAACAAGGCCTTCGCCCGCCTGGAACAGGAGCATGAGCGCCCGCCCACGGCCGCCGAGCTGGCCGAGGTGCTGGAGATGACCCTGGAGGAGGTGAAGACCAGCCTGAACAACGTGGGCAAGCACGTGAGCATGGACGCCCCCCTCCGCGAAGGCGACGACAGCGGCACCATGCTGGACGTGATGAAGAACAACGACCTCCCCGACCCCGAGGAGGCGCTGATGACCGACAGCCTGCGCGTGGAGATCGAGCGCTCGCTCGATGCGCTCACCGGCCGCGAAGCCGACGTGATCCGCCTCTACTTCGGCCTCGCCGGGAACCAGCCGCACACCTTGGAGGAGATCGGCCAGAAGTTCGACCTGACGCGCGAACGCGTGCGCCAGATCAAGGAGAAGGCCATCCGCCGCCTGAAGCACACCGGCCGCAGCCGCACCCTGCGCGCATACCTGGGCTGAGCAGAAGCCATTGCCGGTCGCCGGTCGTCGCTCGTCGGGCGACCGAGGACCGGCAACTGGCGACCACCGTCCTACTTTCGCGGCCGATGCCGCACCTCGTCGCCCCCTCCCTGCTCTCCGCTGACTTCGCCGACCTGAAGAGCGCGGTGCAGCTGGTGGACCAAAGCCCTGCCCCCTGGCTCCACCTGGATGTGATGGACGGGGTCTTCGTGCCCAACATCAGCTTCGGCCTGCCGGTGATCAAGGCCATCCGCCCCCATACGCGGAAGGTCTTCGACGTACACCTGATGATCGTGGCGCCGGAGAAGTTCATCGATGCGTTCAGCGACGCGGGCGCCGACCGCCTCACCGTGCACTATGAGGCCTGCACGCACCTGCACCGCACCGTACAGGCCATCCGCGCCGCGGGCATGAAGCCCGGGGTGGCCATCAACCCGCACACGCCGGTGGCCGCCCTGGCGGACATCATCACCGACATCGACCTGGTGTGCGTGATGAGCGTGAACCCCGGCTTCGGCGGCCAGAAGTTCATCCCCCACACCTACCGCAAGCTGGCCGAGCTGCGCGCCCTGCGCGAGGAACGGGGCTCTTCCGCCTTGATCGAGGTGGACGGTGGCGTGGGCCTGGAGAACGCCCGTGAGCTGGCCGGGAGCGGGGCGGACGTCCTGGTGGCCGGCAACAGCGTGTTCAACGCCGTGGACCCCGCCCAGGCCATCCGCGCGCTGGGGGCCTGAGCACCGTCCGAGGCCGTTCGCCGGACGTTCGGAAGGGTGACCCAGGGTCCACCCTCCGGGGCTACATTCGTTCCCATGCTAAGATCATTACTCCTTACCCTTTTCATATCCGCTTCCACCGTCGGTTCCATCGCCCAGGAACGCTGTACGGCGCATACCATCACCGAACGCTGGCTGGCGGCCCACGGCCAGGACCCCGTGCTGGGCCATGCCGCGGCCCACGCCCCGCGCAGCACCGCCCGCGGCGGCCTGCTCACCATCCCCGTGGTGGTGCACGTGGTGTGGAACACCCCCGCGGAGAACGTGCCCGACGGCGTGATCCTGGACATGCTGGACCAGATGAACGCGGACTACCAGGCCCTGAACAGCGACTTCAATGCCGTCCGCGCGCCCTTCGCCGCCGACCGCGCCAACGTGCAGTTCGCCTTCTGCCTGGCCAACACGGACCCCAGCGGCAACACCACCACCGGCATCACGCGCACGCAGACCACCGAGACCTGGTTCGATCCCGACACCGAGACCGACGACATGAAGGCGGCCCCGCTCGGCCATGCGCCCTGGGACCCGTCCTCCTACCTGAACATCTGGATCTGCGACATCAGCAGCGGCGCGACAGGCGGCCTGGTGACCGCGGGCTACGCCTACCTCCCCTATGGCGGCATGGTGGGCAGCGCCATCGACGGCCTGGTGGTGGACTACAGCTACGGCACCGACCCCAGCAACCGCACGGCCACGCATGAAGTGGGCCACTACCTCGGCCTCCTCCATCCGTGGGGTGATGGCGATTGCGCCAACAACGACTTCCTCGCGGATACGCCGCCCACGGACCAGCCCACCTTCAGCTGCTCGAACACGAGCCTGATGCGGTGCCCCGGCTCACTGACGATGTATGAGAACTTCATGGACTACAGCGCCTGCACCATGATGTTCACGCACGACCAGGCCGACCTGATGACGGGCACCCTCACCGGTGACCGTGCCGACCTGCTGAACAGCAACGGCTGCAACGGCGGCGGTCCCGTGGAAGGCTGCGTGCCCACGTCGGCGTTCGGCACGGAGGACGGCGACTTCATCGACGGGGTGGTCCTCGGCGACATCACCAACACCGGCAGCGGTGGCGTGGGCATGCCGACGTACACGGACTTCTCGGACCTGTTCTCCACTTCGCTCACCCGCGGTGCGCCGTACACGGTGGACGTGACCTCGGGGAACTACGCCCCCGACAACTACGCCGTCTGGATCGACTACGACCATGACAACGTGTACACCACGGACGAGAAGC
>JAFDZF010000078.1 GCA_018267055.1 Bacteroidota bacterium
GAACGGCCCGCGCAGGGCCTTCAGCGTGCGCGTGGCGTACCGATAAAGGAACAGGACGGGGAAGAAATAGATGAGCACGATGACGATGAAGAGGACCGTGTAGAACATGCCCAGCATGGAGAAGTCCACCGGAACGGCGGCTCCCGTCATCGCTGCGGACATGCTCATGACCCGCGCCATGAAGGTGCTGAAGAAGACGCCGAAAAGCAGCATGATGCCCAGCATCACGAAGCCGATGATGGCGATGATGCGTGCCCAACGCGCCGTGCCGCGGATCTCCTCGGCGTCGGCCAGCGACAGGGCGGTGGGGGTGTTCAGGGTGGAGAAGCTCATGTGGGCGGTGTTTGTCCGAAGATGATGAAAAGCCCGGGACGGATGGAAGGCACCTCAACGCCAGCTCCGTCGGATCCACGCTGCTCCCGGTGTGCTCGGGAGCAGGGCCGGCTTCGCCCATCATCAACGATCCGCTCCGTCCTCTTCAGGCCCGAGCGGAGGAGCCGCTTGACGAGGCACGGTCTTGCCGAAGAGGAGGATCAACGTGGATCCGATCCCCAGCAGCAAGGCAATGGCCGCCAGGGAGGTCAATGGCCAGCTGATGCGTCCTTGGGGGTGGTATTGCCGGATGGGGAACAGGGAGGCGAGGCCTTCCTGATGCCCGTGGTACCCGATGGCCATCACCATGACCCAGCTCACGATGAAGGTGGTCCGGACGTGGCGTCGGGGAAAGCGCATGTGCTCAAAGTTCGGCCATTGGGCCCCGTGCGCCAAGAGCGCCCCTATTTCCCTTCGGTCCCCAGCAGCCGCGGCAGCTCGATCTCGTCGGGCACCACGTACAGGCCGGGATATTCCTCCTTCAGGTCGTTGCGCAGCTTCTCGGCGGGCACGCGGTCGCGGAGGTCGCCCACCCGCACCCGGAAGTTGGGCGCCAGGTAGCTCAGGTAGGCCGGCACGTCGGGGTGGCGGCCCAGGAAGGCGCGGCGGATGTCCTCCGCCTTGGTGCGGTCGCCCAGGAAGATCTGCACGCGGTAGCCTTTCAGCGGCTGCTTGCGCGAGGCGTAGTCCTGCATCAGGGCCGAGATCCGCTCGCTCTCGTGCACGTTCACCGTGCCGGGCGTCACCGGGGTGTCCACCGGGGCCGCCTGGCCGTCCCACCGCTTGAACGTGCGCGGGTCGTCACCGCCGGATTGGGCGGCGAGGCCGATCGACAGGCAGAGGGCGAAGGGGAGGAGGGCGGAGCGCATCGCGGGCCAAAAGTATCCGAGCCTGCCGGCGATGCAAGGTCCGTGCAAGATCGTTCGTGACCGGATCCTGACCTGATCCTGACGCTTCGGTGACCGTTGTGTGCGTGGCGTCCACCGCGGGCGGACCGGCGATCGGAGGCATTTAGAATGATCCTAAATAAGATGTTGCAAGGAAGCCCGCGTGCCACCGGCCTTCCCGCGTAACCATCGGCCGTTATTTTTGCGCCGCGAAGACCGAGCACGGTCCATCCCTAAAACGTCCGGAATGCCCCTCGTACCAAGGATTTCCAAGAGTTCACCCGGGCTTCTCAACGCTACCCTCGCCTTCATCCTGTCCCTGTCGGTGACCGCTGCCTCGGCGCAGGCGGACAAGGCGACCTATGCGGCCGGTGAGAAGGTCTTCAAGGGCAATTGCGCCAGCTGCCACAAGCCGGACAAGGACATGACCGGCCCCGCCCTGAAGGGGGCCAAGGCCCGTTGGGAAGGCAAAGGCGACATCCACGCCTGGATCAAGAACAGCCAGGCCGTCATCAAGAGCGGCAACCCATACGCCAACGAGCTCTTCGGCAAGTGGAACAAGAGCGTGATGACGCCCAACGCGATCTCCGATGCGGACATCGACGCGGTGCTCTATTACGTGGACAACTTCGCGCCACCGGTGAAGGCCGGCGGCGGCGGGGCCGCTCCCGCTGCGGAAGGGCCCAAGATGGGCAAGAACACCTACTGGCAGTGGTTCCTCATCACGGCCCTCATCCTGCTCATCGTGGTGCTGTCGCTGGGCGGCATCACCCACCAGCTGAGGAACGCCACCCTGGAGCGCGAGGGCAAGCCCACCGAGCCGGAGCGCAGCATCTGGGGCCGCATCACCAATTGGGCCTGGAACAACAAGGGCTGGGCCTCGGTGCTGGGCCTGTTCATCGTGGTGTGGCTGATCCTGCTGGCCTGGGACTGGGCCTTCGAGATCGGGGTGTACGGCGGCGACAAGGTGGCCCACTACAAGCCCGAGCAGCCCATCGCCTTCAAGCACGCCCTGCACGCCGGCAAGGACAACCTGAACATCAACTGCCAGTACTGCCACAGCAGCGCCGAGAAGGGCCGCCACGCCGGCATCCCCAGCGCCAACGTGTGCATGAACTGCCACAAGGCCGTGAGCGAGGGATCCACCACCGGCACCGCGGAGATCGCCAAGATCTATGACGCTGTGGGCTGGGACGGGAAGAACTACACCGGCAAGGAGAAGCCCATCAAGTGGATCAAGGTGCACAACCTGCCCGACCACGTGTACTTCAGCCACCAGCAGCACGTGTCGGTGGGCAAGATCGAGTGCCAGAAGTGCCACGGACCGGTGGACACCGAGTTCGATGTGGCCGAGCAGTGGGCCCCCCTCACCATGGGCTGGTGCATCCAGTGCCACAACGAGACCGAAGTGCAGATGGCCGGCAACGGCTACTACGACGAGATCCACCGCCGCCTCACCGAGACGCCGATGGGCAACAAGGAGCTGCAGAAGTACCTCGAGGACGAGAAGATCACCGTACGGGAACTTGGCGGCTGGGAATGCGCCAAGTGCCACTACTAAGACCGAACACGCGCAGACAGATGTCGAGCACGAAGCGTTACTGGCAGGACCTGGCCGAACTGGACGGGACCTCCACTGTGGGCAAAGGCAGCGCGAACGAGTTCCCCGCGCCGTTGGCCATCGATGAGATGCTGGCGGACACGGGCCTCACCGGTGCCACCACCGGCCGCCGCGATTTCCTGAAGTTCCTCGGCTTCTCGCTCAGCGCCGCCACCCTGGCCGCCTGCGAGACCCCGGTGATCAAGAGCATCCCCTACGTGAACAAGCCGGAGGAGATCACCCCCGGCGTGGCCAACTGGTACGCGAGCACGTACTACGACGGCGAGGACTTCGCCAGCGTGCTGGTGAAGACCCGCGAGGGCCGGCCCATCCACGTGAAGGGCAACCCCCGGTTCGGCATCAACCGCGACCCCAAGCTCAACAAGGGCTCCATCAACGCGCGCATCAACAGCAGCGTGATCACGCTGTACGACAATGAGCGCCTGCGCGGGCCCGTCCAGGGCGGCGCACAGCATGGCTGGGCGGATGCGGACAAGGCCATCGCCGGCGAGCTGGCGAAGATCAGCGCGGGCGGCAAGCGCATCGTGGTGCTCACCGGCACGGTGATCAGCCCCAGCGTGAAGGCCGCCATCGACGTGTTCAAGAACAAGGTGGGCGGCACCGCCTTGGCGCAGAAGAGCGACGGCCTGAGCGTGCAGGTGGGCTCCAAGGTGGAGCACGTCCAGTACGACACCATCAGCTACGCGGGCGTCACCGGGGCCAACGCGAAGAGCTTCGGCAAGCGCGTGTTCCCGGGCTACGACCTCACCAAGGCCGATGTGCTGGTGGGCGTCGGCGCCGACTTCCTCAGCAACTGGGGCAGCGCCACCGAGCACACCTGGCAGTACGCCACCCGCCGCCGTCCCGAGGAGGTGACGGCCGCCAAGCCGATGAGCCGCCACTGGCAGTTCGAAACGCGCATGAGCCTCACCGGGGCCAACGCCGACGAGCGCCACGCCGTGAAGCCCAGCCAGGTGCCCGCCGTGGTGCTGGCCCTGCATGATGCCGTGGCGAAGAAGCTCGGCGGCACGACCGCCGGCGCCTCCGCCATCGATGCCGACGTGGACGCCGCCATCGCCCGCTGCGCGGACGAGCTGGTGGCCGCGAAAGGCCGGAGCCTGGTGCTCTGCGGCAGCAACGACGAAGGCACGCAGGTGCTGGTGAACAGCCTGAACAGCCTGCTCGGCAGCTACGGCGCCACCATCGACCTCGCCAACCACACGTGGTTCCACCAGGGCGATGACGCCGCGGTGCAGCAGCTGGTGAAGGACATGAACGCCGGCAATGTGGGCGCCCTGCTGATCGCCAACGTGAACCCGGCCTACACCCTGCCCAACGCGCCCGAGTTCAAGGAAGGCCTGAAGAAGGTCGGCCTCAGCGTGAGCTTCAGCGGCTATGCGGACGAGACCGCGAGCCTGTGCAGCTGGATCGCCCCGGACCACCACTGGCTGGAGAGCTGGAACGACTTCCTGCCCAAGCCCGGCCGCTACGCCACCGCGCAGCCGACCATCCGCCCGCTGTTCGACACCCGCCAGTGGCCCGAAAGCCTGCTGAAGTGGAGCGGCGTGGACACCGCGTACCACACCTTCATCCAGGACACTTGGCGCAACGCCATGCCGGGGGTGACGAACTTCACCCTGGCCTGGGACCAGAGCGTGCACGACGGCGTGGCCCCGGAATACCCGCTGGTGCCCACGGCCGAGGCCTTCATCGGCAACGTGAGCGAGGCCGCCGCCGCCGCGAAGAAGAGCGCGGGCGGTGCCGGCGCCTGGGAACTGGAGCTCTACACCAAGGAAGGCATCGGCAACGGCCTGCACGCGAACAACCCGTGGCTGCAGGAGATGCCCGACCCGATCTCCAAGGCGACCTGGGACAACTACGTGTGCATGGCACCGGCCGACCTGATGGAGCTGGTGGGCGCCAAGGGCTTCAGCGATCTCTACATCGGCGAGCAGAGCCCCGCCTACGTGGTGAAGGTGACGGTGAACGGCACCGCGCTGGAGCTGCCGGCCATCCCGCAGCCCGGCCAGGCGCCGAAGACCATCGCCGTGGCGCTGGGCTACGGCCGCGGGGCCGATGGCGAACGCGTGGGACGCGCCGCCTGCCTGCGCAACGATGACGGCAGTGCCGCCCCCGTGGGCCAGAACGCCTATCCCTGGACCCGCTTCGCCGACGGCGCCACGCGCTACGACGCGCCGAACGTGACGGTGGAGGCCACCGGCCGCACCTATCCGCTGGCGCTCACCCAGACGCAGATGACGGCCATGGACCGCGACAGCGTGGTGAAGGAGACCACCTTCACCGTGTGGGCGCTGCATGAGCCGAAGGAGACCTACAACGAGGTGGAGATGCTCGCGGTGCACGAGGACGTGAACCACGACGGCCGCATCGACGCCCGCGACAAAGTGCCCACCACCGAGGTGGACCTCTGGGCCAAGCAGCCCGTGGCCGAGGTGGGCCACCGCTGGGGCATGAGCATCGACCTCAACAGCTGCATCGGCTGCGGGGCCTGCGTCACCGCCTGCAACAGCGAGAACAACATCCCCGTGGTGGGCAAGGACCAGGTGCGCCGCAGCCGCGAGATGCACTGGCTCCGCATCGACCGCTACTACAGCTCGGACATGACCCACGCGAAGGGCAAGGCCGAGGGGAAGGGCAAGATCGAACGCTACCTGGAGATGGAGGTGCCCAGCGCACAGCCCAAGGTGGTGTTCATGCCCATGCTGTGCCAGCACTGCAACCACGCGCCCTGCGAGACGGTGTGCCCGGTGGCCGCCACCACGCACAGCAACGAAGGCCTGAACCAGATGGCCTACAACCGCTGCATCGGCACGCGCTACTGCGCGAACAACTGCCCCTACAAGGTGCGCCGCTTCAACTGGTTCAACTACGTCACCGAGGACTTCGGCCAGGTGAACCCCGCATGGGACGAGCTGGGCCGCCTGGTGCTGAACCCCGACGTGGTGGTGCGCGGCCGTGGCGTGATCGAGAAGTGCAGCCTCTGCGTGCAGCAGATCCAGGCCGGCAAGCTCGCCGCCAAGAAGGCCGGCACGCCGGTGAAGGACGGCTCCATCGAGACCGCCTGCTCCGCCGCCTGCGGCACCGGGGCCATCATCTTCGGTGACCTCAACGACAAGACCAGCAAGGTGAGCGCCCAGGCCGCCCTGGAGCGCAGCTACCACGCCCTTGAGGAGATCGGCGTGCAGCCCAACATCAACTACCTGGCGAAGGTGCGCAACACCCCTGCCGAAGAAGCCCACCACGCCTAAGCCAACAGGTCCATGCACAGCGAATCGTCGCTCCGTACACCGCTCATCCTGGGGCACCGCACCTACCACGATATCACGCACGATATCGTGAGCCCCATCGAGAACAAGGCGCCCCGCGCGTGGTACGTGCTGCTCACCATCGCCGCCCTCATCGCGGCGTACGGCGTGGGCTGCATCCTCTACCTCGTCAGCAAGGGCATCGGCACCTGGGGCCTGAACAAGACCGTGGACTGGGCCTGGGACATCACCAACTTCGTGTGGTGGGTGGGCATCGGCCACGCCGGCACCCTCATCAGCGCGGTGCTGCTGCTCTTCCGCCAGCGCTGGCGCATGGCCATCAACCGCTCCGCGGAGGCCATGACCATCTTCGCGGTGATCATGGCGGCCACCTTCCCCATGATCCACATGGGCCGCATCTGGCTCGCCTACTGGGTGTTCCCCCTGCCCAACCAGTTCGGCTCCCTCTGGGTCAACTTCAACAGCCCGCTGCTGTGGGACGTGTTCGCCATCAGCACCTACTTCTCCGTGTCGGTGGTGTTCTGGTACATCGGCCTGATCCCCGACTTCGCCACCATCCGTGACCGCGTGGTGAAGCCCTGGCAGAAGAAGATGTACGGCCTGCTCGCCTTCGGCTGGACCGGCAATGCCAAGGCCTGGACCCGCTTCGAGGAGGTGAGCCTGGTGCTCGCCGGCCTCGCCACCCCGCTGGTGTTCTCGGTGCACTCGGTGGTGAGCTTCGACTTCGCCACCTCGGTGGTGCCCGGCTGGCACACCACCATCTTCCCGCCCTACTTCGTGAGCGGCGCCGTGTTCAGCGGCTTCGCCATGGTGCAGACCCTCCTGCTCATCATGCGCAAGGTGATGAAGCTCGAGAGCTATGTCACCATCAAGCACATCGAGTACATGAACATCGTGATCATCGTCACGGGTTCCATCGTCGGCGTGGCCTACATCACCGAGCTCTTCATCAGCTGGTACGGCGGCGTGGAGTACGAGAGCTACGCCTTCATCAACCGCGCCACCGGCCCCTACTGGTGGAGCTACTGGGCCATGATGACCTGCAACGTGATCAGCCCGCAGCTCTTCTGGGTGCGCAGCTGGCGCCGCAACCTCATGTTCACCTTCGTGATGAGCATCGTGGTGAACATCGGCATGTGGTTCGAGCGCTTCGTGATCATCGTGACCTCGCTGCACCGCGACTACCT
The DNA here is from genome assembly GCA_018267055.1 of Bacteroidota bacterium. Taxonomy (GTDB): domain Bacteria; phylum Bacteroidota; class Bacteroidia; order Flavobacteriales_F; family PHOS-HE28; genus PHOS-HE28. Next base: position 7,334 of record JAFDZF010000078.1, read on the forward strand.
GCCCAGCAGTTGGACCCTCTTCCATCCCACCTGGGTGGACGCGGGCGTGTTCGTGGGCACCATCGGCATCTTCTTCACCCTCTACCTGCTCTTCGCCCGCTACTTCCCCGTGCTGGCGCTGAACGAGCTGAAGTCCATCCTGAAGACCAGCGGTGAGAGCTACAAGCAGGAGCAGGCGAAACAACCCCATCACCACTGAGCGGCATGGCGAACAAGGTCATCTACGCGGTCTACGAGGATCCCGAGCTGCTGAAGAGCGCGGCCCGCAAGCTGGTCACCGCCGGCGTGAAGGTGCGCGACGTCTTCAGCCCCTTCCCGGTCCACGGCCTCGACCCCATCATCGGCATCAAGCGCACCCGCATCGCCATCGCCTCCTTCATGTTCGGCATCACGGGCACCTCCCTGGCCCTGCTGGGGATGTACTACATGATGATCTACGACTGGCCGATGAACATCGGCGGCAAACCGAACAACTACTTCTACCAGAACCTCCCGGCCTTCATCCCGGTGACCTTCGAGTTCACCGTGCTCTGCGCGGCCCACGGGATGGCCCTCACCTACCTGATCCGCAACAAGACGCTGCCCGGCATGCCCGCCCGCAACCCGGACCCGCGCTCCACCGACGACAAGTTCATCATGGAGCTGCGCACCGAGGACAACCATGGCCACAGCGCCGAGGCCATGACGAGCATGCTGCGCGAGACCACCGTGTTCGAGATCAACGAACGCCAATGCTGAGCCCGATGACCACGCGCACCACCCTCATCGCCGCCATCGGGACGTCCGCCCTCGCCGTGCTCACCGGCTGCAAGGGCGACCCCAACAGCCCCGGCATCGAGTACATGCCCGACATGTACCGCAGCCCCGCCGTGGAAGCCTACGTGGACTACGGCCAGGACCCCTACTACTTCGCCGACAGCGTCGTGCTGGCCGAGCGCAACACCCAGAGCGCCCGCCTCCCGGCCGAAGGCTCCATCCCCTTCGCCGCCGAGGAGTCCAAGGCCGCGTTCAACTTCCCCTATCCCTACGCCAACACGCCGGAGGACTATGAGCGTGCGGGCCTGGAGGTGCACAGCCCCCTGCCCATGACGAAGGCGACGGTGGAGGAAGGCAAGGTGATCTATGGCAAGTTCTGCGTCCACTGCCACGGTGAAACGGGCATGGGCGACGGCGCCGTGGTGACCAAGGGCGGCCATGCCCCCCCGAACGCCTACAACGGCCCGCTGAAGACCCTGCCCGAAGGCAAGATGTTCCACACCCTCACCTACGGCAAGGGCATGATGGGCAGCCACGCCTCGCAGCTGACCAAGGAGGAGCGCTGGACGGTGATCCAGTACGTGAAGTTCCTCCAGAACGACGGCAAGATGCCGGGCGAGGGCGCCGTCGCCCCCGCGGACAGCACGAAACAAGCCGCCGCAGGCAAGTGAACCGATAACGGAACGCAGCGATGAACTTCACTTTCAGCAAACGGGCCCGCACGATCAGCTTGACGCTGATGGTGATCGGCTTCGCCATGGCCATCCTCGGCTTCGCCGGGGACCATACGGAGCATCACCAGAACACCTGGGCGGCGCTCTTCATCAACGGCTTCTTCTTCTTCGGCATCGCCCTGGGCACCCTCTTCTTCTACGCCCTGCAGTACGCCACCGAAACGGCCTGGACCGTGATGGTGAAGCGCATCTATGAGGGCATCATCGGCTACCTGCCCTGGGGCGCGGCCGTGATCGTGATCTGCCTGCTGGCCGGCAGCTTCGGCTGGCACCACGTGTGGCACTGGATGGACCACCGCGTGACGGACCCGAACGATGTGGAGCACTACGATCCCATCATCGCGGGCAAGATGCCGTTCCTGAACATGCCCTTCTTCTGGGTCCGGGCCATCGCCTTCCTGGGCACCTTCATCTTCGCCGCCCGCTGGTTCCGCAAGCAGAGCCTGGCCATGGACAACATGACCGGCGAGACCCTGGTGCGCACGCACATCATGAACTACAAGCGCGCGGCCCTCTTCCTGGTGTTCTTCGCCGTGTTCAGCAGCGTGCTGTCGTGGGACTGGATCATGAGCATCGACACGCACTGGTTCAGCACCCTCTTCGGCTGGTACGTGTTCGCCGGCATGTGGGTGGGCGGCATGGTCACCGCCGTGGTGCTCGCCCTCTACCTGAAGAGCAAGGGCTACCTGCCGCAGGTGAACAACAGCCACATCCACGACATGGGCAAGTGGGTGTTCGCCATCAGCTTCCTGTGGACCTACCTTTACTTCAGCCAGTTCATGCTCTACTGGTACGCGGACATCCCCGAGGAGGTCATCTACTTCCAGGTCCGCATCAACGACCATCCGTGGCTCATGTGGGGCATGTTCTTCATCAACTTCGCCCTGCCCATGGTGCTGCTGATGAGCCGTGACGCCAAGCGCAACCCGCGCTTCCTCATCGGGGTGGGCGCGCTCATCTTCATCGGCCACTGGCTGGACCTCTGCCAGATGGTGCTGCCCGGTGCCTTGGGCGACCACTTCCACCACATCGGTCTGCTGGAGATCGGCCTCTTCGTCGGCTTCCTCGGCCTGTTCATCAACGTGGTCTTCCGGGAGCTGACCAAGGCGCCCCTCACCGTGGTGCACCACCCGTACCTGGAGGAGAGCATCCATCACCAGATCTAAGACCGCTACGGAACGCTAATCGAACGAAGGCATGACGACGTTGTTGATCCTCGCGGTACTGGTGCTCGGCCTGATGGCCGTGCTCCGGCTCAGCCGCGTGTACGAGCTGACGGCCACCCTGCGCGGCAAGCGCGAGGAGATGATCTCCGACCGCGACAACCGCATGAACGCGCGGCTGATGTGGCTCTTCCCCTTCTTCTACTTCGGCTTCTTCATCTGGCTCACCCTCCACTACAAGGACAAGCTGCTGCCCGTGGCCGCCAGCGAGCACGGCGAGTGGCTGGACCGGATGTACGACATCAACTGGGCCATCCTGCTGGCGGCCTTCTTCCTCACCAACACCCTGCTGTTCTACTTCTCGGGCAAGTACTACTTCCGCAAGGACCGCTGGGCCTACTACTACCCCCACAACAACAAGTGGGAGCTCGCCTGGACCATCGTGCCTTCGGTGGTGCTCATCGGCATCATCATCTACGGCCTCACCGTGTGGAACCGCATCACCACCGCGGCCGTGCCCGGCACGCCCGAGGTGGAGCTGTACGGCAAGCAGTTCGACTGGACCGCCCGCTACCCCGGCAAGGACGGCCGCCTGGGCGCCACCGACTTCCGCCTGATCAACGACAACAACCCCCTGGGCATCGTCACCCCGGCGTCCATCGCCACCCGCCTGGAGGAGCTGAAGGCCGAGGAGGAGGCGGGCGGCAAGCAGCTGGCCGAGGAGCACGACTACCTGCCTCCCGATCGCAAGCATGAGCTGGAGGAGCACATCGCGCACATCCGCCGCGTCCGCAGCCGCATCCTGAACCTGCGCACCCTGATGGAGCAGGACATCGCCGCCAAGAAGGCCGCCGGCCAGGAGAGCCAGTACAGCTTCGGGGCCGACGACATCGTGGTGAAGGAGTTCCACCTGCCGGTGGGCCAGGACGTGGAGCTGCTGATCCGCAGCCGCGACATCATCCACAGCGCCTACCTGCCCCACATGCGCGCCCAGATGAACGCCGTGCCGGGCATGACCACCCGCATGCACCTGAAGCCCACCATCACCACCGACAGCATGCGCCTGGTGACGAAGAACCCCGCCTTCGACTTCATCTTGCTGTGCAACAAGATCTGCGGGGCCTCGCACTACAACATGCAGATGGCCCTGGTGGTGGAGCCCGAGGGGGCCTACCGCGCCTGGCTCGCCCAGCAGAAAGGATTCCAGACGGCCGAAGCCGCCACCCCGGCGGCGGCACCGTCCGACAGCACCAAGACGACGGCCTCGGCGGACACCAACGCCACCGCTGCCGTGAACGAACCGAAAACGCACTGAACACATGGGTTCCGTAGCCCACGCGCCTGAGGCCGTCCATGGCCACGCCCACGCGGATCATCACCACCACGAGGAGAGCTTCGTCTCGAAGTACATCTTCTCGCAGGACCACAAGATGATCAGCAAGCAATTCCTGATCACCGCCATCATCATGGCCTGGGTGGCCGTGGTGATGTCCATCATCTTCCGCCTCCAGCTGGCCTGGCCCGGGGAAGGGTTCTCCTTCACCCATTTCTTCCTCGGCGACAAGTGGGCCCCCAAGGGCGTGCTCAACCCGAACATGTACCTGGCCCTGGTCACGATCCACGGCACCATCATGGTGTTCTTCGTGCTCACCGGCGGCCTGTCGGGCACCTTCAGCAACCTGCTGATCCCCTTCCAGGTGGGCGCGCGCGACATGGCCAGCGGCTTCATCAACATGTTGAGCTACTGGGCCTTCTTCCTCGCCAGCGTGCTCATGATCTCGTCCCTCTTCGTGGAGGGCGGTCCCGCCTCCGCCGGCTGGACGGTGTACCCCCCGCTGAGCGCCCTGCCCCAGGCCATCCCCGGCTCGGGCACCGGCATGACCCTCTGGCTCGCCAGCATGGCCGTGTTCATCGCCAGCTCGCTGATGGGCGGCCTCAACTACGTGGTGACGGTGCTCAACCTGCGCACCAAGGGCATGAAGATGACCCGCCTGCCCCTCACCATCTGGGCCTTCTTCGTCACCGCCGTGCTCGGCGTGCTCTCCTTCCCCGTGCTGCTGAGCGCCGCCCTGCTGCTGCTGCTCGACCGCACCCTGGGCACCAGCTTCTACCTGAGCGAGATCCACATCGGCGGTGAGGCCCTGGACCACGTGGGCGGCAGCCCCATCCTCTTCCAGCACCTGTTCTGGTTCCTCGGCCACCCCGAGGTGTACATCGTGCTGCTGCCCGCCCTGGGCATCACCTCCGAGGTCATCAGCACCAATGCGCGCAAGCCCATCTTCGGCTACCGCGCCATGATCGGCTCCATCCTGGCCATCGGCTTCCTCAGCTTCATCGTGTGGGGCCACCACATGTTCATCACGGGCATGAACCCCTTCCTCGGCAGCGTGTTCGTGTTCACCACCCTGCTCATCGCCATCCCCTCCGCGGTGAAGGCCTTCAACTACATCACCACGCTCTGGCGCGGCAACATCGTCTTCACCCCGGCCATGCTCTTCAGCATCGGTCTGGTGGCCACCTTCATCGCCGGCGGCCTCACCGGCATCATCCTCGCCGACAGCGCGCTGGACATCGTGGTGCACGACACCTACTTCGTGGTGGCCCACTTCCACATCGTGATGGGCATGAGCGCCATCTTCGGCATGTTCGCGGGCATCTACCACTGGTTCCCGCGCATGTACGGCCGCATGATGAACAACAAGCTGGGCTACGCCCACTTCTGGATCACGTTCGTCTGTGCCTTCGGCGTGTTCTTCCCCATGCACTACATCGGCCTGGCCGGTGCGCCCCGCCGCTACTACAGCTACAGCGAGTTCCCCATGTTCGACGGCGTGGTGGACCTCAACGTGCTCATCACCTTCTTCGCCATCATCGGCGGCAGCGCCCAGCTGCTCTTCACCTACAACTTCTTCCACAGCATCTGGCGCGGCCAGAAAGCGGTGCAGAACCCCTGGCGCAGCAACACCCTGGAGTGGACCGCTCCCGTGGAGCACCTGCACGGCAACTGGCCCGGTGCCATCCCCACCGTGCACCGCTGGCCTTACGACTACAGCAAGCCCGGCAAGCCCGAGGACTTCGTGCCGCAGACCACGCCGCTGGACGACGGGGAGGAGGAGCACTAGGCCTTGGCCCCCACGGCCCGGCCCCAGGAATGTCCGCACTTTTGGTGCGGACATTCCTTTTTGATGCGCCCGCTCCTGTTGCTGCTCGGCCTGGCCACCTGCCTCGGCGCACGCGCGCAGCTGCTGGACAGCCTGGGCCTCTTCCTGGAGGAGCCTCCGAAGCCCGTGGTGAAGCTGGACACCCGCGGCTCCTTCATCAGCAACCGGGCCGTGCGCATGTTCGGGGTGAAGGTCGGCCTGGAGCATGGCGGGCGCGTGCAGTACGGCATCGGCTACAGCTTCCTGTTCTCCCCGGTGCACCGCGAGCTGTACGTGGAAGGCGAAGGCGTGGTGGATACCCACCTGCGCTTCGGCTATGTGACCCCCTACTTCGAGTACGCCTTCTACCAGCGCGGCCCCTGGGAAGTGCGCATCCCCGTGCAGCTGGGCATCGGGGCGGGGGCGCTGATCTACCGCGACCAGGAGGGCCGCAAGCAGCGCATCCACCGCACGGGGGTGTTCCTCTATGAGCCGGCGATGACCGTGCAGTACCGCTTCCTGCGGTACTTCGGGGTGGGTGCGGGCTGGGGCTACCGGCTGGCGTTCTCCGGGGCCGATCTGGGCGAGGACCTGACGGCGCCCATCTACCTGTTCGGGGTCAAGGTGTTCTTCGGCGACCTCTGGCGCGATCTGCGGGCCGGACGGGAGTGAGGGGCTTGCGGATACTTTTGCAGGGATGGCCGACGGGTTCGACGTCCGCAAGGAACAGCGCTCCGCCTCCGACAAGGAGCTGGAGCAGGTGCTGCGTCCCCGCCGCTTCGAGGAGTTCGCCGGGCAGCGGGCCGTCACCGACAACCTGAAGGTGTTCGTGCAGGCCGCGAGGCTGCGCGGCGAGGCCCTGGACCACGTGCTGCTGCACGGCCCCCCCGGCCTGGGCAAGACCACGCTCGCCGGCATCATCGCGCAGGAGATGGGCGTGAGCATGCGCGTGACCAGCGGCCCCGTGCTGGACAAGCCCGCCGACCTGGCCGGCCTGCTCACCAACCTGGGGCCCAACGACCTGCTCTTCATCGACGAGATCCACCGGCTGAGCCCCATCGTGGAGGAGTACCTCTACAGCGCCATGGAGGACTACCGCATCGACCTGGTGATCGACGCGGGGCCCAACGCCCGCACGGTGCAGATCGGCCTGAACCCCTTCACGCTGGTGGGGGCCACCACCCGCAGCGGCCTGCTCACCGCTCCCCTGCGCGCCCGCTTCGGCATCAACAGCCGCCTCGACTACTACGACGCCGCCACGCTCAAGGGCATCCTGCACCGCTCGGCCGGCCTGCTCCAGGTGCCCATCGAGGACGAGGCCGCCCACGAGATCGCCCGCCGCAGCCGCGGCACCCCCCGCATCGCCAACGCCCTGCTGCGCCGCGTGCGCGACTTCGCCCAGATCCAGGGCGACGGCACCATCGTGCCCGCCATCGCCCAGCACGCGCTGAAGGCCCTCAATGTGGACGCGCACGGCCTGGACGAGATGGACAACCGCATCCTGCTCTGCATCATCGACAAGTTCGCGGGTGGGCCCGTGGGCCTGAACACCGTGGCCACCGCGGTGGGCGAGGAGAGCGGCACCATCGAGGAGGTCTACGAGCCCTTCCTCATCATGGAGGGCTACCTGCAACGCACGCCGCGCGGCCGCCAGGCCACCGAGCGCGCCTACAAACACCTGGGCCGCGTGCCCAGCGTGAAGCCCGGGTCCCTGTTCGAATAACGCGGATGACGTTCACGCCCGTCGTGGTACAGCGGAGCCGGAAGAGGGGCGTCCTCACGCTCGTGTTCTGTGCGGTGTTCCTGGCGCTCTGCTGGTGGCTGTGGAACAAGGAGCCGAGCGGGAGCGCCTTCCACGACGGCGAAGCGAAGGCGTTCGCCCCCATCGGCGGCGTGTTCTTCTCCCTGCTGGCCGTCCAGGCGGCGGTGCGGCTTTTCGACCGCCGGCCCGGGCTCATCGTGGACACGCTCGGCCTCCACGACCGCACCACGATGTTCGGGTACGTGCACGTGCCGTGGTCGCACCTTGCCGGGATCCACGAGGTGCGCGTGAAGAAGGTGCGGCTGCTGGCCGTCCGGCTGAAGGACCCCGCGGCGTTCCTGGGCCGCTGGAGGGGCTGGAAGCGCTGGTCGTTCCAGTGGAACATGGACCACCACGGCTCGCCGGTGATCATCTCCGCCAACACCCTGGCGTGCTCCTTCGACGAGCTGGAGCGGATCGTCCGCGCGGGGATGGCCGCCCACGCGGCCGCCTGATCGGCCGGCCCGCCATTGGACAGGCCCGGGTACCGGTCGTCCCATCCGGCCTGCGGGACGCCGTTCCCTCGCGCAGCTTCGGGACATGAAAAAGCACCTCACCACCCTGAGCATCCTGCACTACGTGTACGGCGCCCTGGTCTGCGTGGGCGGACTGTCGCTGCTGGTGTTCGTGGCGCTGGGCTCCTTCCTTGGCAGCGACTGGCTCCTGGAGCACGCGCAGGGCGACGTGCCGCCGGCCTGGCTGGGCGGCTTCTTCCGGGTGCTGGGCTGGACCCTGTTCGCCTTCCTGGAGGTCAAGGGCGTGCTGAACATCATCAGCGGCGCGCTCATCGCGCAACAGCGCGGGCGCACCTTCTCCCTGGTGGTGGGCGGGCTCAACTGCCTGAACATCCCGTTCGGCATCGCATTGGCCATCTTCACCTTCATCACCCTGTCCGATGACGAGGTGAGGCGGGCCTACGGGACGGCGGTGGCGTGACCCCGGCGGGGCCGCTACCTTGGCCCGGCCCATGGATACGTCCCGCGAGAAGGCCGACCGTATCAAGGCCAAGGCCCATGAGCTGGGCTTCCTGGCCTGCGGGGTGGCGCGTGCGGGGTTCCTGGAGGAGGAGGCCCCGCGCCTGGAGCAGTGGCTGCGCGAAGGCCGCCAGGGTGCCATGGGCTACATGGCCCGCCACGCCGACCTGCGGCTCGACCCCCGCAAGCTGGTGCCTGGCGCGAAGAGCGTGATCAGCCTGGCATACAACTACCATACGCCGCCGCGGCAGGCCGACCCCGGGGCGCCGAAGCTGAGCACCTACGCCTACGGACGCGATTACCACAAGGTGGTGAAGAAGCGCCTGAAGCCGCTGATCGCCTTCATCACCGAGCGGTTCGGGGAGGTGGCGCTGCGGGCGTTCGTGGACAGCGCGCCGGTGCTGGAGAAGGCCTGGGCCCGGCGCAGCGGCATCGGCTGGATGGGCAAGCACACCAACATCATCCGGCAAGGCGCGGGCTCCTACTTCTTCCTGTGCGAGCTGATCACCGACCTGGAGCTGGCGCCCGATGCCCCGGCCACCGACCACTGCGGCACCTGCCGGCGCTGCATCGATGCCTGCCCCACGGACGCCATCACCCCTTATGGCGTGGACGGCAGCCGCTGCATCAGCTACTTCACCATCGAGCTGAAGGACGCCATCCCCGCGGAGGCCGGCGACTTCCGGAACTGGGCGTTCGGCTGCGACATCTGCCAGCAGGTCTGCCCATGGAACCGCTTCAGCACGCCGCACCGCGAGCCCGAGTTCGCACCGAAGCCGGAGCTGATGGCCCTGACCACGGACGAATGGCACGGCATGACCGAGGTCCTCTTCGACCGGCTGTTCGAAGGGAGCGCGGTGAAGCGCACGAAGTTCAGCGGGCTGCAGCGCAACCTGCGCCACCTGCGGGCATCGCCCGCAGGGCATGGATGAGCGCGATGCTCACCCGCGCATGGAGCGCTGGAACACGTCGAGGATGACGTCCTTGTATTGGTGCCCGAACGTGGCCAGGCACCAGGCTTTCAGCAGCAATTGGTCCCGTTGGCCCACCCAGCGGGCGGCCTTCATCAGTTCCTTGCGGAACAGCCGGGGATCGAAACTCACCTTCTGGAGCACTTGCTTGCTCATCTCCATCATCTTCCTACCCTGGTCCATCATCGCGGTTCGTCTTTTGGCAGGTCGTCCGGGGCCGTCCCCTGGTGGGATCGGCCTAAGGCGGGCCTGAAGGTACGGCTTCCCGGGACGGGAAAGAGGTCCCTGCCGCCCGTTTTTCCACACCTGCGCTTGGCCCTCATGTTCCCGTAACGATGCGGCGATACGATCGGTATGGCGGGGGGACGGACGGGGAGCGCCGATAAGCGAAGGAGGCGGGCGGCCCGATCACGATCGAGCCGCCCGCCTCCTTGCGGAACAGGGCGTTGCCCGGTATCAGCGCTCCAACATCACCCGGCCGGCGCTGCGCACGCCGTTGGCGGTGACGTTCACCACGTACAGACCGTTCCCGAGGGCGCTCAGGTCGAGGCGGTTCAGCTGCCCGGTGCGGAGCATGCGATCGGTCCGCAGCACGGTATGGCCCAGCAGGTCCACCACTTCGATGTGCGCGTCGGCGTTCTCGGCGTACTGGAAGAGGACCCAGCCATCGGTGGGGTTGGGGTACAGCTTGCCGAGCGCGCTGGTGCCTACTTCTTCGATGCCCACCGGGGAGGAGGCGATGGCACCCTGGTAGATCTCCTTGCCGATGGTCTTCTGCAGGAAGGCCACCACGGTGATGCCGTCCACCGTGCCCCACAGGTTGAAATTGCCTTGCGCGGGCCCGCCCGGCACGAGGGTGACGGTCTCCGTCACCACCCGCTCCTCACCGGCCGTCAGCCCCGTCATGGGGGTGCCGCCGGCGTTCGGGAGCATGGTGCGCATCACGTAATGGTAATCGTCCTGGGACGTGACGGAGGCCGTGTAGTGGTAGTGGTCCTCCGTCACCGCCAGGTGCAGCTTGTAGGAGCCGCTCAGGTCGATCAGCGGCGTCATCCGCGCGGTCACCGTGATGCTGTTGCCGTCGCGCGTATAGCTCACGTCGAGGAGCACCGGGCTGGGCACTTCCTTGCGGTCGTTGATCACGCTGGCGGTCCCGGTCGTGTTCGTGCCGTCCAGGAGGGGGAAGGGGATGCCCTCCACCGTGTAGAAGTTGCGGCGGGTGCTGCCGTGCGCGTTGTAGCTGGGATCGTTGCCCGGGTCCGGCCAGTTCATCTGGTATTTCACGGCGGCCACGCGCGAGCCGTAGGTGTTGGTGCCGAGGCTGCTCAGCGTGGGGTCGAAGGTCTGGTTGAAGTCCGCGCAGGGCCAGCAGGTGGAGCTGGTGAACTCCTCGATCACCACGGTGCGGTCGGCAAGCCCGCCCATGGCCTTGGTGGTGGCGGTGATGCCGCCGTTCAGGGCCACCACCTCACCGGTCAGGTCGCCGCTGGTCACGGTCACCGTATGCTCGCCTTCGGTCGCGTCCCAAGGGGTGCTGAAGCTGTACGTGTAGGAAGCCCCGGGGGCGAGGTCGACACCGAACGACTGCTGCACCGGTGCCCCGCCGTCGACGGCATAGCGGAGGACGAACCCGTGGATCACGGTGGAGCCGGTGTTGGTCACCTGGCCGCTGAGGACGTGCTCGCCCGGGGCGGTGAAGTCGTGCACGTTCACACTGGTGACCTCCAGGCCGGGGCCGTCGGCCGCGGCGGCGTGCAGGGCCGAGGGGCGGGCCAGGAAAAGGGTCGCGATGCTCGCGAAGAGTAGAGAGTGGTTCATGTCGGTGGGATCGCGAGCCAAGGTACAGGCCCGGGGCCGTACGGGCCTTCCTGATCCACCGACCGATAGAGGATGCCTGACGCGCGCCAGGCCTTACGAGGCTGTCTATTCGCCCAGTTCGCGCTGGCTCACCTGCATCACCTCATAGCTGTCCGTGCGGTACACGTAGGCCACCACGGCGCAATGGGCCGGGTCGATCACATTGGTGGGCAGGCTGTAGCTGTATTGCGTGGGGATCGTATCGCCCACGGCCGCACTGGAAGCGATGATGGATTGGCCCCAGGTGCCGTTCACGTTGTCGCGCAGCACGTGACGGTGGTCGTAGGGGAAGAGGTCCGAAGGGTCGTAGCGCGCATCCTTCTGCCAATCGGCCACGTGGTCCTCGGTCAGCAGCACGGTGAGGTTGTACCCGCCGCTCACGTCCTGGAGCACGGGCACCCGCACGCGGAAGTCGTAGGTGTTGGAAACGCTGTTGTGGACGATGGTGTCGATGAGCACCTCGAACTGGGCGGGCTCGCCGATGACCGCGGCCGTGGCGGTGGCCCAGGCCCCGTGCTGCAGCAGGCGGGTGCCCAGCGTGCCGTCCACCTTCCGGTTCACCATGCCGATGGGCAGGTTCGGCGGCTGGAAGCCCGCGGTGGTGATGGTCTCATTGCCCGACGGCGTGCGGAAGTCCGTGGAGAAGGGCCCGGGCGCCGGGTTGAGCGGGGCCGCGAAGGTGGAGGTCACGTGCATGGCCACCACGATCACGTCCTTGCAGTAGAACGACTGGATCTCGCGCGCCTTCTCGGCGGCCGGGGGGCAGGTGGAGCAGCGGAAGCCGGTGAGGTCCTCCAGCAGCACGCGGCGTGCACCGGAGCCGTTGCCGGTGCAGGGGCCCACCGAAGGCACCGGATTGTCCGGCTCGTCGATCACGTCGCAACCCGCGGCCAGGAGCGCGACGGCAAGGACCCCGATGAAGTGATGGCGCATGGGTCAGAAGGTCGTGGTGATGGAAGCGGTGAGGCCGTTGGCCGCGGGCACCACACGGCACACGCCCCCGACGCAGAAGATGCCCGCCCGCTGGCGGCCGTAGCTGAAGGAGAACCGGCTGCCGCCGCGGATGTAGCCCACCGTGCCGATCGGGTAGTGGATCTTCTCCGTCTCCACCGAGCCGCCGTAGTTGTACTGGTCCATGGCCGCCACGAACCAATGCGGGCTGAAGGTGAGCTCCGCCAGGGCGGTGGCCCAGTTGCCATGGTCCTGCTTGGTGCTCAGGTGCTGCACCTCGAAGCGCAGCGAGTTCCTGTCCGTGAAGTTGTGCAGGCCTTCCAGGATCACCATGTCCGCGTAGATCACCGATTGGCCCGGCTTGCCCTGCACGGTGGCGATGTCGTAGACGAGGTTGATGTAGGTCAGCGCCAGCTCCCAGTCCGCGCTCACCTTCTTGCGCAGCTCCACGTTGAGGTCGCTGAAGTACTGGCGGTCGCCCTGCCGGAAGAACTTGGTGCGGTAGCCGAGGTAGTGCACCGTGTCGTTCATCACGCGGGTGGTGTCCAGGCTCCAGGCCCCGCACCAGTTCACCGCCAGCTTGGTGCCGTACTTGCCGCCCAGCGGCGTGCCCTTCTTGAACTTGTAGAAGACCTCCCCCTGGTACGAGACCTCGCCGTTCGGCTGGGTGGCGTAGGGATAGAGCGTGGCGGGCAGGTTGTAGGTGTGCTGCTTGGCCAGCGTGGGCAGGTAGTTGATGTTCAGGTCGAACGGCGCCGCGGCGCGGTCGCTGCGGTACACCATGTTGTCATAGCTGTGCGCCCCCGCGCTCACGCCCAGGCCCTTGGTGCTGTAGGTCACGTTGGCCAGCAGCGCCTGCCCGTTGTTGTAGATGTTGCCGTTGCTGCCGTTGGGGTCGTTGATCTTATAGGCGTACTCGGTGTAGAGGTTCCACCTGGCCGTGGTGTAGTTGGCCCGGGCCCCCCAGGCCCCGACGTTCTCCGGCAGGTCCAGCAGCGGGTCGTTGTCCGCCTGGAACTTGCTCACGAAGCTGCCGCCCAGGGTCAGGTTGCGGCCCTTTTCCACCCATTTCGGAAAGGCGCGCGGGAAGGCCTCGGTGAGGGAGACCTCCCCATCGATGCCCCGCACGAGGCCATCGCCCTTGGTGAAGCCGTTCTCGAAACCGAAGCGCTGCCGGCCGATCACCCCCTTCAGGTAGATGCCGGTGTCCGGGCTGAACTTCAGCCGCACGCCGTCCATGGCGTTGTCCACGCCCAGGTAGCGCTCCTCATAGCTGCGGAAGACCAGGCCCTGGCCGAACTGCTCGTAGAAGTTGCCCACCGTCACCTCCAGGTCGTCCTTGGTGTACGAGGCGTAGCGATAGCCGATGCCGCTGCCCGAATAGCGCGCGCCGGCGGGGTAGCCCAGCAGGGCCGGCTCGTAGCTCTCGAAGCGCACCCCCGCGCGGAAGCCGCCCTGGCTGTAGTTCAGGTTGCCCCAGGCGTTGAGGCCGAAGTCCTGCGGCGGCGCGGTGGCGCCGATCTGCTCGTCGTCGTTGTACAGCTGCCCGTCCGTGCTGAAGTTCCCGTGGACCTGGCCGCCTTCCTGGGCCTGGAGGGTGAGCGCGCCCAGCAGCGCCGCGGCGCCTGCGATCGAGCGGACCGATGGTTGGCGGCCCGTGCCGGGCCGGGTCGGGGTGGATGCCTGCATGGAGGTCCCGGTCACTTGCCGGCCAGCTTCTTCACTTGTTCGTACAGCTCGTTCTCGTCGCCCGGCTCGTAGTTGTTGTGCTGCCAGACCACGTTGCCTTTGCCGTCCACCAGGAAGGTATGCGGCACGTTGTTCACGTTCAGGGCGCGCTTGAGGTCGCCGTTGGGGTCCAGGTACACCTCATAGTCCCAGTCCTGGCCGTTCACATAGGGGGCCACGCGGTTCATGCTGCGCGCATCGTCGATGCTCACGGCGATCAGCTTCACGCCCGTCTGCTTCTGCCAGTCGGCGTACTTCTCGCTGATGGTGTTGAGCTCGCGCTTGCACGGGGCGCACCAGGTCGCCCAGAAGTTGATGATCATCGGCTTGCCGCCGTTGTTCCAGCTGCTGGTGCTCACCTTCTTGCCGTCCATGGCCTGCACGGTCACAGCGGGGAGCTTGCCGCTCTGGGCGGCCAGCAGGAGGGGGAGGGCGAAGGCGAGGAGGGTCAGGGACCGTTTCATGATCGGGGATGGGGATGTGGCGCTGCGCTGGTCAAACCGTGGGCCAAGGATACGCTGGATCGGCGGGTCGGACGAAGGCCGACGAAACTAGGCGGGGGTGGTCCGCCATGGCCGACCGCCTTGTGGGATCCTGGGGATCCCAAAACGAGCAGGGCGCGGCCTTCGCCTGCCGGGCTGGAGAACGATCGTGCGGACCCTGGAAAGCCACGGATGCGACAGGCCCAAAAAGAAGACCGGCGGACGGCGTGTTCCCACGCGCGTCCGCCGGTCGTTCCGGAAGGGTCCCTGCTTACTTGTTCAGGGTGATGGTGCGGGAGGCCTTCAGGCCGTCCGCCGTGATGTTCAGGAAGTACACGCCGTTGGTGAGGCCGCCCAGGTCGAGCTGCTTCACCTGGATGCCGGCGGGCACCGTGCTGGTGGAGGCCAGCACCCGTTCGCCGAGGGCGTTGTACACCTCCGTGGTCACGCGGGCGCCGGCGGCCAGGTCGTAGTTCAGGAACACGTTGCCCGTGGTGGGGTTCGGGTAGATGTTCAGGCTGTTGTCCAGGCTGTTCTCGCGCACCGAGGCCGGGGCGTTCACGTTGATGCCGCCGGAGGCGCGCTCGCCGAAGTCACCGGTGCCGGAGAAGACGTGGTTGGCGCCGCCGTCCATCAGGTCGTAGTGCCCGTCGGGGTGCGGCGGGTTGTAGATGGACGACATCATGCCGTCGCCGTACTCGTCATAGATCTCCATCCGGTAGCAGTCCAGCGGGAGGGTCCAGTTGTAGGTCTTGGTCTGGTTGGCATCGACGCCGCCGCCATTGCTGCCGCAGTTGTAGGGACCGCCCTGGTGCACCACCGCATTGCTGCTGTTGAACAGCTTCCAGGTGGTCTCCGAGCAATACCAGTCGAGCGTCAGGGAGAAGGTGAGGTTGGCCATGGCCGGGGTGGCGGCGATCAGGCCCGGATCGAGCACGTTGTCGGCGGCATTGTTGTCGCCGGCGGCGGTGACCTCCACGGTCACATCGGCGGGGTCGGTCACGCTGGCGGCCGGGAAGGTGATCTCGGCGGTGCCGTAGGTGGCGAGGTCGCCGCTCCAGTTCTGCGTGCCGATCACGGTGCCGCCCTCTTTCAGCTCCACGGTGGCGGCGGTCAGGTCGTCGGAGCCCATGTTCTGCAGGGTCACCGTGGCGTGCACTTCGTCGCAGATGATGCGGTCGCCCGTGTAGAAGGCCAGGCCGGCGTTCAGGCCGGTGGTGGCCACGGGGCATTCCTGCACGCTGGCCCACAGCTGGGCGGTGTTGAGCTGGCCCACCTCGTTCACGATGCGGTTGGGGCAGATCTTGTAGATCGTGGGGAAGTAGTTGATCGCGTAGGCGTCGGCGATCTGCGCATTGTCGATGATGGGGTAGGGCGTGCCCGTCGTCCAGTTGCCCTGCGTGCAGCCACCGTAATAGATGGTGGGGTTGCTGGACGCGCAGGCGTTCGAGGGGTTGGAGGTCCCGTTGATCTGGTCGACGGTGTTCGAGCCCTGGCCCTCGATGAAGAGCACCATCACCTTGTTCTCGGCGGTACCGGGGCCATAGGTGTTGTAGAGGTTCTCCAGCGCGCCGGAGTTGTGGTACTGCCAGCAGGGGTTGCACCAGGCGGCGGAGATGTCCATGATCACGGTATACCCCTGGTCGAGGTACTCGTACAGGTGATGGCTTTCCCCGTTGATGTCGGTGGCCGTGAAATCAGGCGCCCAGGAGTTCGCAGGCAGCTGCGCCATCGCTCCGAGCGCGGGAAGCATCAGCGTCGAGAGGAGTAGGGATCTTTTCATGGTGTCCAAGGTATTATGGATGAAGGCGAAACTAGCGGCAGGGTCCGTCGCCGGGGAGGATCAGTGCCTATATCCTTGGGATCCCATATGTCCCCTTGCCGATCCCCGGTGTGACGGAAGGTGATCCGCTTCCGGTAATTTTGGGGCGACAACAACGACCTGCTACCCGACGTCCCGACCCATGGAACAGAAATACGCCTCGCTTTCCCTCGTGGCCGCCCTCGGCCTGCTGATGGCCCCGGCCTCCGCCCAGGTGGTGCTCCTGACCGATGAAGAGAACCACGTGGTGAACGAGACCACCGTGTACGTGAACGGGGATCCGGGGCTGCCCGGCGGCCAGGACGACCTGGGCTTCGCCTTCAAGGCCACCAGCGCCATCGACCAGTTCGTGAACCTGAAGCGCTATGAGGTCTCGGTGCTGCCTGGCACCACCAACTACTTCTGCTGGGACCTCTGCTGGCTGCCGGCCGACGTGGGCGTGCATCCGGTGTGGTTCGCCAACAGCGCCGTGCACCTGACGGCCGGCCAGGTCTTCACGGGCGGCCATGCCTACTACGGCGCCGAAGGGGTCAGCGGCACCAGCACCTTCCGCTACGTGTGGTTCAGCACTTCCGATGAGAACGACAGCACGTGGGTGGACGTGGTCTTCAATGCCCAGCCGGTCGGCATCACCGAGAACGCTTCCCTGGTCCGCACGTTCGACGTGTTCCCCAACCCCGCCGTGGGCAGCGACGTCACCTTGACCTACGACCTGGCCACGGCCCCTGCGGCCGGCATGCGCCTCTCGGTGTACAACATGCTGGGCGAGCGCACCCTCACCCGCACCATCGGCGCGGCGCAGGGCCGCCTCACGCTCCGCACCGGCGACCTGCCGGCGGGCGTGTGGTTCGCCACCCTCGAGAGCAACGGCCGCGCCCTGGCCACGCGCCGCGTGGTGGTCACGCGCTAGGCCGCGCCTTCCCGCAACAGCGAAGCCAGCTTGGGTACGCCCGAGCTGGCTTTTTCCTTCCAGACCGTCACGCGCGAGGAGCGCAGCTCCACGTGGTCCGGGTCCACCACGTGGACGGCCGCCTGCGCGGGGGTGTAATGCACCAGCCCGGCCGCCGGATACACCTGCAGGGAGCTGCCCACCACCACCAGCACGTCGGCACGCGCGACCAGGGCCGCCGCCTCGGGCAGCAGGGGTACCTCCTCGCCGAACCAGACGATGTGGGGGCGCAGTTGGGATCCCAGGGGACAGCGGTCGCCCAGCCGGAGGTACGGACCGTTGATCGGCATGATGGACAGCGGGTCGGCCGTGCTCCGCGCCTTGCGGATCTCGCCGTGCAGGTGCAGCACGCGGGTGCTCCCCGCGCGCTCGTGCAGGTCGTCGATGTTCTGGGTCACCACCTGCACGTCGAAGCGGTCCTCCAGCGCGGCGATGGCCTGGTGCGCGGCGTTGGGCTCGGCCTGCAGGACCTGTTCGCGGCGCTTGTCATAGAAGGCCAGCACCAGGGCGGGGTCGCGCGCCCAGGCCTCGGGCGTGGCCACGTCGGCGATGCGGTATTCCTCCCACAGCCCGCCGCTGTCGCGGAAGGTGCGCAGGCCGCTCTCGGCGCTGATGCCCGCGCCGGTGAAGAAAACGATGCGCATGGGGAGGGCGGAAGGAGGGTGCGAAGATGGGGCTCCGGACGCCGGGTCCGGACCCGTTCCCCAGGGGCAGCGGGCGTTCCAGGGTTCCGCTTATTTTGCGGCCCCTTTGACCGAAACCCCCCTGCCTATCGACCCACTTCTACGCCCCCTCCGTGACGCTGCTTATGGACCAACGGAGGGTCATTGATGATCGACAGTCTGCGCGGAGAGCTCGCGGAACGTTCCCCGGGCCATGCGGTGGTGGAATGCCACGGCGTGGGCTACCTGGTGCACGTGAACGCGAACACCTATGCCGAGCTGCCCGAACGGGGGGCCTGCAAGCTCTATATCCATTATGCGGTGAGCGTGGACGTGCGCAGCGGCCAGAGCGAGCATCGGCTCTACGGCTTCACGGACCCCGGTGAGCGCCACCTCTTCCGCCAGCTGATCGGCGTGCAGGGGGTCAGCACCACCATCGGGCTGGCCATCCTCGGGGCCAAGCGCGCCGACGAGCTGCGCCTGGCGATCCTGCACGGCGACGAGAACGCGCTGAAGAGCGTCAAGGGGATCGGGCCGAAGCTGGCCCAACGCATCGTGACCGAACTGCGCGAACGCCTTTCGAACGAGCCCGTCGGCGCGCCCGTGCCCGCGGGCGGAGCGGCCTCCGGATCGGGCAATACCCTCCGGTCGGAGGCGTTATCGGCCTTGATCTCGCTGGGGTTGGACCGTGCCAAGGCCGAGCGGGCGCTGCAAAGCGTGCTCAATGAGCGCAAGAGCGACCCGCCGCCCGTGGAAGAACTGATCAGGCTGACACTGAAGAACCTCTGAGCCCTGCCCCGCGCGCGATCGATGGCTTCCCCGGCATCCCTGCGTTCCCTCGCCTTCGGGCTGCGCCTGGCGTTCACGCTGTGCGTGCTGCTGGGCGCCTGGGCGCAGCGCGCGCAGGCCGCCTGGCCCGGTGAGTACCTGCAGGTGGACAGCCCGCAGATCGACCTGCACTACCCCATCTCCGACCCGCCCGCCACGAGCGATCCCAACACCGGCAGCATCGACCTGGGCACGCCCAGCAACGTGACCAACGATGTGATCTACGACCCCGTGACGGGCGAGTACATCCTGCGCAGCCGCATCGGCGAGAACATCGACTACCGCCCGCCGATGAGCATGTCGCTGGACGAGTACATGAACTACGACATGGAGCGGTCCATGAAGACGTACTGGATGGACAAGAACAGCGCGAACGGCACCAAGGACGCCAACAAGCCGCTGATCCCCAGCATCAACATCCGCAGCGAGGCCTTCTGCCGGATCTTCGGCGGCTGCAACATCGACATCCGCCCGCAGGGCAGCGCCGAGGTCACCTTCGGGGTGAACATCAGCAAGACGGAGAACCCGCGGATCCCCGTGAACCAGCGGAAGATCACCACGTTCAACTTCGACCAGCGCATCCAGCTGAACCTGGTGGGCAACATCGGCGACAAGCTGAAGATCAACACCAGCTACAACACCGAGGCCACCTTCGACTTCGAGAACCAGGTGAAGCTGAACTACACCGGGCACGAGGACGAGATCATCCAGAAGATCGAGGCGGGCAACGTGAGCTTGCCGCTCACCGGCCAGCTGATCCAGGGCAGCCAGAGCCTGTTCGGCTTCAAGACCGAGCTGCGTTTCGGCCGCCTCACGGCCACGGCCATCTTCAGCCAGGAGAAGGGCCAGCGCCGGAACGTGTCGGTGGCCGGCGGCGCGCAGACGACCAACTTCAACATCAAGGCCGACGAGTACGAGGCGAACAAGTACTACTTCCTCAGCTACTACTTCCGCGAGAACTACGAGAACGCGCTGCGCACCCTGCCCACGGTGAACAGCGGCGTGCAGATCACCAAGGTGGAGGTGTGGGTGACCAACACCCGCAGCGACTACACCAACAACCGCAACATCGTGGCCTTCACCGACCTGGGCGAGGACGCGAGCCCCGCCAGCGTGGCGGCCCGGCGCGTGAGCCCCGGCCTGGTGTCCTCCGGCCTCCTCGTGGACGGTCCGGGCGTGGAAGCGGCCAACACGGCGAACAACCTGTACGCGCTGGTGGCCGGCAACGCCGGCATCCGCTCCTTCACCTCGGCCTCCGCGGCCCTGCAGGTGATGGGGTTGCAGGCCGCGCGGCACTACGAGAAGCTCGAGAGCGCGCGCCTCCTCTCGCCGAGCGAGTACACCCTGAACGAACGCCTCGGCTTCATCGGCCTCAACCAGAGCCTCAACAACGACGAGGTGCTCGCGGTGGCCTACCAGTACACCTACCAGGGGCAGACCTTCCAGGTGGGCGAGTTCAGCACCGACGGCGTGGCCCCGCCCAGCGCCCTGGTGCTCCGCCTGCTGAAGGCCACCATCACCGACCCGCGGCTGCCGCTGTGGGACCTGATGATGAAGAACGTGTACTCGCTGGGCGCCTTCCAGGTGAACCGCGAGAGCTTCCGCCTGGACCTGATCTACAACAACCCCGCCACCGGGGTGGACTTGAACTATGTGCCGCGCCCGCCCATCGCCACCATCCCGCTCCAGCAGGCGCTCGGGCTCGACCGCCTCGACCCCCAGAACGCTCCCAACCCCGACGGCTGGTTCGACTTCATCGACGGCGCCGCCACCATCGGCGGTACCATCAACACGCAGAACGGGCGCGTCTTCTTCCCCGTGCTGGAACCCTTCGGCAGCTACCTCGACCGGCAGCTGCAGCTCGACCCCTCCAACACCGAGCTCATCCGGAAGAACATCGTCTTCCAGCAGCTCTACGACAGCACCAAGACCGCCGCACAGAACCTGCCCGAACTGAACCGCTTCCGGCTGAAGGGCAGCTACAAGAGCGCCAGCAGCGACGTCATCAGCCTCAACTCGGTGAACATCCCCCAGGGCTCGGTAAGCGTGACCGCCGGCGGGGTGAAGCTGGTGGAGAACCAGGATTACACCGTGGACTACAACCTGGGCCGCGTGAAGATCCTCAACCAGGGCATCCTCGAGAGCGGCACACCGATCAACATCAGCCTGGAGAGCAACTCGCTCTTCAGCATCCAGACGAAGACCCTGGCCGGCGCCCGCTTCGACTACCGGGTGAGCAAGGACCTCACCCTGGGCGGCACGGTGATGAACCTCTATGAGCGGCCGCTGACCCAGAAGGTGAACGTGGGCGATGAGCCCATCGCCAACACCATCCTGGGCCTGGACGCCAACTGGAAGACCGAGAGCAACTTCATCACCAGCCTGGTGGACAAGCTGCCCTTCTATGCCACCAAGGAGGTGAGCACGGTGAACGCCAGCGCGGAGGGCGCCTACCTGATCCCCGGCCACAGCAGGGCCATCGGCAATGCCGGCACCAGCTACATCGACGACTTCGAAGGCAGCGTGAGCACCATCGACATGCGCTCGCAGAGCCAGTGGTTCATGGCGCCCACACCCCAGGGACAGACGGGCGACCTCTTCCCCGAGGGCGAGTTCATCAACGACCTGCGCACCGGCTTCAAGCGCGCCCTGCTGGCGTGGTACGTGGTGGACCCGCTGTTCTTCAACAACAACAGCCTGAAGCCGCCCCTGCCCGACGGCTCCGACACCGACAACCGCTCCCGCGAGGTGCTCGAGCAGGAGGTCTTCCCCAACCGCCAGCTCGCCACCGGCACGCCCGCCAACATCCCCGTGCTCGACCTGGCCTACTACCCGGCCGAACGCGGCCCGTACAACTACACGCCGGACCTGGACGACAACGGGAACCTCCAGGACCCCGAGGGCAACTGGGCGGGCATCCAGCGCCGCGTGACCACCACCGACTTCGAGGCGAGCAACATCGAGACGGTGCAGTTCTGGATGATGGACCCCTTCAACCCCGCGGTGAGCAACGCCAACGGGGAGCCCGCCACGAACGTGGACTCGCAGAACAGCTCCGGCGGCGAGCTCTACCTCGACCTGGGCAACCTGAGCGAGGACGTGCTGCGCGACAGCCGCAAGAGCTTCGAGAACGGCCTGCCCCAGGACCCCACCGCCACCGACCAGACCGCCACCACCAACTGGGGCGTGGTGCCCACCACCCAGAGCGTGGTGAACGCCTTCGCCATCACCACGCAGAACAGCTACCGCTACCAGGACGTGGGGATGGACGGCCTGCCCGACAACGGCGCCAACGCCTACACCGCCGGCCGGAACGAGCAGGATTTCTTCGCCGACTACCTCGGCGCCCTGCTGCCCGGCGCCCGCGCCCGCTGGCAGAGCGACCCCTCGGCGGACAACTACCACTACTTCCGCGGCGCCGACTACGACGGCCCGCCGCTGAGCATCCTCGACCGCTACCGCCGCTTCAACGGCCTGGAGGGCAACTCCATCACCGACGAGGACAGCCCCGAGTCGTACCCCACGCAGGCCACCACCCTGCCCACCACGGAGGACATCAACCAGGACCAGAACCTCAGCGAGAGCGAGAGCTACTTCCAGTACCGGGTGAAGCTGCGCCCGCAGGACATGGTGGTGGGCCAGAACTTCATCACCGACCGCCTGCTGGGCTCCTCGCCCGACGGCAAGCAGGTGTATTGGTACCAGTTCAAGGTGCCGGTGCGCCAGCCCGAGCGCGTGGTGAACGGCATCCAGGACTTCCGCTCCATCCGCTTCATGCGCCTCTTCGTGAAAGGGTGGGCGCAGCCGGTGGTGCTGCGCTTCGCGCGCCTGGAGTTCGTGCGCGGCGAATGGCGCAAGTACACCCAGAGCCTCGAGACCCCGGGCGAGGTGATCGGCGGCGACCCCGAGCAGACCACCTTCGAGGTGGCCGCGGTGAACATCGAGGAGAACGGCAACCGCACCCCGATCAACTACGTGCTGCCGCCCGGCATCAACCAGGAGACGGACGTGGCCAGCGCCAACCTGCGCAGCCTGAACGAGCAATCGCTGGAGCTGGGCACCTGCGGCCTGGTGGACGGCGACGCCCGCGCCGCCTTCCGCAACGTGAGCTTCGACATCCGCAGCTATAAGAAGATGCGCATGTACGTGCACGGCGAGACGGCCGACCCCACCCGGCCGCTGCGGTACGGAGACGTGAGCGTCTTCATCCGTCTGGGCAATGACTACGAGCAGAACTACTACGAGTACGAGGTGCCCGTGGTGCCGTCGGCGCCCTTCAACAACGACCCGTACAGCGTGTGGCCCGAGGCCAACAACATGGTCATCGAGTTCGCCCGGCTGAACGACGTGAAGATCCAGCGGAACCAGGCCGGCGTGGCGGTGAGCCAGCGCTACATCCAGCAGGACGGCGACCGCCGCATCACGGTGAAGGGGAACCCCAACCTGAGCCAGATGACCACCATCATGATCGGCATCCGCAACCCGAAGAAGGACGGGGCCGAGGCCAATCCCTGGGGCAACGACGACGGCACGTCGAAATGCGTGGAGGTGTGGGTGAATGAGCTGCGGCTGACCGACTTCGACCAGCGCGGGGGCTGGGCGGCCATCGCGCGGGTGAACACCACCCTGGCCGACCTGGGCACCCTGAGCGTGGCGGGCAACTACAGCACGCCGTTCTGGGGCGGCATCGACAAGAAAGTGAGCGAGCGCCAGCGCGACACGCGCTACGGCATCGACGTGAGCGCCAACCTGGAGATGGGCAAGTTCCTGCCCGAGAACAGCGGCGTGAAGGTGCCCATGTACGTGGGCTATTCCGAGCAGGTGATCAACCCGCAGTACGACCCGCTGAACCCCGACATCGAGTGGACCGACGCCACGCGATCGCTCACCCGTGCGGAGCGCAAGGAGCGGATGAAGGAGCTGCGCACCTACACGCGCCGGCGCAGCGTCAACTTCACCAACGTGCGCAGGGAGCGCGCGCAGGGCAAGAAGGAGCACTTCTTCGACGTGGAGAACCTGGGCGCATCATACGCCTACAGCGACCAGGAGTACCACGACGTGAACACGCAGTACGAGAACACCCGCACCTACCGC
>JAFDZF010000079.1 GCA_018267055.1 Bacteroidota bacterium
GCGAACGCCGTCGCATTGATCGCATTGCGCACCAGCACGTTGGTGGCGCGGGGACATTTCTCCAGGAAGAGCGCCGCCGTGCCGGTGACCGAAGGCGCGGCGATGGACGTGCCGCCGCTGCGCACGTGCTGGCCGTCGGGCGCCACCTTGTACGCTTGCCCGCCATTGATCAGGGCCTGCACCATGTTGGCCGGGGCCGCGGTGAAAACGATGTCGCCCGGGGCCGCCACGTCCGGCTTCACCAGGCCCATGCGGGTGGGACCGTGGCTGCTGTTCAGGCTGATCGCTCCTTCGGTGCCGCCCAGGTCCTGCTGCGCGCCGTTGATGTCCGTATAGACCTGCTCGTTGTTGTAGTTGCCCACGGTGATCACGTTGGGCGAGCAGGCCCACGAGTCCACCACGCTGCTGTTCTTGTCGGGCATCACGTACTGCGCGATGGGCGGGAACTCGGCCTCACTGGGGACGCTGCCGATGATCTCCGATGTGCCCAAGGGGCCGCTGCTCCATGCATCGAAGCGGCCGGTGCCCGTGGTGCTGAAGCGGTAGAAATAGGCATCGGCCGAATCGGGCTGCGGGATGAACACCTCCAGGTGGTACTGGCCGCCGCGCTGTTCGGCATAGGTGTGCACCACGCCGAGGCGGTTGCCGTCGAAGCTCGTCAGCGTATCGGTGACCACCACGCCCAAGGCGCCCTGGATCGTGCGGAAGGGGATGCCGCCGCGGTACGCGTATGCCGGGCTGCGCCGGTCCGCACCGATGCTGTACCGCACGCTGTCGAACTCATCGGTATCCGCCCAGAGGTCGAAGTACACCGCGCTCACGCCCAGGATGCTGTTGGGGCGGTAGCGGAACCAGGTGAAGGCGGTGTCGTCCTCGGGCACCTCCGTCCGGAGGTGGTACGGGGCCAGGGCACCGCTATTGCCCGCGGCGCATACGAGCACGCGGCCGGGCTGGTCCAGCAGGAGGTGGTCCACCATCAGCGCGGCGGGGTCCAGGCCGTCATGGCTCCCATAGTAATCGCCCAGGCTGAGGTTGATGGCCACCGGACGCCCCAGGGCCGTGGCGTGGTCGATGATGAACTGTACCGCGTCCACCACGGACGAGGTCCAGTTGGGGTGGTCCAGGTCGTTGGCCACCAGGATGATGTCCGCCTTGGGGGCCGCGCCCGTGTAGTGGCCCGTGGCCCGGCCGTTCCCTGCGGCGGTGCCCGCCACGGCCGTGCCATGGCCGAACTGGGAGGCCGGATCCACCGCCGGGCATTCACCGGCATTGATGGCCGTGCTGTCCCACACCTGGCCGTAGCCGAAGGGCATCGGCGTCAGCTCGGGGTCCATTGGGAAGTTCTGGTCCCAGTACTGGAGCACGCGGGTATGGCCCAGGCTGTCCAGGAAATCCCCGTGGGTGAGGTCCATGCCCGTATCGATGATGCCCACGATGACGCCTTCGCCCTGGAACGCGGCGGGCAGCGGAGGCAGGCCGGCCTGCACCTTGTCGATGCGGGCCTTCACGCGCATGCTGTCGTTCAGCACCCGTCCGGGGCTCAGCGAGAACTGGATGGTGCGTACGGCGGGCTCGGCCTCCAGCGCCCGCACCTGCGTGAGGGGGAGCGATGCGCTCACCCAGCCGGGGATGGCGTTCTTCACGCGCCCCTTGTGCCGCAGCACGGCCCGGGCCACTTCGCCCGCGTCGCCTTGCAGGAAAAGGTCCACCTCCGGGGGGGCCGCCGACCCGTGCTGGAGGGCCTTGTCCAGGTAGGCGCTCAGCTGGAAGCCCATCTTCGAGGGGCGCTGGGCCGCGGCGGTGAGCGTGACGGCGGCGGCGAGGACGAGAATGAACGTGCGGGAGGTCATCCTGGCAAAAGTAGGGTCCTCACCCCCCCTGCATGTCCGCGTAACGGGGGATATTCCCTAAGAAATCAACAGTTCCCGAGGTCCGGTCGATGCGGCAGGCATAATGCACGAGCCCATTGGTAACGAACAGGTAAGGCACCCGGAACACCAAGTTGTAGCGGGCCACCTGCTCCAGCACCCGCTGGTCCATGGGCACATGGGGCGCTTTGCATTCCACGAGCAGCAGCGGTCTTGCCGCGCGGTCGTGCACCACCAGGTCGGCGCGCTTGGCCAGCCGGTTCAGGGCGATGGCGTGCTCCACGGAGATCAGCGAGGCGGGACAGCCCAGCTCGTGCACGAGGTAGTTGAGGACGTGCTGGCGCACCCATTCCTCGGGCGTGAGGGCCACCCAGCGCTTCCGTACCGGATCGAAGACACGATCGCCCTCGGGCCCATGCATAGTTTTGACACCATGGTCCGGTAGGTCGAGACGAGGCAGGCCGGCGATCAAAACAGGACAAAAGTGCGCACCAAGGAGGACATCGTGAACAACTGGCTCCCCCGCTACACCGGGGTGGAGCTGACGGATTTCAGGCCCCATGTGCTGCTGACCAACTTCAGCAACTACGTGGACCTGTTCGCGCAGCTGACGGGGGCCGCGGTGCACGGCATCGGCAAGCCCATGCAGACGGCCATCTCCGAGGACATGGTGATGATCAACTTCGGCATGGGCAGCCCCATGGCGGCCACGGTGATGGACCTGCTGAGCGCGATCGACCCCAAGGCGGTGCTCTTCCTGGGCAAGTGCGGCGGGCTGAAAAAGAAGAACCAGCTGGGCGACCTCATCCTGCCCATCGCGGCCATCCGGGGCGAGGGCACCAGCAATGACTACTTCCCGCCGGAGGTGCCGGCCCTCCCCTCCTTCATGATCCACCGCGTGGTGAGCGGGCGCATCCGCGACATGGAGCTGGACTACTGGAGCGGCACGGTGTACACCACCAACCGCCGCGTGTGGGAGCACGACGAGGCCTTCAAGGAGCGCCTGCGCAGCTACCGCGCCATGGGCATCGACATGGAGACCGCCACGCTCTTCATGACGGGCTTCGCCAACAGCATCCCCACCGGCGCGCTGCTGCTGGTGAGCGACCAGCCGATGATCCCCGACGGGGTGAAGACCAGCGCCAGCGACGCCAAGGTGACGAGCGGCTTCGCCGAGCGCCACGTGCGCATCGGCATCGAAAGCCTGCGGCACATCATCAACGACAGCCGCTCCGTGAAACACCTGCGCTTCGATTGAGCACCACCGACGATTTCAAGAAGATCGTGAAGGACGTGCGCGGCGGCACGTTCAAGCCGGTGTACTTCCTGCACGGTGAGGAGCCCTACTTCATCGACCGCATCGCCGAGGAGATCGAGCTGCACGCGCTGCAGGAGCATGAGCGTGACTTCAACCTCACCATCCTCTACGGCCGCGACTGCGACGCGGACCAGGTGAAGGACACCTGCCTGCGCTACCCCATGATGGCCGAGCGGCAGGTGGTGCTGCTGCGCGAGGCGCAGACCTGGCGCATCGACGCCTTCGACAAGCTGGAGGCCTATTTCCGGACGCCCACGCCCACCACGGTGCTGGTGATCCTGTACAAGCACAAGAAGGCCGACGGCCGCAAGGCCTGGCTGAAGGAGCTGGCCAAGAAGCAGGTGGTCTTCCTCAGCGACAAGCTGAAGGAGGACAAGCTGCCGGACTGGATCCAGAAGTACGTCCAGTTCCAGAAGCGGCGCATCGGACCGGTGGAGGCGAAGCTGCTGGCCGACCACCTGGGCAGCGACCTGGGCAAGCTCACCAACGAGGTGGAAAAGCTCTGCATCGTGATCGAGGAGGGCGGCACCATCACCGGCGAGCTGATCCAGCGCAACGTGGGCATCAGCAAGGACTACAACATCTTCGAGCTGCAGAACGCCATCGGCGCACGCGACCATGTGAAGGCCCAGCGCATCGCGCACTTCCTGGCCACCGACAAGGAGCACCGCCTCTTCCTCACCGTGGGCATGCTCAGCTCGTACTTCAGCAAGCTCGGCATCGTTCACGCCAGCCCGGGCCTGCAGCAGGGCGACCTGGCGGCCGCCCTCAAGGTGCCCCCCTTCTTCGTGCGCGACTACGCCCAGGCCGCCCGCAACTACCCGCCCCAGAAGGTGCGCGAGGTGCAGCACCTCCTGCGCGAGGCCGACCTGCGGAGCAAGGGCGTGGGCAATACCAGCGCCGACGACGGCGAGCTCCTGCGTGAGCTGCTGGTGCGCGTGATGACCTAGGGAACGTGAACGCCGCCTGCCCCGTGCACCGGGCCAGGCGGCGTCCATCGCGCAGCGAGCTTTTACCGCGCCTTCAAGGCCGGGCTTTCGCCGGCGTGGCGGCGCCCTCCTTCGCTTCCACCGTCCCCTTGATGTTCACCGTGAGGTTCGGGGTGTTGGCCGCGTTGCTGGTCACGGTCACCGTCTTGGTGAAGGGCCCCACGCGCTCGGTGTCGTAGTGCACGTTCACCACTGACGTCTTGCCCGGCGGGATGGGGGCACTGTCGCACTTGGGAACGGTGCATCCGCAGCTGCCCTGGCAGTTGCTGATGACCAGGGGCTGGTCGCCCGTGTTCGTCACCACGAAGCTGCGGTTCCCATCGGCGCTCTGGGTGATGGTGCCGTAATCGATCAGCTCCTTGTCCACGCTGATCATGGGGCCGGTGCCGCCGACGGGCTTCGCATTGGGCTGCGCGATGGCGCCGAGGGTGAGCGCGCAGGCGATCGAAAGGAGAAGGGCTTTCATGGGATCCGATGTATTGGTGGCGCAAAGGAGGGGGGCCGGCCCCGGCCCTGGCAAGCCATTGACAGGACATTAACACCTCCCCTTCCCCGGCGGTCCCCGCCCCCCGGGCCCGCTCCACCGCCGCCAGGGCGCTATTTTCGCGGCCCGCCGCGGTCGGAGAAGGGCCATTCCCTCCACGCGGCCGCATCCCATGGAGCTTCCCAAGCGCTACGACCCGCAACAGACCGAAGGCAAGTGGTACCAGTACTGGCTGGACAACGGCTATTTCCGTTCCGTGCCCGACGACCGCGAGCCCTACACGGTGGTGATCCCGCCGCCGAACGTGACGGGCGTGCTGCACATGGGGCACATGCTGAACAACACCCTCCAGGACGTGCTGGTGCGCCGCGCGCGCATGCAGGGCAAGAACGCCTGCTGGGTGCCGGGCACCGACCACGCCTCCATCGCCACCGAGGCCAAGGTGGTGCGCCTGCTGCAGGAACAGGGCATCAAGAAGGGCGCCATCGGCCGGGAGAAGTTCCTGGAGCACGCCTTCGCGTGGAAGGAGAAGTACGGCGGCGTCATCCTCGAGCAGCTGAAGAAGCTCGGCGCCTCGTGCGACTGGGACCGCACGCGCTTCACCATGGAGCCGGCGCTGAGCGAGGCCGTGATCGACGTCTTCATCGACCTGCACGAGAAAGGCCTGGTGTACCGCGGCCTGCGCATGGTGAACTGGGACCCCGTGGCATTGACGGCGGTGAGCGATGAGGAGGTCATCCACAAGGAGGTCAACTCCAAGCTGTACCACGTGCGTTACGCCATCGAGGGCGGCAACGACGAATGGGTCACCATCGCCACCACGCGCCCGGAGACCATCCTGGGCGACACGGCGGTGGCCGTGCATCCCGAGGATGAGCGCTATGCCCACCTGCAGGGCAGGCGCCTGCTGGTGCCGCTGATCGGCCGCAGCATCCCGGTGATCTTCGACACGTACGTGGAGCGCGAGTTCGGCACCGGCGCCTTGAAAGTGACGCCCGCGCACGACGTGAACGACCATGAGCTGGGCAAGAAGCACGGGCTGGACACCATCGACATCCTGGAGCCCAACGGCACGCTGAGCGCCGCCGCGCAGCTTTACGTGGGCGAGGACCGCTTCGTGGCGCGCAAGAAGATCGCGAAGGAGCTCGAGGCGAAGGGCCACCTGGTGAAGGTGGAGGACATCGTGAACAAGGTGGGCACCAGCGAGCGCACCGACGCGGTGATCGAGCCACGCCTCAGCCTGCAGTGGTTCGTGAAGATGGGCGAGCTCGCGAAGCCCGCATTGGACGCCGTGGTGGACGGCCGCGTGAAACTGCACCCGCAGAAGTTCACCAACACCTACCGCCACTGGATGGAGAACGTGCGCGACTGGTGCATCAGCCGCCAGCTCTGGTGGGGCCAGCGCATCCCGGCGTGGTACAATGCCGACGGCGACGTCGCGGTGTGCCGCACCGAGGCCGAGGCCCTCGCCCAGTTCCAGGCCGCGGGGAGGAGCACGGCGGACATCCGCCAGGACGAGGACGTGGTGGACACCTGGTTCAGCAGCTGGCTGTGGCCCATCAGCGTGTTCGATGGGTTCAAGGACCCGGACAATGCCGACATCAAGTACTACTACCCGACGAACGACCTGGTGACCGCGCCGGAGATCCTCTTCTTCTGGGTGGCGCGGATGATCATGGCCGGGCTGGAGTATCGCCAGGAGGTGCCCTTCACGAACGTGTACCTCACGGGCATCGTGCGCGACAAGCTGGGCCGGAAGATGAGCAAGAGCCTGGGCAACAGCCCGGACCCGCTGGACCTCATCGCCAACTACGGCGCGGACGGCGTGCGCGTGGGCATGCTCTTCTCCTCCCCCGCCGGCAACGACCTGCCGTTCGATGAGAGCCTGTGCGAGCAGGGCCGCAACTTCAGCAACAAGGTCTGGAACGCGTTCCGCCTGTTGCAGGGCTGGGCCGTGGCCGATGCCCCGCAGCCCGACAGCAGCGCCGCGGCCTGCGCCTGGATGCGGTCGCGCATCGCCCGGGCCACCGCGGAGATCGACGGCCTGTACGCGCAGTTCCGCATCAGCGAGGCCCTGATGGCCACGTACAAGCTGACCTGGGACGACCTGTGCAGCTGGTACCTCGAAGCCATCAAGCCGCCGTTCGGCGAGCCCATCGACCGCGCCACGTACGAAGCCACCATCGCGGTGTTCGAGGACGTGATGAAGCTGCTGCACCCCTTCATGCCCTTCCTCACCGAGGAGCTGTGGAGCCACCTGCGCGCACGCAAAGGCCCGGCGGAAGCGCTCATCATCGCGCCCTGGCCCCAGGGTGCCGCGGGGGACGCCGTGCTTGAGGCCGAAGTGCAGCACGCCTTCGACCTGGTGACCGCGGTGCGCAACGTGCGCAACACGCGCGGCCTTTCGCCCAAGGAAGGCCTGGCCCTGCAGGTCACCGGCGCGCACCCCATGCGGCCGGCCGTGGCGCAGCTGGTGCACAAGCTGGCGAACATCACCACGCTTTCCGATGTCGCCAAGGCGAGCGACGGCGCCATCACCTTCCTGGTGGGCGTCACCGAATACGCCGTGGACCTGGGCGGTGACATCGACACGGAGGCCGAGCGCAGGAAGGCCGAGGAGGAGCTCACCTACCTCCGCGGCTTCCTCACCAGCGTGGAGAAGAAGCTGGGCAACGAGCGCTTCGTGAGCGGCGCGCCGCCGCAGGTGCTCGAGAACGAGCGCCGGAAGAAGGCCGACGCCGAGGCGAAGATCAAGGCGCTGGAGGAGCGCATCAGCCAGCTGGCCCACTGACCGGGCGGCTTGTCCGGACGTCGGTCGATCGGCCGGTCGCCTTAGAACGCCGCCACCTCGAACGTCGGGCAGCCGCGCTCGCCCTGGTCGTTGTAGAAATCGGTGAAGTGCACCTTATAGAAGAGGCCCTCGCTGTCCTGCACGATGAAGACACGGTCCGGGAACACGGTGTAGGTGCTGGTGCCGAAGTCGTATTCCTTCCAGTCATAGCCCACACCGTCCTCAGCCGTGGTGAAGGGATGGGCGAGCGTGTCGGCCAGGCTCACCGCGGCGAAGTCGTCCGTGGTGAGGCGCGCCACGCGTGCACCGCTGAAGCCGTCGACCGCCCCCGTGACGAGGTAGGCCTGGTAGGGGTCGTAGAACTGGTGGGTGTACTGCGTGAAGACGAGGTCGTACCGCCCGCGCGGCGGCGCGATCGTCACCGCCTGGCCGGAGGCGATGCGGAAGTACACATAGGACCGCGCGGCATCCTTGGCGATGGTGAAGGTCTGCGCATTGCTCCCGTTCATCGCGGCCAGCTCGAACGTATAGCCGCTCGCGTCCACGGAGATGACCCGCAATTGGCGGACGCCCATGGGCAGGCCGAGGGTGTTGTAGCCCAGGTCGAGCGCGAACACGGGCGTATCGGCCCGCCAGTCGCGGAGGGCCGTGCTGTCCGGGCTGCCCGTGGGATGGTCGATGCGCCAACGCACGCCGAAGCCGGTGGTGTCCATCGGGGTGCCGATGGCCGCGAGCGCCGTGGGGCAGGCCCGCATGAAGCGCGCGCCATTGAGGCGCACGTGCCAGCCTTCCGCCCCGCATTCGAAGGCCAGGTCCCAATCCAGCTTGCTGTTGGCGCTCACCACGGCATTGCTCCCCAGGTCGTACCAGAGCTGCTCCCCGTAATCCGCCCCGATGCACGCCCGGCCTTCGCGCACGGCGCCCGTGGCCCGCGCGGGTACGGGGAGCTCTTCCTTCAAGCAGCCGCTGAGCAGCAGGCCCAGCATGGCGATCGATGCGTTCCTTCTCATTCGCTCTTCTTCTTCAGGTCCAGGTCCACGCGCAGGAAATAGGTGCGCCCGATGGCGAGCGGCACCAGCCCCCCGCCGCCCCCGTGCACACCGCCGCTGCCGAGCGTGGTGCCCACGTTGGTCACGTCCCCCAGGTTCTTGCAGCCGGCCGCCAGGGTGATCCGCTTGCCCCAGAGCTTCTTGCTCACCACCGCATCGGCCATCATGTAGGCATCGATCGTGCTGCGCGCCACCTCGGTGTCCGAGAGGTACACGTAGTTGGACGTCGTTCCCTGGTACTTGCCGAAGACCGATGCGCTCCATCCCTGCCTGCGCCATTCGTGGGTGATGGAGGCGCGGTACTCGGGGGCATAGGTCCAGGTCTCGCCCACGCGCTCCCCGAGCGCATCGGAGCGGCCGGTGACGGCGGCGCCGGCATTCAGCAGCCAGTGGCCGTTGTCCCAGCCGATGCCGGCCGATCCCCCGCGCGTCCGGAACGCGCCGATGTTCACATAACTGTAGAGCGTGCCGTCCACCTGGGCCAGCGTGATCAGGTCATCGATGAGGTTGTAGAAGCCGCCGACCTCGGCGGTGAGCACGCCACCGGGCAGGGCCTTGCGGTAGTTGAGCCCCGCGCTGAAGTTGTTCGAGCGCTCCGCCGCCAGGTCGGTGTTGCCGCGGATGTTGTGGTTCACGTCCACGAAGAGGAAGTAAAGCTCCTTCAGCGAAGGCGCACGGAAGCCCTGCGCATAGCTCGCACGCAGCGTGAGCGCGCTGTCCAGCTGCCAGCGGAGGTTGAGCGAGGGGATCAGCGGCGCGCCGTAGCGGGTGTTGTAGGCATAGCGCAGGCCCGGCCGCAGCACCACCCGCTGCACCGGCCGCCACTCCAGGCTGCCGAACACCGCGTAGTCCCCGATGTCCTCCCCATGGCCATCGCCGATGCGGTCACCGGCACCGGTCTCCAGGTTCAGGTCGGCGCCCAGCTCGTACCCGAGCACGGCCGTGTCGGTGGCGCTGCTGAACACCGTGCGGAGGTTGGTGAGCGTGAAGCGCGTGGTGTCCTGCATGCCCGCGGTGGACACGAGCTGCTCGTCCAGGGTGGTGAGGTCGCGCAGCCAGGTGTTGCGCGTGCGGCGGTAGCGGTCGTGCGCGGCGATGATGTTCAAGCGGCGGCCCCGGCCCCAGGTGCCTTCCGCGAACAGCGCATTGTCCAGCCGCTCGGTGAGGTACGCCTCGTCGAAGGCGGTCTCGCGGTAGGGCACGCGCGGCAGGCCCCGGTTGGTGATGCGGTCCTGCATCACCTCGCCCTTGTAACCGAGCGTCCAGCGGTCGGTCAGCGCCCAGCGATAGCCCAGGCGGCCGAAGTACTGCTCGCGCGGCTTCCACTGCTGGGTGCGGGCGGTGTCGGCGATGCGCCCGGCGAAGTCATAGAAGGCGCCGCCCTGTCGCGGGTCCCAGCCGCCGAAGAAGTTGCGGCCCACCGTGAGGAGCAGGTCGCCCTTGCCGATGCGCTTCCCTGCCGTCACCGCCAGGTTGAGCCGGCCCAGGTGCTCGGCATAGGCGTCCACGTTCAAGCTGGCCGGGGCGCCCGACCGTTTCCGCGTGATGAGGTTGATGGTGCCCGCCAGGGCATTGGTGCCGTAGTTCACGCTCAGCGGCCCTTCCACGATCTCCACGCGTTCGATCCCGCTCAGGTCGATCTGCGCCAGGTCCAGGCCACCGTTCTGCCGGCCGATCACCGGCACGCCGTCCACCAGCACCTTCACGTTCTCCCCGCCCAGCCCCTGCATCGACAGCGAGGTGCCGAGGATGTTGTCCTGCGACAGGCGGATGTTGAGCTCCTGGCGGAGCGCGTCGCCGAGGTTCTCCGCGGCCATCCGCTGGATCCGCTGGGCGTCGATCACGCGCATGCGGTGCACGGCCTTGTCCGCCGTGCCGGGCCGGTACTGCCCCGTGATCACCGCCTCGTCCAGCTGGAACAGCACCTGCTTCAGCCCATAGGTGACCGGCGTGAGCGTGTACAGGGTGTCCGTCACATCGGCATACCCGAGCACGGTGATGTGCACCACCACGCCGGAGCGCACCTGCGGCTCATAGATCGGCACCCGGGCCCGCCCGTCGGGGCCCGATACCACGGTCTGCGCCGGATAGGGCCCCAGCATGTGCCACGACACATGGGCGTAGGCGAGCGGCTCGTGCGTCGCGGCATCGCCCACCCGCAGCACCAGCTGCGCCTTCCCAGCAAGGGCGGCCAGCAGGACGGCCAGGAGCAGGGCGCACCTCATGCGCCGGCCGCGAGCTTCAGCAGCGCTTCCTGCTCCGCCACCAGCGCGCGCCACTCCTCACGTTCGGGGAGGCCGGGCTTGCGCTTCCCGAACACCTGGACGATCTGCACACCGTCCCGGTCGAAGCACTCCAGCGCCGTGACCATCCCGTCCACCGTGGGCTTCCGCACGATCCAGCTCTGGACGATGTCCGCCTCCTTCACGTGCAGGTTGAAGTCCGGATCGATCACGTTGAACCATTCCGGCACGTCCATCAGCCGCTCCACCGGTCCGGTATGGATCTGGATCATGCCCTTGTTGCCCACGAACACCATGATGGGGATCTTCCGCTCCGCCGCGGCCGTCATCACCGCCCGGAAGGCCGTGTCCGCCACGCGCACCGCATAGCCCCCCGAAGGGGCGAGCCGCAGGGCCTGCGTGCGGGAAAGGCCGTGCTTGCGCACAAGGCCGTAGAAATCGTGCGTGTCCTTCAGGCCGGTCCAACCTGCGCGGAAAGCCTCCACGTCGGCCTCCGCATCGGGGCGTTCGGCGGGCTCGGCGGGCCAGGGGGTCACGGTCAGCTCGGCCGGGGCGTCGGCATCGCGGAAGGCCTCCACCAGGTCGGCATAGGCACCGGCGTCGCTCGCCTCGGTGAGGTAGATCTTGTGCACGGCCTCGCCGTCGCTGGCGAAGAACTGGAGGCTGAGGCGCGGCGCGTCCTTGCCGGGCTCGGTCACCGCGAAGGCGAAGGCCCAGGGTCCCCAGAAGATCCGCAGGTCGATGTCGTCCCCGACGAACAGGCCCACGGGGCCGGGGCCCAGCGAGGGGGCCAGGTAGACGCCCTTGCGCTCGTGCACCACCGAGCCGTTGCGGGTGAGAGCCATCACCCGGCCGAGCTTGGGCACTTCGGCGAGGATGCGCCGGGGTTCGGGCTTCAGGCGGACGACGCCGTCGCCGAGGCGGGTGGCCAGCAGCTCGGCCTCGCTCACGCCGAGGCGTTGGGCCGCGTTGCGGATGCGGAGCTTGGGCTCGGTGCGGAGCAGGTCGTCCCAGCGTTGCTTCAGGTCGTTGGAAGTGGCGGTGATCGTCATGGGATGAGGGCGTGATCGGGTGTAACGGTCGGAAGGGGTTCGTTGGAAAGGCCGTCCGGCGCGAAATGCACGAACGGCACGGAGAGGAACGGATGCATGGCCACATGCGCCTGCAACCCGTAGGCGGCGGCGAGCGCGGCAGGGATCAGCACGTCCGGGGCCGGCCCGTCCGCGAGCACACGGCCCTTGGCGAGCAGCAGCACCCGGTGCGCGTACTGCGCGGCCAGGTTCACGTCGTGGAGCACGGCCACCACCACATGGCCGTCCTGGGCGAAGGCACGCAGGTGGGCCAGCAGCGCATGCTGGTGCTTCACATCGAGGTCGTTCAGCGGCTCATCGAGCAGCAGCAGGCCGGGCGCGGCGGCGGGGCCGTCGATCTGCGCCAGCGCGCGGGCGATGTGCGTCCGCTGCTGCTCGCCGCCCGAGAGCGTGTTGATGTCGCGGCGCGCCAGGCGGTGCAGGCCCATGCGCTCCAGGGCGCATTCCACCGCGTGCTCGTCCAGGGCGGACGGGCGGACGGTGAAGTGGGGATAGCGCCCCATCATCACCACTTCACGCACGGTGAAGCCGAAGCCGATGCGGTTGCGCTGGTCGAGCACCGCGCGCCAGCGGGCCGTCCCGAGGGGCGGCAGGCGCTGCAGGTCGCTGCCGCCCCAAAGGACCGAGCCCGATCGCACGGGATGGTCCCCGGCGATGAGCTTCAGCAGGGTGCTCTTGCCGGCCCCGTTCGGGCCGATCACCACGGCCAGCTCGCCGGGCCGTGCGGTGAAGGACACGTCGCGCAGCACGGCGGGACCGTGCGGGTCGGCGTGCCAGGTGATGTTCCGCAGGGTCAGCATCAGGCGAGGTGGAGGGTGCGTTTCTGGCGGAGGAGCAGGTACAGGAAGACCGGCGCGCCGCACAGCGCGGTGATCACGCCGATGGGCAGCTCCGCGGGGACCAGGAGGGTGCGGGCCAGCGTGTCGGCGGCGCAGAGGAGCGCCGCCCCGCCGATCGCGCTCGCGGGCAGCAGGTAGCGGTTGTCCGCACCGCCGGCGAGGCGGAACACGTGCGGCACCACCAGCCCCACGAAGCCGATCACCCCGCAGAGGGCCACGGTGGCGCCGGTCATCACGGCGGTGGCGATCACCACGCCGCGCTTCACGCGATCGGGCCGCATGCCGAGGTGCCGTGCCTGCGCTTCCCCCAGCGCCAGGGCGTTCAGGGCACGGTGCTGCCGCAGGATATAGGCGAGCGGCAGCGGCACGGCGGCCAGCAGCACCAGCAGGCCCACGCGGTCCGCACCACCGAGGCTGCCGAGCATCCAGAAGATCAGGCTGCGGAGCTGGGTGTCGCTCGCGCTGTAGGTCAGCAGCCCGGTGAACGCGCTGGTAAGGGCGGTCACCGCGATGCCGGCCAGCAGCATGGCGGCCACGTTGGTGCGCGACCCGGTGCGGGCGATGGCGAAGACGCCGGTGGTGGCGAGCAGCGCGCCGCCGAAGGCGAAGAGCGGCACGGACAGCGTGGCGGCCCAGGCACCGATCAGCGACGAGAGGGACGCAGTGAGCACGATGGCGAACGCGGCCATCATCCCCGCCCCGGAGGACACGCCGATGATCGAAGGATCGGCCAGCGGATTGCGGAAGACCGCCTGCATGGCCGCGCCTCCCACCGCCAGCGCAGCACCCGCCAGGAGCGAGAGCAGCACACGCGGCAGGCGGATGACCAGCACCACGGCCTCCTGCTGGGGATCGTGCCCGGCGCCGCCCGTGAGCACGGAGAGGAAGGCGCCCGGCGGCACGCGCACCGCGCCAGCGCCCATGGCCACCAGCACGAGCACGGCCAGGACGACCGCGCTGAGCACGAGGATCAGGCGCTGCGCACGGCTCATGATGACGGGGGCAGGGCGCGCAAGGCGGCGTTCAGCTCGGCCATGGCCCGGCCCAGACGGGGGCCGAAGCCGGCGAGCAGGCCGCCGTCCATGGCGATGAACGCCTTGTTCCGTCCGGCCTTCGTGCGGTCCATGCCGGGCAGGCGCAGCAGGCCCTCGGTCCCTTGCAGGGCGTCCATGCCGCTGGCGAAGAGCAGGATGGCGTCGGGGTCGGCGGCGACGAGCGCTTCGGGCGTGAGCGGCTTGAACTCGGTGAACCCGCCCACCGCGTTCGTGCCGCCGGCGAGGCGGATGATGCGGTCCATCGGCGTGCCATCACCGGCCACCATCGGGCTGCCCGTGCTGCGCGCATAGATGAAGAGCACCTTGGGGGGCGTGGCCAGGGGCGCCACCTTCGCCGCGTCCTGGTGGATCGCCGCGACCAGGGCATCGGCCCGGTCCGGGACGCCGAGCGTGTCGGCCACCTGCCGGATCAAGCGCTCGGTGCCTTCCACCGAGAGCTCCTGCTGGAACAGCGAGACCCGGACGTGCGCGTCGCTCAGCTGGCGGGCCACCGTGGGGTCCAGCTGCCAGGTGGTGCCGAACACGTGGCCGGGCCGCAGGGAGAGCACGCCTTCCGCGCGGATGCTGCGGTCGTGGCCTGCTTTCGGC
Source organism: Bacteroidota bacterium (assembly GCA_018267055.1). Lineage (GTDB taxonomy): Bacteria > Bacteroidota > Bacteroidia > Flavobacteriales_F > PHOS-HE28 > PHOS-HE28. The sequence goes on from JAFDZF010000079.1 coordinate 14,316, forward strand.
AGGGCCTTCACCGATGCGGGGAAGGTGCTCGTGACGTCCACGCCTACGATGCGGTCCTCGAAACCCAGCGCCGCCACGATCTCCGTGAGGGTGCCGTTCAGGGTGACCAGCCGCTGCGGGCCGTCCCCTGCGGCGGGACCGGTCGCCTGTCCGGCTTCGGGTCCGCTGGCGCAAGCACCCAACGTCAGGACCGCGCACACCGCGATCAGCGACCGCACGGACCTCATTCCACGATGAGCTTCCGGACGACGCTCGCGCCGGCCATGTCCACGCGCACCGCATAGAGCCCGGCGGGCACGCTTTCCAGCTCCACGGTACGGGTCGTCAGGCCGGCGAGGCCGGTGAGGCGTTGCTGGCGCACGAGGCGGCCGCCCAGGTCGGTGATGGAGACCAGCGCATCGGAAGCGGTGGCGTCGATCACCAGCTGCACGGCCCCTTGGCCGGCCGGGTTCGGGTACAGCTGGAAGCCGGCCCCGGTCGCCGTACCGTCCTGGATGCCGGCCGTGCCCACTTGTTCCTTGGTGAAGGTGATGTCACCCGTGGAGCTGCCGCCGAAGGCCGTGAAGACCACCTTCCACAGGTTGCCGGGCACGTCCTTCACGAAGTAGGTGAGCGAATCGTCCACCACGTATTGGAAGGTGGACATGCTGAAGGACTTCCAGTCGTAGCCGATGGTGTTGATGGCCGGCTCGAAGGGAGCGCCGCCGATCTCGGCCTCCGCCGGGGGCAGGCCGTTCACCTGCACCACTTCAACGTCTTTGTTGTGGAGCACGCCGGTGACCCCGTAGGGGATGCCGAGGTCGGTGATGTACTTGGTGAAGAGCAGGTCCCAGGCCTCGCTGGCGACCTCCCGGTCCAGCGCGCTGTCGGTAGCGAAGGACCAGTAGGCGAAGTTCTTCCCTTCATAGGCCGACTTGGCGATGGTGCCCGTGTGCTCGGCGCTGCCGTCGAGGTCCGCATAGGTGAAGGTGTACACGCCGCCGGCGAGCGCGTCGATGCGCAGCTTCTTCCAGTCGCCGTTCGTCAGGTGCACCACGTAGATGCTGTCACCGGCCACCACGTGGGTCACCATGTTGTAGATGCCCCAGCCGAGGTTGAAGGCATCGGGATCGGCGTCGCGGTTGAACGCGCCGGCGCTCCAATCGGTGTCGGAGTCGAAGAGGACGGCCCACGAAGCGGCCAGGCCGTTGGTGTCCACGGCGGCCCAATCGGCCACCGCATAGGGGGCCTGGTAAAGGCCGAGGCCTTTCTGGGTGTTGGCACGGACGCCCACGGTGAAGCCGCCGTTGATCTCGAAGGCGAGGTCCCACTCGGCCAGCGGGGCGGTGGTATGGGAATCGTCGGTGAGCTTGTACCAGGTCTGCTGGGCGTTCCCGGCGCCGGTGGTCATGGTCACGGTGGTCTGCGCGGAAGCGACCGTCTGGAGAGCTGCGAAGAGCAGGAGGAGCGGTGTTCTCATGGTGGCCGCAAAGCACCGGAGGCATGCCGCATGGCACAATACCGTGATCGTAGTATTCGACTACCACGATCGTGGTATGCGCCGCTCCCGCGTGTCATGGATGCGTCATCCTCGCGCCGGAAGTACCGATCGGCGGCACGCGCGCACGCGAGGGCCCAGGGGGAGTACTTTCGTTGCATCGATCATCCGCTCACATACGGCGCCATCGACATCGGGTCCAACGCGGTGCGCCTCCTCATCGGCGACGTGGTGGAGCGCGACGACCATCCCGTGGTGAAGAAGACCTCGCTCGTGCGCGTGCCCATCCGCCTCGGCGAGGACGTGTTCGAGAGCGGCGCCATCGGCAATGCGAAGCGCGATTACCTGATCAAGACCCTGAAGGCCTTCCGCCTGCTGACGGAGGTGTACGGCGTGCGCTACATGCGCTGCTGCGCCACCAGCGCCATGCGCGAGGCGGTGAACGGCGCGGAGATCATCGCGCGGGTGGAGATGGAGAGCGGCGTGCACATCGAGGTGATCAACGGGCGCGTGGAAGCGGACCTGATCGTGAGCACCTTCTGGACGCAGGACCTGCTGAAGGACCGCAGCTACCTCTACATCGACGTGGGCGGCGGCAGCACCGAGCTCACCTGGATCGAGCGCGGGCGCCGCGTGAAGAGCGCCTCCTTCCGCATCGGCACGGTGCGCGCACTGAAGGGCAAGGTGAACGAGGCCGAATGGGGGTCCGTGCGCGCGTTCCTCGAGGACCTGCGCAAGGAGCACGGGGCCCTGATGGCCATCGGCACCGGCGGCAACATCAACCGCATCTTCAAGGAGAACGGCAATGCCTTCGGCGAGCCCCTGTCGCGCGTGGACATCCGGCGCCAGCGCGACCGCATCGCGGCCTACAGCTTCGAGGACCGCGTGAAGCTGCTGCGCCTGCGGCCCGACCGGGCCGACGTGATCATCCCCGCGGCGGACATCTTCCTGCGTATCCTGGAATGCGCCGAGATCGAGGAGGTCTTCGTGCCCAAGGTGGGCCTGGCCGACGGGATCGTGTACGACCTGTACATGAAGCAGCACGGCCACGTGCGGTATCCGCGGAGCGAGTACGTGCCGGCGTGAGCGGACACTGGCCGGCGTCGTTCTCCCCCACCCCCTTCGCTCAACGCGGCAACAACAGGTCCCAGTAGGCGAACAAGCCGAGAAGCACCACGTACAGCATGGCATTGGCCGTCAGCACCCAGCGGAAGAGCCCGCCATCGGCCCGCGCTTTCCAGCGCCGGTAGGTGGCCGCCAGCAGCAGTGCCCCGAAAAGGACCATCTCCCAGGGCACGTAGGCGATCCACGGGAAAGGGGAGCCATGCAGGCCGTCCTTGATCCCGAAATAGTAGATGCTCTCCTGCCACAACAGGAACGGGACCAGCACGAGGACGCACAGCCCGCAGGCCAGCAGCAAGGCCCGCAGCGGGAATGCGGCGGGCCTCCTGCGCCACAAGGCCGCGACCAGGCCGATCGTCACGTACGCACCGGTCAGGAGCGCGAGCACCAGGCTGCCCACCAGCAGCCCCTGCAATACGCGGCTGTTGAACGGCGTGCGGTAATGCGCCAGCCGCTGGAACTCGGCATTGGGCGGAAAGAGCCCGGCCATATCCAGCGTATGGTCCCCCTTCGCCAGTTCCGCACGCAGGTCGAAGGACCGTCCCTGGGTGAAGTCGTGGTAGAAGAAGAGCAGGACGGTGCCCTTCTCCAGGTCGAAGATGTTGGTGTACAGCGTGCCCTCGCCCAGCTTCGCCCGGCAGGCGCGCATGGTGTCCATCATCGCGGTGCAGGACCGCAGCGTGGTGTCCCGGTGGGAGGCCAGGAAAGCGCGCCCCTGCTGGTAGCGGGCGATCGGCACCGCATCCAGGTCGGCGCATTGCGACGGCCGGAAATTGCCGAAGACGTACGTCGGGTCGTCACCCCGCAGCAGCGTATCGCCCTCCAGCACCAGGTAGCGGCCCGCCCGGTCCACGAACACGATCATGCCCTGTGCCATGCGGCTCGCGTCGTATGCGGCCAGCAAGCGCTCCACGTCATCCACGTCGGCACATTCCCGCAGGATGCGCTTCATCAAGGCATCGGTGTCACCCATGGGCAAGCGTCCGGGCAGGGGCCGCATCGGCTTGGCGGGCACGCCGAAACCGTCGAACATCAGCCCGGCGTCGTTCATGCCGCCCTGCACCCGCCCATCGCGGTGCCCCACGTACACCGCACCGTGCCCGCCGACGGGCCCGCGCTCGAAGCGGATCCACGGGTCGAGGCTCCAGCTGTCCTCGTTGTTCCCCACGAGGGTCTTCCCCTGGTGGGTGACCTTGAACATCGTGCACGCCGAGGAACGCAGCGGCCCGGCCAGGGCGGCCAGCATACATAGGCGAAGGAGGAGCGGCATCAGGAGGGGGAATGCCCGCCCGGACGATCCGTAACGCGGCTCACATGCGGCCCGCCTTGATCTCCTCCACCACCGCGGGGTCCAGCAGGGTCGTCGTGTCGCCCAGGCTGCTCATCTCGCCTTCGGCCACCTTGCGCAGGATGCGCCGCATGATCTTGCCGCTGCGCGTCTTCGGCAGGCCGCTCACGAACTGGATCTTGTCCGGCTTCGCGATGGGGCCGATCACCTTGGTCACCATGGCCACGATGTCCGCACGGACGGCCTCCGCATCGGTCACCGGCCGGTCGGTGATCACATAGGCGTAGATGCCCTGGCCCTTGATGTCGTGCGGATAGCCGACCACGGCGCTCTCCACCACGAAGTCGCTCTCGTTGATCGCGTTCTCGATCTCGGCCGTGCCGAAGCGGTGGCCGCTCACGTTGATCACATCGTCCACGCGGCCTATGATGCGGTAGCGCCCGTCGGCATCGCGGCGTGCCCCATCGCCGGTGAAATAGTAGCCCGGGTAGCTGCTGAAGTAGGTCTGGCGGCAGCGCTCGTGGTCACCGTAGGTGGTGCGGATGATCGACGGCCAGGGGAACTTGATCGCCAGCAGGCCCTCCACGTCGTTCTCCGCGATCTCCTTCCCTTCGGGCGTGAGCAGCACGGGCTGCACGCCGGGCAGCGGCCAGGCCGCATGGCTCGGCTTCTCGTCGGTGACGCCGGCGAGCGAGGAGATGAGGATGCCGCCGGTCTCCGTCTGCCACCACGTGTCCACCAGGGGGCAACGGCCCTTGCCGATGTGCTGCTTGTACCAATGCCATGCTTCCTCGTTGATCGGCTCGCCCACGCTGCCGATCGTCCGCAGCGAAGCGAGCGAGCAGGGCTCCACGAACGCCAGGCCGTGCGCCATGAGGCTGCGGATGGCCGTGGGCGCGGTATAGAAGATGTTCACCCGGTGCTTGTCCACCACCTGCCAGAAGCGCCCGGCGTCCGGGTAGGTGGGGATGCCCTCGAACATCAGCGTGGTGGCGCCCGCGAGCAGGGGTCCATAGATGAGGTAGCTGTGCCCGGTGATCCAGCCGACATCGGCGGTGCACCAGAAGATGTCGCCGTCGTTGTACTGGAACACGTTGCGGAAGCTGTGGTCCACGTACACCATGTAGCCGCCGCAGGTATGCACCACGCCCTTGGGCTTGCCGGTGCTGCCGCTGGTGTAGAGGATGAACAGCAGGTCCTCGCTGTCCATCGCCTCGGCCGGGCGGTCCGCATCCACGTGCGCCAGCTCCTCGTGCAGCCAGACGTCGCGGCCGGCCTGCATCGCCACGGGGTCGCCGGTGTGCCGGGCGACGATGACGCGCTTCACGCCGGGACAGCCGGCCAGCGCTTCGTCCACGAGGCCCTTCACCGGCCCCTTCCGCGCCCCGCGCGCCATGCCGTCGCTGGTGAGGACGAAAGCCGCATCGGCATCGAGGATGCGGTCGGCGATGCTCTGCGCGCTGAAGCCCGCGAACACCACGGAATGCACCGCGCCGATGCGCGCGCAGGCCAGCACGGCCACCGCCAGCTCGGGGATCATGGGCATGTAGATGCACACGCGGTCGCCCTTCCGCACGCCGTTCCGCAGCAGCACGTTGGCGTAGCGGCAGACGCGCGCATGCAGCTCCCGGTAGGTGATGTGCTGCGCGGGCTCCTGCGGGTCGTTCGGCTCCCAGATCAGCGCCACCTGGTCGCCGCGCGTGGCCAGGTGCCGGTCCAGGCAGTTCTCCGTGATGTTGAGCGACCCGCCGATGAACCACTGCGTCCTCCCCTGCTTGAAGTCATGCTCCAGCACGCGGTCCCAGCGCTTCTTCCACGTGAAGCCGGTGGCCTGGGCGGCCCAGAAGCCTTCGGGGTCGGCGACGCTCCGTCGGTAGGCGTCATCATAGTCCGCCTGGGTGCGGATGCGGGTCAGGTCCATGCAGGAAAAATAGCGGTCGCGACGCAGGCCCGCTCCTTCCCCGGCCCAGCATCCCGGGAAGGGAGACCTAATTTCGGATAAGAACATCCTATATTTGCCCCGTGTTCTCCAAGGCCTGCCAATACGCCATCCGGGCCATCACCCTCCTCGCGATGGAAGGACGGAAGGGACGCCGCATGGCCCTAGTGGAGATCGCCGAGCGGACCGGCACACCGCGGGCCTTCACCGCGAAGGTGCTGCAGCAGCTGGTGCGGGCCGGCCTCCTCGATTCCGTGAAAGGTCCCGGCGGCGGGTTCGACCTTCCCCCGCAGAAGGCGCGCCAGGTGACCTTGAGCATGGTGGTGAAGGCCATCGACAACGACGACGTGTACCGCGGATGCGGCATGGGACTTCCCCAGTGCAACGCGCGCAAGCCCTGCCCCCTGCACGAGCAGTTCCAGCACGTGCGCGAGAACCTGCGGATCATGCTCGAATCCACCAACCTGCACGACCTGTCCATGGACCTGGAGCGGGGCGTGACCTTCCTCAAGTAGATGAAGCCGTACCCATTTTCAGGACAAAAAGATCCGATACTCCGCAAATGGGCGCTCCTGCTCCTCTCGGCCTGTGCGATCCCCGTGCGCGCCGGAACGGGCATGGAGGTGCTGACGCAGCCCGGCATCGCCGGCACCCTGGTGCTATTGGGGATCGTGCTCTTCGTGGCCGTGCTGGTGATCGCCGCGCGCGTGGACCGGCTGCTCCGGACGCTGAAGCGCGGGCGGAACGGCACGAACGGCACCGGGCGGCACGCGCGCTCCTCCTATCGGCTGCAGGGCGATGAGCTGGGCGGCACCGCGGCGAGCGACGACCCGCGCGGTCTGGTGGAACAGGCGGTGAGCGAGCCGGACATCCCCCTGGTGGACGAGAAGAAGCGGAGCCGCCAACGGCTGGAGGTGCCCGCCGAGCTGCGCAAGCTGGTCATCTGGTACCTGGCCGCCGCGGTGGGCTGGCTGGTCCTCGGCACGCTCGTGGGCCAGTACGTGGGCATGAAGTTCGTGTGGCCCGACATGGACCAGGTGCCATGGCTCTCCTTCGGCCGGCTGCGGCCGGTGCACACCAACACGGTGTTCTGGGGCTGGACCTCGCTGGCGATGATCGGCCTGGGCTACTTCGTGGTGGCGCGCACGTCGGGCACCACGGTCCACAGCTACCGCATGGGCTGGTGGGCCTGGGGGCTCATCAACCTCTCGGTGGTGGCCGGGAACCTCTGCCTGATGGCGGGGATCAACAACGGCGGGGGCGAATACCGCGAGTACATCTGGCCCGCCATGCTGCCCTTCGCGCTGGGGCTCATCCTCACCTTCCGCAACTTCTACCGCACGGTGGCGGCGCGGCGGATCGGCGAGATCTACATCAGCAACTGGTACATCCTCGCCGCGCTGGTGTGGACCATCGTGCTCGCGACCATCGGCTACCTGCCGTGGTACCAGAACGGCCTGGGCGAAACGGTGATCCAGGGGTACTACATGCACCAGGGCGTGGGCATGTGGTTCATGACCTTCACGCTGGGCCTGCTCTACTACTACCTGCCCTCGGCGCTGAACAAGCCCATCCACTCCTACTCGCTGGGGGTTCTGGCGTTCTGGACGCAGATGCTGTTCTACACCATGATCGGCACGCACCACTTCGTGTTCGCGCCCCTGCCGTGGTGGCTGCAGACGGTGGCCATCGTGTTCAGCGCGGGCATGTTCATCCCCGTGGTGGCGGGCACCACCAACTTCCTGATGACGATGCGGGGCAGCTGGCGCGCCATCGGCAACAGCTACGTGCTGCCCTTCTTCCTCGTGGCGGTGGTGTTCTACTTCGTGGGCAGCACGCAGGGCAGCCTGCAGGCCTTCCGCTTCACCAACCACCTGTGGCACTTCACCGACTTCAACGTGGCGCATTCGCACATGACGATGTACGGCATCGTGGCGTTCGCGCTCTGGGCCTGCATGTATGCCGTGCTGCCGCGCATCACCGGCCGTGAGCCTTCGCAGCTATTGGTAGGCGCGCACTTCTGGATGGCGTTCGTGGGCCTCTTCGCCTACATGATCTCGCTGATGGCGGGGGGCACCATCAAGGGCCTGCAGTGGATGGACGGCAAGCCGTTCGTGGACACCGTGACCGGCACGCGCCCCTTCTGGGCCTGGCGCGCCATCGGCGGCTCGCTCATGTTCCTCTCCCACCTGCTCTTCGCCTGGAACTTCCGCACCATGGTGCGCGGCGCGCGCACGGCGGTCCCCGTCACCGGCCAGGCGGTGCATCCCGATCCGATCATCCCCGTCCGCCCCCATGCTGAACTTCCATAAGGACCACCGCAACCTGGTGAACGTCGCCCTCCTGGTGTTCGTGCTGCTGAGCATGGGCATCGCCATCATGCCGGCGAGCGCGCTGAGCGATGGCACGCAGCCCCTGCCGGACATGCCGAAGATGACGCCCGAGCAGCGCCGCGGGCTGGAAGTGTACGTGGCCGAGAACTGCGCCGCGTGCCACACCCAGCAAGTGCGCAACATCGCGATGGACAAGCCCTGGGGCGCGCGGCCCAGCATCCCCAGCGATTATGCCTACAGCAAGCAGCGGCTGGACGTCTGGCGCGCTTCGCCCTCGGTCCTGGGCAGCGAGCGCACGGGCCCCGACCTCACCAACGTGGGGCAGCGGCAGCCCGGCGCGCAATGGCACCTGCTGCACCTCTACGACCCGCGCATGGTGGTGAAGGGCTCGATCATGCCGCGCTACGGATGGCTGTTCGAGGAGACCGCCCATCCGGCGGCCGATGCCGTGGTGGTGCCCGTGCCGAAGGAGCGGCTGAGCGATACCGCGCACGTGGTGGTGGCCACGCCGAAAGCCCTGGACCTGGTGGCCTACCTCACCTCGCTGCGACAGGCGCCGTTGCCCGATGGCACGGCACCGGCCTTCCTGCCTTCGCCGCGCGGGCCGGAGAAGGCTGAGCAAGGGACGGGCGGTGATGCGGCGGCCGATGGCGAAGCCCTCTTCAAAGGCACGTGCTCCGCCTGCCACCAGTCCGAAGGACAGGGCCTGGCCGGCGCCTTCCCGCCGCTGGCGGGCAGTCCCATCGTGAACGCGGAGGACCCCACACAGATGCTGTCCATCGTCCTCGGCGGCTACGACGCCCGCGCCGAATACGGCGTGATGCCGCCGCAGGCCGCGCAGTTCACCGATGCGCAGATCGCCGCCGTGGCCACTTATGTGCGCAGCCATTTCGGCAACAAGGCACCGGCCGTCGAGCCCGGGGCGGTGGCCCCGCTGCGCGCGCAGATCGCCCCCGAGACCCTGATCGTGCCATGAGACCGTTCCTCGCCCTCCTCCTGCTGCTCGCCGGGCATGCTTCCTTGGCCTGCGAGACCTGCCAGCGGGCCCAGCCGGCGCCGCTGCGCGGCATCACGCACGGCACCGGCCCGCAGAGCGCCTGGGACATGCCTATCATCTGGGCCGCCGTAGGCCTGGTCGGCATCACCCTGTTCCTCGCCGCGCGGATGCTGGTCCGGCCCGGCGAGCGGAACGGCGATCACATCAAACGCACCATCCTGCACGATGCCCATGCCCACTGAACGGAACATCCGGGTGTTCGTCGACGACGACCCCGTCCCCTTCGGCGAGTTCAAGCCGCCGGTGCGGTTCCTATTCGACACCACCAAGCTGCCCGACGGGCCGCACACCCTGCGCGTGGTGGCCCGCTCCACCAGCGGTGTCGAAGGGGTGCGCACCATCCCCTTCGAGGTGCGCAATGGTCCCTCCATCACCGTGCTGGGGCTGAAGCCCGGCGAGGTGGTGGACGACCGCGTGCCCATCACCATCAACGCCTATGGCAGCGAGCGCAAGGATGTGTTCATCGTCACCGGCTCGGAGGATCCCAAGGGCATCCCCGCCTGGGTGTGGGCCCTGGTGATCGCCTTCATCGGCTTCGCGCTGTTCTACTTCACCCTCTTCTGGGACCCGGCCACCGCATGAACCCCTCCCCGACCAAGCCCGACATCGCCACCCCGGACGACATCCGCCTGCTGGTGGACGCGTTCTACGGCCAGGTGCGCGTGGATCCCTTGCTGGGCGGCATCTTCAACGGTGCGATCCGGGACCGCTGGCCGGAGCACCTGGCGAAGATGTACACCTTCTGGGGCACGGTGCTGATCGATGCGCGGAGCTATTTCGGCGCGCCCCTGCGGCCGCACCTCGGCCTGCCCGTGGAGCAGCGGCACTTCGACCGGTGGCTGCTGCTGTTCCGCGCCACGGTGCGCGCCCATTTCAGCGGGCCGGTGGCGGAGCTGGCCCTGGACAACGCCGAGCGGATGGCCACCCTGTTCCTGGAACGCATCACCCTTTCCCGCGAGCACCCCGAACGCTTCATCCGATGAACGCCCCCTTGATCATCGCCCGGGACCGCCCCATAGGGCACCTGGCCGCCGACGACCCACGCGCCGCCGCCCTGCTCTTCCGCAAGGGCATCGATCCCGCCCGGCAGGGACGGCTCACCCTGGCGGAGGCCTGTGCCGCCGCACACGTGGACCTGGCCGACCTGGTCCGCGAGCTGGAAACAGCCACTGCGCCCCCTCGCGACGGCCGCGACGACCCGTCCGGCTGGACGCTGGACCGGCTGGTGAACCACATCGTGCGGAAGCACCACGCCTATGTGCGCGAGCGGGCGCCCATCCTCAACAACTTCCTGGAACGCCTCAGCACACGGCA
>JAFDZF010000007.1 GCA_018267055.1 Bacteroidota bacterium
ACCATCGAAGCGATGGAGCGCAGCGGCCAGGAGCTCATCCGGGCCAGCCGCATCTTCTTCAACCTCACCAGCTCCAACACCAACGACAGCCTGCAGGCCGACAAGGCGGTGCTGGCCCCCAAGCTCGCCGCGCACGACGACGCCATCACGATGGACCCCAAGCTCTTCGCGCGGATCAAGGCCCTGTACGACCAGCGGGCCACGCTCGGCCTGGACAGCCCCTCCACGCGGCTCATCGAGCGCTACTACACGCGCTTCGTCCGCTCGGGCGCGCTGCTCAATGAGGCCGGCAAGGAGCAGCTGCGCAAGCTCAACGAGGAGGAATCGAACCTCACCACCAAGTTCAGCAACGACCTGCTGAAAGAGGCGAACGCATCGGCCGTGGTGGTGGAGCGGAAGGAAGAGCTCGACGGCCTGGACGAGGGCGAGGTCGCCGTCGCGGCGGAGGCCGCCCAGGCGAAGGGCATGGCCGGCAAATGGCTCATCACCCTGCAGAACACCACCACCCAGCCGGTGCTCGCATCGCTGAAGGACAGGGCGCTGCGGGAGCGCATCTACAAGGCCTCCATCGCCCGGGGCGCGCGCGGCAACGCCACCGACAGCCGCTCCACGGTGGCCCGCTTGGCCCAGCTGCGCGCGCAGAAGGCGAAGCTGCTCGGCTTCCCCAACTACGCCACCTATTCGCTGGACGACCAGATGGCGCGGACGCCCGAGGCGGCCGTGAAGCTGCTGAGCGACATGGCCCCGGCCGCCGCCGCGAACGCCAAGGCCGAAGCAGCCAAGCTGCAGGCGCTCATCGACAAGCAGAAGGGCGGGTTCCAGCTGGCGCCCTGGGACTGGGACTTCTATGCGGAGCAGGTGCGCAAGGCGGAGTACGACCTGGACGAGGCCGCGATGAAACCGTACTTCGAGCTGGAGCGCGTGCTGCAGGACGGCGTGTTCTATGCCGCGAAGGAGCTGTACGGCATCACCTTCAAGGAGCGCACCGACATCCCGGTGTACCATCCCGACGTGCGCGTGTTCGAGGTGATCGACGCCGACGGCTCGCCCATCGGCCTGTTCTATGGCGACTACTACAAGCGCGACAGCAAGCAGGGCGGCGCCTGGATGGACGGCTTCCAGGAGCAGTGCGGCCTGCTCGGCCTGCAGCCGGTGGTCACCCAGAACATGAACGTGCCGAAGCCGGTGGCGGGCCAGCCCACGCTGCTCAGCTTCGACAACGTGACCACGCTCTTCCACGAGTTCGGCCATGCGCTGCACGGGCTGCTGAGCCAGGTGCGCTACCCCTACTTCTCGGGCACCAACGTGCCGCGCGACTTCGTGGAGTTCCCCTCGCAGTTCAACGAGAACTGGGCGCTCGAGCCGCGCGTGCTCGCCCACTACGCCAAGCACTACAAGACCGGAGCGCCCATGCCGCAGGCGCTGGTGCAGAAGATCCGCAACAGCCAGACCTTCAACCAGGGCTTCATGACCACCGAGTACCTCGCCGCGGCGCTGCTGGACCTGCAGTGGCACATGCTCCCCGCCGACGCTCCGCTCCAGGACCCCGAGGCGTTCGAGCAGGCGGCGCTGAAGAAGTACGGCCTCGACCTGCCTGCGGTCCTCCCGCGCTACCGCACGCCCTACTTCTCGCACATCTGGGGCGGCGGATACGCTGCCGGCTACTACGCCTACCTCTGGAGCGAAGTGCTCGAGGCCGATGCCTTCGAGTGGTTCAAGGAGCACGGCGGCATGACCCGTGACAACGGCATGCACTACCGCGGCACCGTGCTTTCCAAGGGCGGCAGCAAGGATGCCATGCAGCTGTACCTCGATTTCCGCGGCCGCGCGGCCGAAGTGGGCCCGCTGCTGAAGAAACGGGGATTGAAATAGGACATCGGCCATCCCGAAGGGCCGTCCGCTCGTGCGGACGGCCCTTCGTCGTTCCTGGGCACGCGCGGAAGCGGCGGGCGTGGCCCTCCACGTGACGGTGGGTGCGGGGCAACTATTTCTGCCCGCTGCTGTCTAAGTTGCGTCCCATCACCACCATGCGATCCTTCCATTACCTGATCGTTCCCGTCCTGTTGTCGATCTCCGTGCCGCTCCACGCCCAGCAGCAGTTCGGCGTGCTCGCCGGTCCCCAGTACACGCTGGTGAGCCAGGTCTTCAAGGTGGACCTGCCGGAAGGGCTGGACATCCCCGCGGTGAACGGCTTCGGCGTGTACGGCGGCGTGTGGTACCGCTCGGACCGCTCGCACATCGTGCAGTTCCGGCTGGGGCTCGACTGGTCGTACCGCACGTTCGACCAGGACTATGAGCGCATGGAGCTGGACACGACGCTGACGGCCTACCTGTACAAGGGCACCACCACGGCGCGGCTGCACTACCTCGAGGTGCCCGTGCAGGCCAGCTATTACTTCTGGCGCAATGCGCACGTGGACCTGGGCCTCACGCCGGCCTACCTCGTCACCGGCCGTACCAACGACGAAGGGCAGGTCACCTTCGTCCGCCCGGACGGCAGCACCTACCAGCCGGCGGGCTACAAGAGCTCGGTGAAGGACCTCGACCCCTACAAGCGGGTGGAGCTGGCCGTCAACCTGGGCGTGGGCTACGACTTCAACAACGGGCTGGTGGCCGGCCTGTCGGGCAGCCGCGCGCTGGGCCGCATGAACGATGAGGGGCAGACCCTCTACAGCCGCTACTACAACCTCTTCCGGGTGTGGTTCGGCTATGACCTCCTCCACGAGAAGCGGCGGCGGACGGTGTTCCGGCGGCACACGGGCTAGCTCCGGGCTTGTTGAAAACTCCCGCCGATCGTTGAAAAGCCGCTTTTCCGCGGTCCGCAGCCCCCAGGGACCGGGGCCGTAACTTCGCTCGCCCTTGCGGAACCCTTGAAAACAGTGGGGTCCGGCGTGGAACGATGAGCGGGACGAACTACAGCGAAGAGCATATCCGGTCGCTCGACTGGAAGGAGCACATCCGGCTGCGCCCGGGCATGTACATCGGCAAGCTGGGCGACGGTTCCAGCTACGACGACGGCATCTACATCCTGCTGAAGGAGGTGCTGGACAACTGCATCGACGAGTTCGTGATGGGCCACGGCAAGAAGGTCGAGGTCTCCATCGAGGGCCCGCGGGTGGAAGTGCGCGACTACGGCCGGGGCGTGCCGCTGGGCAAGGTGATCGACGTGGTGAGCAAGATCAACACCGGCGCCAAGTACGACAGCAAGGCCTTCAAGAAGAGCGTGGGCTTGAACGGGGTGGGTACCAAGGCGGTGAACGCCCTGAGCCATTACTTCAAGATCGAGAGCGTCCGCGACGGCGAGCTGAAGCGCGCCGAGTTCGACAAGGGCGTGCTGCGCAAAGACAACAAGCTGGAGAAGACCACCGAGGCCAACGGCACGCGCGTGACCTTCGAGCCCGACGAGGAGATGTTCCGGCACTTCCAGTTCCGCGAGCAGCACATCGAGCGCCTGCTGTGGAACTACTGCTACCTGAACACGGGCCTCACCATCCTCTATAACGGGCAGCGGTACCAGAGCAAGAACGGCCTGCTCGACCTGCTCACCACCAAGATGGACGGCGAGCCGCTGTACCCCATCATCCACCTGGTGGGCGACGACATCGAGGTGGCCATGACCCATGCCAACCACTACGGCGAGGAGTACTACAGCTTCGTCAACGGCCAGCACACCACCCAGGGCGGCACGCACCAGGGCGCCTTCCGCGAGGCGGTGGCCAAGGTGATCAAGGAATACTTCAAGAAGGACTGGGAGGCCGGCGATGTGCGCACGGGCATCGTAGCGGCCGTGAGCGTGAAGGTGATCGAGCCGGTGTTCGAGAGCCAGACCAAGACCAAGCTCGGCTCGCTGGAGGTGGAGCCCGGCGGGCAGAGCATGCGCTCCTTCGTGGGCGACTTCCTGGCTACCAAGCTGGACAACTTCCTGCACAAGCACCCCGAGACCACGCAGGCGCTGCAGAGCAAGATCCTCGAGAGCGAGCGGGAGCGCAAAGAGCTCAGCGGCATCCGCAAGCTGGCCCGCGAGCGCGCCAAGAAGGCCAGCCTGCACAACCGCAAGCTGCGCGACTGCCGCATCCACCTGAGCGACCCGAAGAACGACGCGCGCAAGCAGGACAGCACCCTCTTCATCACCGAGGGCGACAGCGCCAGCGGCAGCATCACCAAGAGCCGCAACGTGGAGACGCAGGCCGTCTTCAGCCTCAAGGGCAAGCCGCTCAACTGCTTCGGCCTCACCAAGAAGGTGGTGTACGAGAACGAGGAGTTCAACCTCGTCCAGGCCGCGCTCGACATCGAGGACGGCATGGACGGCCTGCGCTACAACCGCATCGTCATCGCCACCGATGCCGACGTGGACGGCATGCACATCCGCCTGCTGCTGATGACCTTCTTCCTCCAGTTCTTCCCCGACCTGGTGAAGAACGACCACCTCTACATCCTGCAGACGCCGCTCTTCCGGGTGCGCAACAAGAAGGAGACCATCTACTGCTACACCGAGGGCGAGCGCGTGGCCGCGCTGGCCAAGCTGGGCAAGAGCGCCGAGATCACCCGCTTCAAGGGCTTGGGCGAGATCAGCCCCGACGAGTTCAAGCACTTCATCGGCCCCGACATCCGCCTGGAGCCGGTGATGATCACCAAGGACGCGGGCGTGCAGAACCTGCTCGAGTTCTACATGGGCAAGAACACGCCCGACCGCCAGGAGTTCATCATCGGCAACCTGAAGGTGGAGAAGGACCTGGTGGAGGGCGAAGGCCCGGTGAGCACCGGCGACGCCGTGCGCGACATCGCGCGCAAGCTCGAAGCGAACGAAGTGGAGGCATGAAGCAGGCCCTCCGTTCCCTGGCCCTCTGTGCCGCCCTGTCGACGGCGGCCGGCGTATGCGCCCAGGGATCCGGGAGGCTGCGCCTGATGGTGGAGCCGGCGAAAGGGAGCGCCTTCGTGCTGGACCACGGTTTCCGCCTGCAACAGCCCGAAGTGGAGCTGGCGCCGGGTCCGCACCACTTCAGCTTCTGGGCGCCCACGCGCCGGGTGGTGGACACCACGCTGGTGGTGGAGCCGGGCCGCACCATGGACGTCCGCCTGCTGCTGCCCGTCTCCGAGGAATACCGGGATCACCTCGCCGAGGTGGACCGCCACCGGCGGGCCAAGTGGCTGCAGTGCGTGCTGCCGGGGGCGGTCACCGTGGGCCTGGGCA
>JAFDZF010000080.1 GCA_018267055.1 Bacteroidota bacterium
ATCCTCTTCGACGGCATCCCGCTGGACCGGATGAGCGTGAGCATGACGATGAACGGCGCCGTGCTGCCGGTGCTCGCCTTCTACATCGTGGCGGCGGAGGAACAGGGCGTGGCGCCGGAGCTGCTGCAGGGCACCATCCAGAACGACATCCTGAAGGAGTTCATGGTGCGCAACACCTACATCTATCCGCCGGGGCCGAGCATGCGCATCGTGGGCGACATCTTCCGGTATACCGCGCGGAAGATGCCCCGGTTCAACAGCATCAGCATCAGCGGCTACCACATGCACGAGGCCGGGGCCCCGGCCGACCTGGAGCTGGCGTACACGCTGGCCGACGGCCTGGAATACGTGCGCACCGGCATCGCGGCGGGCATGCAGGTGGACGAGTTCGCGCCGCGCCTCAGCTTCTTCTGGGGCATCGGCATGGACCTCTTCATGGAAGTGGCCAAGATGCGCGCGGGCCGGCTGCTGTGGAGCAAGCTGCTACAGGAGGTGGGCGCAAAGGACAGGAAGAGCCTGGCCCTGCGCACGCACTGCCAGACCAGCGGGTGGAGCCTGACCGCGCAGGACCCGTTCAACAACATCGCGCGCACCACGGTGGAGGCGCTGGCGGCGGCGCTGGGCGGCACGCAGAGCCTGCACACCAACTCGCTGGACGAGGCCATCGCCCTGCCCACGGACTTCAGCGCCAAGATCGCCCGCGACACGCAGCTCTACCTGCAGAAGCAGAGCGGCATCACGCGCTTCATCGATCCGCTGGGCGGCAGCTGGTACGTGGAGCGGCTCACCCACGAGCTGGCGCACAAGGCCTGGGCGCGCATCCAGGAGGTGGAGGAGCTGGGCGGCATGGCCAAGGCCATCGAAAGCGGCCTGCCCAAGATGCGCATCGAGGAGGCCGCCGCCCGCCGCCAGGCCCGCATCGACACCGGCAAGGACCGCATCATCGGCGTGAACGCCTTCGTGACCGAGGAGGAGACGAAGATGGACCTGCTGGAGGTGGACAACACGAAGGTGCGCGAAGCCCAGGTCGAAAGGTTGAACGGCTTGAAGGCCGGGCGCGATGCCCAAAAGGTGGAAGCTGCGCTGAACGCATTGATGGACACGGCCAAGCAGCCTTCGGACCAGGCCAACCTCTTGGAGCTCGCCGTCAACGCCGCCCGCGTCCGCGCCACCCTGGGCGAGATCAGCGACGCCCTGGAGAAGGCCTTCGGCCGTTACAGCGCCGTGCCGCGCGCGATCAGCGGCGTGTATTCCGCGGAAGCCATGCAAGACCCCGAGATGAAGGAGGCCATGCGCCTCGCCGATGCGTTCGCCCGGGAGGCGGGCCGCCGCCCGCGCATCCTGGTGGCCAAGATGGGCCAGGACGGCCACGACCGCGGCGCCAAGGTGATCGCCACCAGCTTCGCCGACATCGGCTTCGACGTGGACATCGGTCCGCTGTTCCAGACCCCGCAGGAAGTGGCCAAGCAGGCCATCGAGAACGACGTGCACGTGCTGGGCATCAGCAGCCTCGCCGGCGGCCACAAGACCTTGGTGCCCGAGGTGATCAAGGAACTGCGGAACACCTACCACCGGCCCGACATCCTGGTGGTGGCCGGCGGCGTGATCCCTCCCAACGACTTCGCCTTCCTGCGGCAGGCCGGTTGCTTCGACGTGTACGGGCCGGGAACGCGGATCCCGCATGCGGCGAAGGCGATCATCGAGGCCCTGGCCGCCCGCGCATGAACGGGGCCGTCCGCCCGATGCGTGCGGAGGACGTGCCCGCCGCCCACGCCATCCGCCTGCGGGTGCGCGAGAACCGCCTGAGCGATCCGTCGGTGGTGACCGAAGCCGACTACCACGCCTTCCTGGCACGCGACACGATGAGCTGGGTGCATGCCCGCGGCGGTACGATCACCGGGTTCGCCATGGTGGACGTGGAGCGGCGGAACCTCTGGGCCCTGTTCGTGGCGCCGGAGCAGGAAGGCAAGGGGATCGGGCGGGCCTTGCACGAGGCCGTGGTCGCCTGGTACTTCACGCGGGCGGACCGGCTGCGGCTCACCACCGCCCCCGGCACACGGGCGACGGCCTTCTACCGCCGCGCCGGCTATGCGGAGCTGGGTCCCACCCCGGACGGCAGGGAGCTCATGTTCGAGCTGCGTCCCTGAGCGCACGGCCGTTCGCAGCGACCGCGGACCGCACCCCCGCCCGCGCCTCATCGTCCCGCCAGATGTACCCGATGAGGAAGTGCACGGCCACGCCGCCGAAGGTGTGCCACAGCCAGTGCGTGCCCATGGGCAGCCAGCGGAGCAGCTCGCTGCGGTCGAGGCTGCGGAAGGTCACCGCCAGGCCGAAACAGGCTGCGGAGGCGGCCATCCAGGGCCAATGGTGCCAGCCCTTGCGCCGGAGGTGCGCCATGATGGGCAGCAGCACTGTAAGGCCCAGCAGCGCATAGCCGCTGTTCATCACCACGGTGGCCGGCAGGCGCAGCACCTGCAACAACAGGTAGCGCAGCACGAAGGGCAGGGCGACCAGGAAGAGGAGCAGCGGCCAGGCGACCCGTGCCCGCCGCGCGAACAGCACCATGCAGCCCATGCACAGCACCACGATGGGCACCCAGTCCATCAGCAGCCACGCCTCGTGCGAGCGCGTGCCGTGGAACACCGTGCCGCCAACGAAGCCCACGAACAGCACGGGCAGCGCACCGGCCAGGAAGGCGTGCCGCCGCACGTCCGGGTACACCCGCCAGGCCCAGTAGGCCACCACCAGCAGGAAGACGATGTTGCTCCAGGTGTTCCACGGCTCCACGGGGAGCCGGCCCATGAGCGTCTCGCGGTAGATCGGTCCGCTGTCGAACGGTCGCATCGGGCAGAACGGGAGGCGCCAAGGTAACGGGAGGCCCGCCGGTGGGGCGTTCCCGTTCCAGGAGCGGCCGATCCGGGCGGCCGGCGGCCCTGGGGATCCGGCGACCCGTGAACGATCTTTGTGCATGCGCCACACCTTCCTCGCCTGCACCGTGCTCACTGCGCTGCTGGGCTGCGCGCAGAACGCCCCACGCACCGAACACCCCGCCATGGACCCGCACACCGCCGCCAACCCCTACTACAGCCGCACCGATACCGCCAAGCTGAACGTGAGCGACGCGGAGTGGAAGCGCATCCTGCCCGACACCCTGTACTGGATCGCGCGGGAGAAGGGCACCGAGCGCGCCTTCACCGGCAAGTACTGGGACTTCGAGGGCCTGGGCACCTACTACTGCGCCGTATGCGGCAACGCGCTCTTTCGCAGCGACAGCAAGTTCGGCAGCAGCTGCGGCTGGCCCAGCTTCTTCGGGACCATCCGGCCCAACAGCGTGGACTACGAGCGCGACACCACCTACGGGATGGTGCGCACCGAGGTGCTGTGCGGCCGCTGCGGCAGCCACCTGGGCCACGTGTTCGACGACGGGCCGCCGCCCACCGGCAAGCGCTTCTGCATGAACTCGCCGGTGCTGGACTTCGAGCCGGACACGAAGTGAGCCGAGGGCCTCAAGCACCCGCCAGCACGAACCGCGGCACCTCCGGCGCGCGGTGCAGGAACTTCACCGTGGTGAAGAACTTGTAGTACATCCGGCGCATGAACTCGGCACGCCCCACCCCGCCGGCGCGGAAGGCCTTGCGGTGGCCGTACCAGACGGCGTGCAGGATGCCGAAGAACAGCACGGAGTACAGCAGCAGCGAGAGCGCTTTCCAATAGAAGCCCTTGCGCTGGAAGATGGTCCACATGCGCTCGTTCTGGAACTTGATGTGGTGCGCCTCATCCAGGAGGATGTCGGTGCAGATGGAACGGAGCAGCGGGCACCGCGTGGCATCGTGCAGGGCCTGGTAGAACACCTGCGCCGCGCTTTCCACGATGATCACCGTGATGGTCCAGAGCTCCATGCTGCGGTTGAAATAGCGCACCTTGCGGAAGAGGGTATCGCCCCAGTCGCTGCGCGCGCGCCGCTCACCGATGGCATCGATGTAGCGGCCCAGGTTGGCCCCGTGCTTCTGCTCCTCGCGGATGAATTCCTGCACCGCCTCCACGTACACCGGATCACCGGTCCGGACCGCATGGCGCCGCGCGGCGGCCAGGAGGTGGCGGCCATCACTGGTCTCGCCCAGCTGCCAGGCCTTGAGCGAGTAGAGCACGCGCCCCTTCTCCTCCGGGCCGATCGCGGGGGGAACGGTCCAGTCGACGCGCTGCAACGTGAGGTTGTGCTGGAAGTGCTGCTTCCAGAACGTGGAGGAATGGATCATGGGATGGATGTGGATGAAGCCACAACACGGCCGCGCGGCCGCTATTGTCCACGGCCACCGGCGTTAACGTTCTTTGGCGGGCGGGTGCCGGAACGGGCGCTCCTTAGCTTCGGCGCATGGCCGGGCGCCTCCCCCACCTGCTGCTGCTCGCCTTCGCCGGGTCGGCCGCGGTGGACCTCCACGCCCAGGCCGCCACGCACAAGGGCTTGTTCGAGGTCGATTGGGGCTGGAACCGCAGCGCGTACACCCGGTGCGACATCCGCTTCACCGGCAGCGACCACGACTTCACGCTGCGCGACGTGAAGGCCACCGACCGGCCCACGGCGGTGAGCGTGGACCCTTACCTGAACCCGCTGAGGATCACCATCCCGCAGACCAACTTCACGCTGCGCTACTTCCTCAGCGACCGCTACAGCATCGCCCTGCGCTTCGACCACATGAAGTACGTGCTGGTGCAGGACCAGCGGGTACACATGGACGGCCGCATCACCGACGCGCAGAGCGACTACGCCGGCACCTACGTGGACGCACCCGTGACGCTGGCGGAACCCTTCCTCACCTATGAGCATTCCGATGGCCTGAACTACATCCACGGCGAGGCATCCAGGCACGACCGGGTGGCCACGCTCTTCCGCTCGCACGCGGCCCTGGAGCTTGCGGAGGGCCTGGGCCTGGGCATCCTGCTGCCGCGCACGGCCTGCCGCTTCCTGGGCAAGCCGCTGAGCGACGATTACCACCTCTCCGGCTATGGCCTCAGCGGGCGGGTGGCGGCGGTGCTCGTCCTCTTCGATCGTTTCCTCCTGCAGGCCGAAGCGAAGGGCGGCTACATCGGCCTGCCGGACGTGCGCACCAGCGCCGACCACCGCGACCGGGCCGAGCAGCGGTTCTGGTTCGCGCAGGGCAACGTGCAGATCGGCGCGCGGTTCCGGCTGTCCAAGGCGCCGGCGGCGCAGCCCTGAGGCCTCAGTACACGAAAGGGACCAGGCGTTTCGTGCGCGACCTGTACGCCTGGTACGCCTCGCCGAACGCGCTCTCCAGGGCCTGCTCCTCGATGGCGATGCGCCGCAGGAAGAGGAGCAGCACGGGCACCACCAGCACCAGGGCGGCCAGCCAGTTGCCGAGCATGAGGCCGAGGCCGACGAAGGCCAGCAGCGCACCGGTGTAACTGGGATGGCGCAGGAGCCGGTAGGGACCGTCGTCCACGATGCGGTGGTCCTGGGCGATGGCCACGTCCACCGTGAAGAAGCGGCCCAGGTGCACGATGGACCACCACCGCAGCGCCAGGCCTGCCAGGAATAGCACGATGGCCAGGCCGTACACCACGGGGGAATAGGGCACGGCGAACCGCGGCAGGGCGAAGGAGACGTGGATCGCCGCGTAGATGGCCGCCCCGATGCCCGCCCAGAGCAATGCGAGCGATCCGCGGTCGGCGCTGCGGGCGGAAGCGGTGGACCGCTTGAAGAGCGCCAGGCCCACCTCGGAAACACCGAGGACGAGGAAGAACACCTGCGGGGAAAGCACCATGACCGAAGGTAGGTGCGAAGCGGGCAAGATCCCGGGGTCCGCCCTGCGAATGATGGCGGCAGCACCGGAGCGCAGCCTACTTTCCCGTATGAACGGCCTGGACCGTGCGCGGCGGCGTTACATGCGGGCCGCGGGTGCCCTGCAGGTGGCGTGGGCGCTCTTCGCCTTCTTCTGCGGCGACCGGCTGATCGCCTGGTTCATCCACGTGGCGGGCCCGTCGATGGCCTTGTTCCCGACGGGATTGGGGGTGTTCGTGGGCACCTTCGGCGTGCTGAGCTGGATGGCCGCCTCCGCACCGCCGGGCCCTGCCTTGCGGGCCGTGCTCGCCTGCCTCGCCGGGTACCTCGTGTGCACCCTGGTGGCCGATGCCTGGTGGGTCCTCCACGGGGTGCTCACGCCCTGGATCTGGGCGTCCATCGCCATGCGCGGGGCGGTGGCCGCCGGGTATGCCCTGTTCCTGCGGGGCAGCGGCATGGAGCGGAGCACCGGGTGAAGGGATCCGGTCCCCTGCACGTCCTTGTACCGCAGCGCCCCCTGGCCGCTCCGCTACCTTCGTTCGCCCGTGATCGTCAAGACCCCGACCTCCCTCGCCCGCGCCGAGCGCACGCCCCGCACCAGACGGGACAGCACGCCCCTTCCCGACAACGCCTCGCCCCCTGGCCATGGGAGGAAGATGTCGTGGCGCAAGGCCTTCCGGCAGTTCATCTGGCCGCGCCGCCGGAGCGTGTCCACGGGGCTGGTGCTGATCGCCATCAGCCGCGCCGCCAGCCTGGTGCTGCCGGGCGCCACCAAGTACCTCATGGACGACGTGGTGGGGAAGCACGACCTGGGGATGCTGAAGCTCCTCCTCCTCGCCGTGGTGGGCGCCATCGTCGTGCAGAGCGTCACCTCGTTCCTGCTCACCAAGCTGCTCAGCGTGGAGGCGCAGCTCCTCATCAGCCAGCTGCGGGCGCAGGTGCAGCGGAAGATCCTCTCGCTGCCGGTGAGCTATTTCGACAACGCGAAGAGCGGCGCGCTGGTCTCGCGCATCATGACGGACGTGGAGGGCGTGCGCAACCTGGTGGGCACCGGCCTGGTGCAGCTGGTGGGCGGCACCATCACGGCGGTGGTCTCGCTGGTGCTGCTGATCCGCATCAGCCCCTTGATGACGCTGTACACGCTGGTGCCGGTGGGCATCTTCGCCATCATCGCACGCACGGCCTTCGGCCGCATCCGGCCCATCTTCCGCACGCGGGGCGTCATCAATGCCGAGGTCACCGGCCGCCTCACCGAATCGCTCAACGGGGTGCGGGTGATCAAGGGCTTCAACGCGGAGGCGCAGGAGAACGCCACCTTCCAGGAGGGGGTGGACCGGCTGTTCCAGAACGTGAAGAAGAGCCTCACCTCCACCGCCCTCATCACCAGTTCCTCCACGCTGCTGCTGGGCCTGGCCAGTGCGGGCATCATGGGCATCGGCGGCTACCAGATGGTGGGCGGCTCCCTCACCCCCGGCGAGTTCCTCTCCTTCACCCTGTACCTCGGCTTCATGATCGCGCCCATCGTGCAGATGAGCAACATCGGCAGCCAGCTCACCGAGGCCTTCGCCGGGCTGGACCGCACCGAGGAGATCCTGGCCCTGGAGCCCGAGGACCGGCCCGAGGAGCGGCCCGTGCAGCTCCAGGAGGTCAAGGGCGACATCCGGTTCCGCGACGTCACCTTCGCCTATGAGGAGGGCAAGGAGGTCTTGCACGGCATCAGCTTCGACGCGCCGGCCGGTTCCGTCATCGCCCTGGTGGGCACCTCCGGCTCGGGCAAGAGCACCATCGCGGGGCTGGCGGCCACCTTCCTCACCCCCACCTCGGGCACCATCACGCTGGACGGCATCGACCTGGCCACGGTGTCGCTCGCCAGCTACCGGAAGCACCTGGGCGTGGTGCTGCAGGACGATTTCCTGTTCGAGGGGACGATCCGGGCCAACATCCTCTTCCCACGGCCCGGGGCCACCGAGGAGCAACTGCTGAACGCGGTGCGGGCCGCCTACGTGGACGAGTTCACGGACCGCTTCGAACAGGGGCTGGACACGGTGATCGGCGAGCGCGGGGTGAAGCTCAGCGGCGGACAGCGGCAGCGCGTGGCCATCGCCCGGGCCATGCTGGCCGATCCGCGGATATTGATCCTCGATGAGGCCACGTCGAACCTGGACACGCAGAGCGAGGCCTACATCCAGAAAAGCCTGAACGAGCTGGTGCGTGACCGCACCACGTTCGTGATCGCGCATCGCCTGAGCACCATCCGCCAGGCCTCCCGGATCCTCGTGGTCGAACAGGGCCGTATCGTGGAGGAAGGCACGCACGCCGAACTGATCGCCCGGGAAGGGCGCTACCACGAACTGTATACCTATCAGGCACGGATCTAAGGCAGGATACGGCCCCGGGAACATCCCCCGGCCGGATAGGATACCCCGGATGAAGACCCGTTTGTTCGTATCCTGCACGTCCCAATGCCCCATTCCGGCCATGGAATGCGCTTCTTTTAACTTATCCAACAACGATCCCGATCGTGAAAGATCATATGGACGGACGAAGGTCCATCATTGAGGATTGCCATATCCGGGCGGATGGCGTCTGCGTGATGCACATCATGAGCGGCGCGATGATCGACACCACCGCGGCCGTGACGATGGTCCGCGAGCGCAACCGGGTGATGGCCGGCAGGCGGCTGCCGTTCATCCTGTTCCTGCCCGTGCGCTTCGACTACCAGCCCACCATGCTCACCACGGATGTCACCATCGAGATGCACGACGTGGTGACGCGGGCCGCAATCGTGTGCCCCGACCCGCACCTGCGGGACGTGGCCGTGGTGTACTACGCGTCCATCCCCCGCCCCTTCCCCACCAAGGTGGTGGCCGACGAGGACGAGGCGATGCGCTGGCTGCACGGCGACGCCTGAGCCCCGCTAGACGGGGTCCACGTCCACCACCACCTGCACGGGGCTGTGCCGCGGGTCGGCGAACACGCGGTCCAGCGTGCCGCTGAGGAAGGCCTTCTCGCCCCGGTAGGCCAGGCGGTCCAGCTTCAGCAGGATGTCGCGCAGGTGCTTGTCGCGCACCCGCGCCACCAGCGGCGGCTCCGGGCCCAGCACGCGCTCGCCCAGGCGCTCGCGCAAGGCGGCGGCCAGCACCTGGGCCGTGGCCTGCACCCGGTCCTCGTAGCGGTGCTTGAGGGTGAGCCGCACCAGGCGCGAGAAGGGCGGATAGCCGTGGGCCTGGCGCAGCGGAAGTTCACGCTCGTACATGCCGTCCACATCGTGCGCCACCACCAGCCCGATCACCGGGTGGTGGATGTCGCGGCCCTGGATGAGCACGCGGCCGGGGTCGCGCTTGCGGCCGCTGCGGCCCGCCACCTGCGCCATGATCTGGAAGGCCCGCTCGTGGGCCCGCAGGTCGGGGAACCGCATGAGGTGATCGGCGTTAAGGATACCCACCACGGTCACCTGGTCGAAGTCCAGTCCTTTCGTCACCATCTGGGTGCCCACGAGGATGTCCACGGCCCCTTCGCCGAAGCGGCCCAGGATGCGCTCGAAGGCGTGCTTGCCGCGGGTGGTGTCCTGGTCCAGGCGGGCGATGCGGGCCTCGGGCAACAGGAGGGCCAGCTCCTCCTCGATCTTCTCCGTGCCGAAGCCCAGCATGCGCAGCCGGTTGCTCCCGCAGGCCTTGCATTGCGTCGGCGGCGCATAGGCCCGGCCACAGTAGTGGCAGCGCAGGTCATGGTCCTGCTTGTGGTAGGTGAGGCTCACGTCACAGTGCTCGCACTCGGGGATCCAGCCGCAGGTCTCGCACTGCCAGGCGGGCACGTAGCCGCGCCGGTTCTGGAAGAGGATCGTCTGCTCCTTGCGCGCGAGCGCCCGTCGCATGGCGTCCAGCAGGGTCTCGGAGAAGTTGCCCTGCATCCGCTTCCGCTTGCGGGCCTCGGTGAGGTCCACCCGCTCGATCAGGGGCAGCACCGCGTCCCCGAAGCGCACGGTGAGCTGCGCGAAGCCGTACTTGCCGGAACGGGCGTTGAACAGGCTCTCCATGCTGGGAGTGGCCGAGCCCAGGAGCACCCGGCCCCCATGGCCCGCCGCCAGCACCACGGCCATGTCGCGCGCGTGGTAGCGGGGGGCGGGGTCGTGCTGCTTGTAGCTGGGGTCGTGCTCCTCGTCCACCAGCACCAGCCCCAGGCGGTGGAACGGCAGGAAGAGCGCGGAGCGGGCGCCCACCACCACCGGATGCGCCTGCGGCTCGCGCAGCATCCGCAGCCAGAGCTCGGTGCGCTCGCGCTGCGAGAGCCGGGAATGGAACACCGCCACCGACGGGCCGAACCGCGCGCGCAACCGCCCGATCACCTGGGTGGTGAGGGCGATCTCCGGCAGGAGGTAGAGCACCTGCTCGCCCCGTTCCAGCGCCTCGGCGATCAGCTCCATGTAGAGCTCCGTCTTGCCCGAGGCGGTGACCCCGTGCAGCAGCACGGTGGGTTTCTCCACGAACCCGGCCCGCACCTGGGCCAGGGCCGTCTGCTGCGCTTCGGAGAGCGATACCCCGGCGCGGCGCGGGGCATCGTCCGCGGGCGTGCCCGCCGGCCGTTCGTACACCTCGAACACGCCCTTTTCGCACAGGCGCGTCAGCTCGGCCGCACTGGCGTCGCTGGCGCGGAGCAACTGGTCGCGTTTCACTTCCCGGGGATCGTCGCTGAGGCAGCGGCTCAGCTCCACGTGGCGCATCAGCAGGTGGAGCTGTTTCGGCGCACGCGCCAGGCGGTCGAACCAGCCGTGCAAAGCATCCTCCGTCGCGGCGGCTTCCGTCAGGCGCACATAGCGCTCCAGGCGCGGCGTGAACCGCTCGTGGATCTCCTCCGCCAGCATGAGGGCGCCCGCATCGAGCAGCTGCTTGACCACCGGCATGGGATCGCGCAGCCCCAGCAGCTGGCCCGCCTCATCCAACGTGAGCTCCTCACGCCGCTCCAGGGCTTCGAGCAGGAGGTCGCGCCGGGGATCACCGGTCCATGCCGCGGCGGCCTGTGGTGCGGCCACCAGCCGGGTGCCGCTGCTCAGCACCAGCATGCCGGGGATGGCGGCCAGCATCACCTCGCCCAGGGTGCACAGGTAATGCTCGGCCAGGCGCTCCCAGAAGGCCAGCTGGTGTTCGGTGACCAGGGGCGAGGTGTCCAGCACGTCCAGCACGTCCCGGGCCTCGCGGGCCAGGGGGCGCTCGCCATGCACGCGCCGCACCAGGCCGCTGTAGAGCTTCCGGCCGCGGCCGAAGGGCACCACCACCCGCACCCCGGGCACCACCCGCGGGACGAGCGCCTCGGGCAGGGCGTAGGTGAAGAGCCCCGGCACGGCGAGCGGGAGGATGATGTCGGCGAACGCTGGCAAGGAGGACCCTTCGGGCGGGGGAACAAGTTTATCCATCCGGTGCCCGGGACCGCTCCACGCGCCCGCCCGGACCGCCCGGGACGGGGCTGTTTGACGTGTATAGGATTCCCCCGATCAGGCGACGCGACAAGGCGACACTGCCGGAATCTTGTAGCGTCCGCATGGATGAAAACCCGATCCCGATGAGCTCCAAGAAGACCACCCGCACGGAAACACAGGAGGTGTACGACGTGAGCACCCCCCTGCTCGACCAGTTCATCCGGGAGGCCCGCAAGCGCCTCCGTTTCCCCCGCTACTACAAGAAGGCCCTGAACTGGTAGACCGGGGACCGGACG
>JAFDZF010000081.1 GCA_018267055.1 Bacteroidota bacterium
AGGAGGTGGAGGAGAAGGACCGCGTCCGCAACTTCCAGCCGCCGGTGACCGGCGAGGACATCATGCGCGCCTTCGGCATCGGCCCGTGCAAGCTCATCGGCGACATCAAGACGGTGATCAAGGACGCCATCCTCGACGGGCGCATCCAGAACGACCGTGCGCAGGCCTGGCAGCTGATGCTCGAGACCGGCCGCGGGCTGGGCACCGAGCCGCTCCCGGGCATGGGGCAGCCGCCCGAAGCCTGACCCACCGGTCCGTCCGCCGCGCGACCCGACACCGGACAGGCCGGCCCCGGATTGATGGATGGGCGCATGACAGCGTAGTTTCGCCCACTCCCAGCTGCTATGGCCATCTACCGTTTCCGCGTCCTGATCGACGACCCCAGCGAAGCCTTCCGCGACATCGAGATCCGCTCCAACCAGACCTTCCTCGACCTGCACAAGGCCATCAAGAAGGCCTTCGGCTTCACGGGCGAGGAGATGGCCTGCTTCTACGTGAGCGACGCGGAATGGACGAAGGGCACGGAGATCCCGCTGGCCGACATGGGCTTCGCCGAGGACGGCCAGGTGCCGCTGATGATGGACCAGGTGCAGATCGGCGACCACATCCGCGATACGCACCAGCGCTTCGTCTACGCCTACGACTTCCTGCACATGTGGATGTTCATGGTGGAGCTGATCCACGCGGACGATCCGGTGAAAGGCAAGCGCTATCCGCAGGTGGTGATGAGCATGGGCACGCCGCCGGGTGAGCACAGCCGCATGGACGCCATACTGCTGCAGTCCGATGACGCGGACGAGGCCCTGTTCGAGGAAGAGGAGGACGAGCACACGGGCTACGCGGACGAGGAAGGCGAGGAGCACGACGAGGAGGGCCACGGCCACCAGGACTTCCCCGACGGGGGCGACGAGTGGCGATGAGCCCACCCACCGGACAGGCCGGCCGCGCACCGACCCTGGTGGTGATCGGCGGGCCCACCGCCAGCGGCAAGACGCACGTGGCCGCCACCCTGGCGCGGCATTTCGGCACCGGGGTCATCAGCGCGGATTCACGTCAGTTCTACCACGCGATGCGCATCGGCACGGCGCGGCCGCTGGAAGCGGAGCTGCTCGGGGTGCCACACCATTTCCTCGGCCACCTGGGCGTGGAGGAGACCTGGAGCGCGGGCGCGTTCGCACGGGCCGCCGAGCTGGTGCTGCAGGAGCTGCTGCTGCACCATGGCACCGCGGTGCTGGTGGGCGGCAGCGGGCTGTACATCGATGCCGTGCGCTTCGGGCTGGACAGCCTGCCGCAGGCCGATGAGGGCCTGCGCCGCCGCTTGCAGGAGCGCCTGCGGGCCGAGGGCCTGGCCACGCTCACCGAAGAGCTGCACCGCCTCGACCCGGGGACCTGGGAACGCATCGACCGCCACAACCCGCACCGCGTCATGCGCGCCCTGGAGGTCTGCCTCCTGTCCGGCGCTCCGATGAGCGCGCAGCACAGCGGCCCGGTCCTGCGCGCGGACATCCGCATCGTGCACCTCGCGCTGGACCTTCCGCGCCCGGAGCTGTATGCGCGCATCGACGCCCGCGTGGACCGCATGGTGGCCGACGGGCTCGTGGACGAGGCCCGCGCCCTCCTGCCCCACCGCGCCCTGAACGCCTTGCGGACGGTGGGCTACCGCGAGCTGTTCGACCATTTCGACGGCTTGACCTCGCTGAACGAAGCCATCGCCCGCATCAAGCAGCACACGCGCAACTACGCGAAACGGCAGCTCACCTGGCTGCGCCGCGACCCGCGCTGGCAGTGGACGGCGCCGGCGGACCTCGACCGGATGGTGCAGGCCGTCGAGGCACCCGCCCCCTGAGCGGCGGCCACGCGATGGCCTCCGTATACCCCGATCGTGGTATCGGATGGGGACCGCGCAGCCCGCACCTTTGCCTTCCTTTTCCGATAACATGCGCAGAACACCGGCGATCGCCCTGCCCCTCCTTCTCCTCACCGCCTGCGGCGCACCCGAGGCGCAGCGCACCACGCCGCCCGGCGCGGACAGCGCCGTGGTGAACGTGTACACCCACCGCCACTACGACACGGACAAGCAGCTGTTCGCGCGGTTCACCCAGGAGACCGGCATCCGCGTGAACGTGATCTCCGCCGGCGACGACGAGCTCCTGAGCCGCCTGGAGGCCGAGGGCGCGAACACGCCCGCCGACCTGGTGATCACCGCCGACGCCGGCCGCCTGGGCCTGGCCAAGCAGCGCGGCTTCCTGAAACCCGTGAAGAGCGCCGTGCTGGACGCCAACGTCCCCGCCCACCTGCGCGACCCCGAGGGCAACTGGTACGGCTTCACCATGCGGGCCCGGGTGATCGCCTACGACAAGACCAAGGTGAAGCCCGAGGAGGTGCGCACCTATGACGACCTGACGAAGCCCCGCTTCAAGGGCAAGGTGCTCGCGCGCTCCAGCGAGAACGTGTACAACCAGAGCCTTGTGGCCGCGATGATCGCGCACGATGGGCCGGAGAAGACCACGGCCTGGTGCAAGGGCGTGGTGGCCAACTTCGCCCGCGACCCCAAGGGCAGCGACACCGACCAGCTGCTGGCCATCGGCGAAGGCCTCGGCGAGGTGGCCATCGCGAACAGCTACTACATCGGCAAGCTGCTGACCAGCGACGACCCCGCACGGCAGAAGGCGAAGGGCCTCATCGGCGTATCGTTCCCCGACCTGAGCGGCCACGGCACCCACGTGAACGTCAGCGGCGCCGGGGTGGTGAAGTACACGAAGAACGAGGCCAACGCGGTGAAGCTGCTCGAGTTCCTCAGCAGCGATGAGGCGCAGCGGCTCTTCGCCGAAGGCAACATGGAGTTCCCCGCGAAGCCCGGTGTGCCGGTGGCCGCGGTGCTCCAGGGCTTCGGCCCCTTCACCGCCGACACGCTGGACCTGTCCCAGCTCGGCCTCCACAATGCCGACGCGGTGAAGGTGCTCGGTGCCGCCGGCTGGCGCTGAGCCCGTTCCATGGCCGGCATCGCGCGCCTCCTCCAGGGACCGCGGCCCTACATCGGCGTGGTGGCCCTGCTGCTGCTCGCGCCGATCCTGGTGGTGGTGAGCGCGCCCCTGCACGCCCCCGCCACCGAATGGACCTATGTGCGCACGCACATCCTGCCCGCCTACCTCGGTGAGACGCTCCGGCTGATCGCCCTGGCGGGCACGCTGGCCATCGTCTTCGGCACCAGCACCGCCTGGCTCGTCTCGGCCTGCGACTTCCCCGGGCGCCGCTTCTTCCGCTGGGCGCTGGTGCTGCCCCTGGCCCTGCCCACCTACATCAGCGCCATCACCTTCGCCGCGCTCTTCGGCCCCACCGGGTTGCTGAGCGACCGCCTGCGCGCGGCCCTCGGCGTGGACATCGACATCCTCGGTCCCGACGGCCTGGCCATCGTCTTCGCGCTGATGCTCTTCCCCTATGTGTACCTGCCGGCGCGCGCGGCCTTCAGCGCGGGCATGAGCGACGTGCTGGAGGCGGCGAAGCTGCTGGGGGCGGGCGCCCGACGGCGCGCCTTCCGCGTGGCCTTCCCGCTGGCACGCCCGGCGATCGCGGGCGGCGTGCTCCTGGTCTGCATGGAGGTGCTGAACGACTACGGAGCGGTACAGTACTACGGCGTGCACACGCTCACCGCCGGGATCTTCCGCAGCTGGGGCGGCCTGTACGACGTGGGCAGCGCATTGCGCCTCGCCGGCGTGCTGCTCCTGGTGGTGCTGGCGCTCGCCCTGGGCCAGCGGCTGTTGAAACGCGGAGGCCTGCGCACGGCGGAAGGGCGCGCCTTGCGCCGTGTGCGGCTGTCGGGCTGGCGCGCGGCCGGCGCCACGACCTGGTGCGGGCTGCTGGTCCTCTTCGCCTTCGCCCTGCCCATCGGCTCCCTGCTGGGCGACACGCTGGCCACCTGGAACGCCGCGGCCATCGCGGACCTGGCGCGCCCCGTGGTGAACACACTGTACGTGGGCACCTGGGCCGCGGCCATCACCCTGGTCGTCGCCGTGGCGTTCGCCTTCGCGCAGCGCATGGGCTACGGCGGCCTCACCCGGCCGGCCTCCATCGGGTACGTGGTCCCCGGTGCGGTGATCGCCATCGGGGTGATGGGCCTCGCCGGACCGCTGGCCGCCCGGACCGGATGGGTGCTCATCGGCTCGCTCACCCTGGTGATCTATGCCTTCAGCGTGCGGTTCCTCGCCCTCGCCGGCCAGCCGCTCCAGGCCGGGCTTTCCCAGCAGCCGCGCATGCTGGACGAGGCCGCCCACCTGCTGGGCGCATCGCCCGTCCGCACCTTCCTGCGCGTCAACCTGCCGCTGCTGCGCCCCTCGCTGCTCGCCGCGGCCGCCATCGTCCTCATCGAGGTGGTGAAGGAGCTCCCCCTCACCCTCATCCTGCGGCCCTTCAACTTCGAGACGCTCAGCACGCGCGTGTTCGACATGGCCCGCATCGAGCAATGGCGCGAGGCCGCTCCTCCCGCGCTGCTCATCGTGGCGTGCGGGCTGGTGCCCGTGCTCCTGCTCGAACGGTGGATGGAGCGGCGCTGAGCGGCCCGCTCATCCGCCCCGGCATGCCGCGCGCCGCTGGCACGCTGGGGCTTAGTTTTGCGGCCTTCCTCCATGGGCGCGCTCCTGCATATCACCGGCACCTCGTTCGCACACGGGGAACGCCCGGTGCTGCGCGCGGTGGACCTCACGGTGGAACGCGGCTCCACGCTCGTGATCGTGGGCGCCAGCGGCTGCGGCAAGACCACCCTGCTGCGCGCGATCGCCGGGCTGGAACGGCCGACGGCCGGCACCATCCGCCTGGAAGGCGAGATCCTTTCCGGACCGGGCGTGCACGTGCCGCCCGAGGAGCGGTCCATCGGCTTCGTGTTCCAGGGCCTGGCGCTCTTCCCCCACCTCACGGTGAACGGCAACGTCGGCTTCGGCCTGTCGCACCTGCCGAAGGCCGAGCGCCACGTGCGCATCGCGGAGGAGCTCGCCTCCGTGGGCCTGGAAGGACTGGGCGACCGGTACCCGCACCAGCTGTCCGGCGGGCAGCAGCAGCGCGTGGCCATCGCACGGTCGCTCGTGCGCCGCCCCAAGCTGATGCTGATGGACGAGCCTTTCAGCGACCTCGACCCCCGCACCCGCGCGCAGGTGCGCACCGAGGTGCTGCGGATCCTGCGCGAGCACGGCACCACCGCCATCATCGTGACGCACGACCGCGAGGATGCCTTCCACGTGGCCGACCGCATCGCGGAGATGGACCAGGGACGCATCGCACGCGAGGCCGCAGCGGAGGAGCTCCGCCGGGAATGGAGCCACCAACCCTTCGCGTGACCATGGCCACGGAACGCCTGGCCCAGCTGCGCGCGATGCTCGCCGAAGAGCCCGGCGACCCTTTCCTCCGCTATGCCATCGCGCTCGAGCGCAAGCGCGCAGGCGACATGGAGGGCGCCGCCGCGGACCTGTCGCAGCTGGTGCACGAGGATCCCAAGTACATCGCCTGCTATTACCAGCTGGCGCTCATGCTAGCCGACCTGGGCCGCACCGCCGAAGCGATGGAGGTCTGTGAGGTGGGCTCCGCGCAATGCATCGTCACCCGCGACCTGAAGGCGCGCACGGAGCTGGTGCAGCTGAAGAACGCTTTGACCGGCGACGACGCATGAAACGGAGGCACCTGCTGTGGTGGATCGTCGCCGGCCCCTGCGCCGTGCTGCTGGCGATCATGGCGGTGGCGCATCCCTACCTGGCCGTGACCGAACGCAGCGGCGGCGACGTGCTCGTGGTGGAAGGCTGGATGGAGATGCCCCAGCTGGAGCAGGCCGTGCCCCTCGCCCTCGATGCGCGCTACAAGCACGTGTACACCACCGGCACCGTGCGGCCGTTCACCTACTACCTGCGGCAGAACGAAGGCATCGACGTGGTGCTCCGCAAGCCGGCCCAGGGCGAGCTCACCATCAACGTGAGCGGCGTGGATGCCGCCGGGTTCACGGTGACCGCCGGGAACGACACGGTGCTGCACCAGGCGGTGAGCGGCGCGCCACAGGTCTTCCGCGCCCGGCTGGACCGGCCGGTGGAACAGCTGCGCGTGATGGCGTGGAACACGAACGCGATCGACCCGCACAGCGACGACATCTTCATCCTCTTCTTCCGGGTGGGCGGCACGGACCTGCATGAGCTGCAGCGCGAGACCCTGTTCATCCGCCCCGAGGGCCGCATGGAACACGCCTGGCCCACCTATGCGCACCGGGCGAAGGGCCTGCTGATGCGGTACGGCGTGCCGGAGGAGCGCATCACCGCGGTGCCCACCTGGGGCCATCCCGACAGCCGCACCTGGGCCAATGCCAGCGCCTTCGGCGTGCGCGCCCGGGAGGACGGCGTGACGGCGTTCGACCTCGCGACGGTGGGCGTGCATGCGCGCCGCTCACGCGCCTTGTTCCAGCAGGCCTGCGGGCCGAACGTCCGCGTGGGCGTCATCGCCATCCCCGACCCGTACTGCACCGCGACGAACTGGTGGCGGAGCGCGCGCGGCTGGGCCACGCTGCTGAAGGAGGTGATCGGATCGCCCGAAGCGCAAGCGGTGGAGCTCACCCGCTGAGCCCGCGCCGGCGTTACCTTCCGGACATGGAAGCCCTGCCCCGGCCCGCGCCCGGCGACCTGCCGGGCTATTACGTGCGCTACCTCGACCGGGCGGAGGGCGCCACGCTCGCCGAGGCCCTGCAGCAGGCTTCGCGGACCATGCACGCGGCGATCGCCCTGCTCGACGCCCGCGGCGACCACGCCTACGCCCCCGGCAAGTGGAGCGTGAAGGAGGTGCTCCAGCACGTGGTGGACACCGAGCGGATCTTCGCCTACCGCGCGCTGCGGTTCGCCCGCAACGACGCCACCCCGCTGCCCGGCTTCGAGGAGAACGACTACGCCCCGGAAGCGCGGGCGGGACGCCGCACACTGGCCGCCATCCTCCAGGAGCACGATGCCGTGCGGGCCGCGACGGTGGCGCTCTTCGAAGGGCTCGACAAGGACATGATGCACCGCTCCGGCACCGCCAACGGACTGCGCCTGGAGGCCGGCACCATCGGCTGGATCATCGCCGGGCACGCGATGCACCATGCCGGCATCCTGCGCGAACGCTACCTCTCCTGAGCCATGGCCGCACGCTCCATCCACACCTGGTTCGCCGAGTACGGCGAGAGCCACCGGAACGCCACCAATACCGCCATCCACTGGATCTGCGTGCCCGCGATCTACTTCAGCATCGTGGGCCTGATCATGAGCATCCCCTCGCCCGGCGTGCCCTACCTCTGGGCCTGGCTCGCGCTCGCGGGCGTGATGCTCTTCTACGTCCGGCGGTCGGTGCTCCTGGCCGTGGGCATGCTGGCGTGGAGCCTGTTCTGCGTAGGGCTCGCGCACGTCCTGCGTGGGCATGCCCCGTGGCCGCTCTGGTCGATCGGCCTGGCGGTGTTCGCCCTGGCGTGGGTGGGCCAGTTCTATGGGCACCGCATCGAAGGCCGGAAGCCCAGCTTCCTCAAGGACCTGCAGTTCCTGCTGATCGGTCCCGCCTGGCTGATGGCCAAGGTCTATGCGCGGCTGGGCGTCCGTTACTGAACGGGCCGGAAGTATACCGGGGGCCGCCCGCCGGCCGCCGCGGGATGCAGGATGCCGAGGAGGTCGGCGAGCATCACGTCCGGCTCCAGCGCCGCGGCGCCGAAGAGGTCCGTCTCCATGCTGTTGCCGTAGAAGCAGCGCCCGCCCGTGAAGGCCGGCAGCCGCAGGATCCGCTCATCGCCGTCCGCGATGTCGCGGGCCGTCACCGTGCCGGGCTGCGCCAGGATGCGCCCCCACACCTGCGCCTTGCGCCCTTCCATGAGCGCCGTCTCCATGGCGATGGTGAGGTTGCCGTCACCGGTCCGGTCGGCGAAGAGGTAGGCGCCCTTCGCATCCGCGATCAAACGGGCCATGTAGCTGTTGCCCGGCGGCACCGACCATTCGCCCTTCCAGGCACTGCCGAAGAACACCCGCGGGCGCACGCTGTCCGCCGGGGCCTGGGCCATCGCCCCCGCATAGCGGTCCACGATGCCCTGGAAAAGACTGTCGGCCACGGCCTCGTCCTGGAACAGGGTGCCGAAGAAGCGGATCCATTCGGCGCGGCCGAGCGGATGCTCCTCCAGGTATTCGCTCACCTCCACCACCGGCGGGCCGGAGCGCTCCAGGGCATGGTCCGTTCGGCCGAAGGGATACAGGAAGAGCGCGTCCACATGCAGGGCCAGCAGCCGCTCCCGGTCGATGCCGTCACCGGTGCCCACCTCCTGCACGCGGCCTGCGCGGATGCGCGCCAGCAAGGCGGTGTCGCGCACCTGATCGAGGTGGGCACAGGCCGCCACGCTGCCGCTCCGGCCCAAGGCACTGAGGAAGGGCGCGTGCGTGGTGCTCTGCAGCGCAACGCGCCGCAAGGGATGCAGGTGCCGCGCGTTCCAGGGGACCGCCGTAGCGCGATCGTCCGGCGACAGGTGGTAGGCGCCCACCGTGTCCCGCGGTCCGCCATGGCCGAACACGAGGACCAGCCGCTCCCCGCCCTTCGCCCACACCTGGAA
Organism: Bacteroidota bacterium; assembly: GCA_018267055.1. Taxonomy (GTDB): domain Bacteria; phylum Bacteroidota; class Bacteroidia; order Flavobacteriales_F; family PHOS-HE28; genus PHOS-HE28. The sequence goes on from JAFDZF010000081.1 coordinate 8,582, forward strand.
ATGCTCGGCATAGCGCTCGCCGCGCCGCGACCAACCCTCCAGGGGGGCCGGGGCCGGCCGGTCGCCGCCGCACCCGGCGGACGCGGCGAGCAGGAGCGCGAAGGGCCAGGCCTTCATCGCAGCTCGCGGATCATCTCGATCAACGACTCGCGTACGGTGTCCTTGCCCTTCACCAGGCCCCATGGCTGCTGGGCCACGGCATGGTGCGGCATTTCACCGCGGTCGATGGGGCCGCTGGGCGCGCCGTCGGGAACGAACCGCGTGAGCGGCACATGCAGGATGCAGGCGGTGCGCGGCAGGGTGATCTCCAGCTCGCGACCGCCGCAGAAGCTGAACGCGTTGGATCCGGTCTCCTCGCCCACGATGCGCGCGCGGCCCGAGCGCTTGGCCAGCATCACGAAGGCCGCACCCGCTTCGCGCGTGAGCCCGTCGCAGATCACGTACACCTTGCCGCCGAAGGCACGGCCCACGGGCTTCACCATTTCCAGGCGCGGATCATCGGGGCGCAGCGTCATCACGCCGTTGAGGTCGGGCAGGTAGGAACCGCCCACCGAGGCGTAGAACTCGGCCGCCGGCGCCGCGTACTTGTACGAGTCCGGTGCCTGCAGACTGCGGACCGACATCGACTGCACCACGCGGTACGGCTCCCGCGCGATGAGGGCGAAGATCTGCTCGGCCATGCCCAGGTCGCGCCCGCCGGCGCCGCGCACGTCGATCACCAGCGTGGCCGCCCCGCTCTTGCGGAGCGTCTCCATCACCGTCATGATGAACTTCTCCGGAGCGGTGCCATCGCCCTCCACCACCTCGCGGTCCAGGCTGCCCAGCGTAAGCCAGCCCGTGCCGATGTCGGGCATCTCCTCCAGCCGCCACGTGCGCAGCGCGAGCCCTTTCGGGGTGTACGAGCGCTCCATCTCATCGGCGCTCAGGGCGAAGAGCTTCTGCGTGCGCGCCTCGCCGTCGGGACCGATGAAGTCCACCGTGAACTCGCCCGCACGCTCCACCAGCCGCCGGTAGAGGACCGGGAACTCGCGCTCGATGCGGCGGTCGATCAGGGTGGTGTCGCCGCCGTCGGCCACCAGCGCGGCCCGCAGGGTGGCCAGGATGGCCGTGGCCGTGTGCCCGTTCACGGCGAGGAGGCGGCTGCCCGAGGGCAGGCTGCGGAACCCCTTCAGCTCCTCGTCCACGAAGAGTGCGCCATCGAGCACGGCCAGCTCGAGCGGGATCAGCGGCTCGCTGTGCTCATAGGCGCGGGTGAGCGTCGCGGGCGGCGCCATCCAGGTGTGCGCGTCCGCCACTAGGCGGAACACCGGCATCGCCGCCTGGATGAACTCCTCACCCGTCATCGGCGTGGCCAGCGCGGCGCCCACCTCCTCGAAGGTGCGATCGAGCTCGGCCTTGGTGTGGTAGCGGTACGGATCGGGATGCGACTGGTGCAAGGTGGTACGCACCAGCTCGAGGTCCTGCCGCAGGTCCTCCGGGTAGTAGCGTACGTCCGTGCCCTGCGCCCGGCACACGGCCGTCGTCCAGGCCAGCACGGCCACCGCGATCGCACGTTCCATCACCATATCTCCTCCCCCTCTCCGCGGGACCACGAAAGTAGGAAGCCCCGGCATGGCCGGGGCTTCCTGTTGATGATCTCCGGAGGGGTTACGCCTTCACCGTCGTCTTCGGGGCCGCGGCGAGGATCTCGGCACTGGCGCCGTCCTTGTACTTGGCGAAGTTGGTGTTGAACGCCTTCGCCAGGTCGTCGGCCTGCTTGTCATAGGCGCCCTTGTCCTTCCATGTGCTGCGCGGATCGAGGATCTCGGCGGGCACGTTGGGGCAGGTGGCGGGGAAGGCTATGCCGAACACGGGGTGCTCCTTGTACGCCACCTTGTCCAGCTCGCCCTTCAGGGCCGCAGTGATCATGGCGCGGGTGTACCGCAGCTTCATGCGCTCGCCGGTGCCGTAGGCGCCGCCGCTCCAGCCGGTGTTCACCAGCCAGATGCGCACGTCGTGCTTGCGCATCTTCTCGCCGAGCATGTCGGCGTACTTGGTGGGGTGCAGCGGCAGGAAAGGCGCACCGAAGCAGGTGCTGAACACCGTCTTCGGCTCGGTGACCCCGGCCTCGGTGCCGGCCACCTTCGCGGTGTAGCCGCTGATGAACCAGTACATGGCCTGGCCCGGCGTCAGCTTGCTGATGGGGGGCAGCACGCCGTAGGCGTCGCAGGTGAGGAAGAAGATGTTCTTCGGATGACCACCGGTGCTGGGCACCGCGATGTTGTCGATGAACTCGATGGGGTAGCTGACGCGCGTGTTCTCGGTCTTGCTGCCGTCGGCGAAATCCACCTTGCTCTGGCTGCCCTCGGTGAAGCTGATGTTCTCCAGCAGGGCGCCGAACTTGATCGCCTTCCAGATCTGCGGCTCCTTCTCCTCGGTGAGGTCGATGCACTTGGCGTAGCAGCCGCCCTCGAAGTTGAACACGCCCTGGTCGCTCCAGCCGTGCTCGTCGTCGCCGATGAGCTTGCGCTCCGGATCGGCGCTCAGGGTGGTCTTGCCCGTGCCGCTGAGGCCGAAGAAGACCGCCGTGTCACCGTCCTTGCCGGTGTTGGCCGAGCAGTGCATGCTGAGCACGCCGCGCTCTTGCGGCAGCACGTAGTTCAGCACGGTGAAGATGCCCTTCTTGATCTCGCCGGTATAGCCCGTGCCGCCGATGAGGATCGTCTTCCGCGTGAAGTCGAGCACGGCGAAGTTGTGCTGGCGCGTGCCGTCCTTGGCCGGGTCGGCCGTGAAGCCGGGGGCGCAGATGATGTGCCACTCGGGCTCGAAATGCTCCAGCTCGTCGGCGGTGGGGCGCAGGAACATGTTGCCGGCGAACAGGGCGCTCCAGGGATACTCCGCCACCACGCGCAGGTTCAGCTTGAACGAGGGGTCGGCGCAGGCGTAGGCGTCCTTCACGTACACATCGCGGCCCATCAGGTAGGCCGTCATCTTGTCGCGGAGCAGGTCGAACTTCTCGGGGGAGAAGGGGATGTTCACGTCCCCCCACCAGACCGTGCCCTCGGTCTTGGCGTCCTTCACGCAGAACTTGTCCTTGGGGCTGCGGCCGGTGAACTCGCCCGTCTCGATGGCCAGCGCACCGCTGTCGGCGAACACGCCCTGCCCGTTCACGATGGCATGCTCGATGAGCTCAGCGGGCTCGAGGTTCCAGTAGGCGTCGCCCACCTTGCCCAGGCCGATCTGCGCCAGGTCCGCGTTCTTCGGTTTCGTTCCGAACTCGTTCATAGGGATAAGGGTTCTCTTTTTGGAGGCGGCAAAGTTAATCCGGCACGAAGGGGACGTCCACCCGGGGGTCAGGACTTACGCACAGCCCCGATCAGCAGCACCGTCCAGCCGGCCATGAAGAGCAGCCCGCCCAGCGGCGTGATGGGCCCCAGCACCCGCGTAAGTCCCTGGGTGCCTAGTATCTCCCGCGTGGAGAGCAGGTAGAGCGATCCGCAGAAGCAGATCACGCCGAGCACGAACAGGATGCGCACCAGCGAGATCGTCCGGCTGGCCAGCCGCGCGTCCAGCGCCGCCAGCGCCAGCAGGGCCAGCCCGTGGAAGAACTGGTACTGCGCCGCCGTGGTCCAGTTGTGGTAGGCCTGCGCGTCCACGCGCAGCTCGATGCCATGCGCCCCGAAGGCCCCCAGGGCCACGGCCAGGAGGAGGATGCCTGCTGCCCAGGCCAGTGTGCGGTTGTTCATCCCTGCAAAGATCGGGCGATCGGGATGATCGGTCGATCGGCCATGGGGCGGTCGGCCTATTCCTTCTTCTTCAGCTTCCGCGGCGCACGCACCCCGTCCTGCTCCTTCCGCTTCCGGGCCTTGGCGGGGTCCTCGTGGAAGAAGTAGCGCAGGTCCACGGTGAGGTAGCTCCCATCGAGCAACTGGGTCATCCGGTAAGGCCGGAAGTTCCGGTCGAACCACGTGATGTCGGCCTGCGCCATGTCGTTGAACGGCCGGTGGTAGGTGGCGCCCAGGTAGAAGTAGCCCGAACGGTCCGTGCGGTATTCCACGCCGATGTTGCCCACCACGCCCAGCTGCGCCCAGTTGCGGCGGAAGAGGTAGGCCTGCCCATAGTCCACCACCTTCTGCGCATCGCTGGGGTACATGTCCAGGCTGAAGCCCAGCGCGTTGTTCATCCAGCTCTTCTCGCCCAGCCGGACGTACACCATCAGCAGCAGGGGCACCTCGTAACCCACATAGCGCAGCTTGGCGGCATCGGTGTAGCCGTTGGTGTCGTTGGCCAGGGCGAAGTCGTACCGCCGGACGATCTGGTTGATGCCCGTCTCCAGCGACAGGCTCTTGGTGAGGCCGGTGCGCACCACCATGCCGAAGGCCAGTCCCCCGGTGAGGTCCAGGCTGGCGTGGACATCGGGCCGCTCGAAGTCGGTATGCGGCTCGAAGAAGGGGAAGGGGATCACCGGCTTCAACTGGATGCCGAAGGTGGTGACGCCCGCCTGCGGGCGCGCCGCGAGCGGAAGGAGCAACGACAGGAGGACGATCAGCGCACCTGCGCCATGCGCCCGCTGGCCGGACCGGCGGGATCGTCGGGCAGGTCGGCCACCATCAGGTGCTGGCCGACACGGAGGCGGCTGCGGGGAGTGAGTCCGTTGAGCTGGCAAATGGACTTCAGGCTGGTGCCGTAAAGCTCGGCGATGGCGCTAAGATGCTCACCTTCCTTGACAGTGTGGAAACGGGTGCCCTTCGGATAGGCGGCATAGCTCCAACGTGTTTTCTTGAGCACGAGTGTATCGCAAAGCAGGCGACCGGCGGTGAGGTCGATGATGTGCGAGGGATCGATGGGCACGCCCTTGAAGCGCGTTTCGAAGTGCAGGTGGCTGCCGGTGCTGTGGCCGCTGCTGCCGCCATAGCCCACCATCATGCCCGCGTCCACCACATCGCCGCTCTGCACCTTGATGCGGTGCAGGTGCGCGTAGTAGGTCTCCAGCCCGTTGTAGTGGCGCACCACCACCAGGCGGCCGAAGCCGCCGGCCACGCCCGCGAAGCGCACCACGCCGGGGAAGGCGCTGCGCACCGGGTCCATCACCTCCAGGTCGAGGTCCACCCCGTTGTGCGCACGGCCATCGCGCCAGCCGAAGCGGCTGGTGACGATGGGCGGCACCGGCATGGCGAAGTCCGCGTTCAGCGCGTCGTCCACCAGCTTGATCTGCAGCAGGGTGTCCCTGGCGGACAGTTCCGGGCCGTACGGGTTGGGGCGGGTGGTGATCCATTCCCCATAGAGCTCCGCGCCGGGACGGGCCACCTCGGGCGACCAAGCGAGCACCGCGCTGCGGTCCACGTCGGCCTGCAGGGGCAGCTGGCTCGTGTAGAGGTTGATCTCGTTCACCAGGGCGTAGGGCACCTCCTCCAGCTCGAAGAGCGAATCGATCAGCGCCGTCATGCCCTCATCATCCATGTGGCGGAAGCGCTTGTAGAACTGCAGGTCGCGGATCAGGTCGTCCGGGGCCGGATCCAGTCCGCACAGCGAATCGAGCAGTTCCTGGAGGCGGTCGTCCGTCAGGGGATCGCCACCGTCCACGAGCTTGTCATCGCCGTAGACCACCACGGCGGAGACCTCCTCGGCGGCCTGGGGGCCGCCCGATTGGGCCAGGCAGGGCCGCGCCGCACCAAGGCAGAGCGCCGGGCCCAGGATCATCAGGGTGTTCAGCAGTTCCATCGGTCCATCCGCACCCCCGAGCAAGGGGTGCATGGGACCCTTCTACGCGAGCGAAGCGGCCGAAGATACCGGCACGAACATTCCGCTGTTCACATCTTTCGAACACCCGAGGCTCAGGGCCTTAACCCGAACCAAGACCACGCGATGGGATCCCGCTTGTCGGCGGTGCCCAGCCGGCTCGCGGTATCCACCTCCTCCTGCTTCCCATTGGCGTCGTAGGTGTTCGCATAGCCCACCAGCACGGCGCCCCCCAGCTCGGGATGCACCCGCCGCAGGCTGAACACGGTAGAGTTGCCGGTGAAGGTGCTGCCGTCCACATGGACCGCAGCGGAATCGGTGGCCGCGATGGCCGTGCCCCCCTTGGTGAAGGTGCCGCCCAGCACCAGGGCCCGCGTGCGGTGGCCTGCTGCGAGCGCCACGGGACGCGCCTCGGTCCAGGTGCAGTTGCGCACCAGCACCGTGCAGGCGTTCATGCGCACGGCCGGGCCGCTCGCAGTGGGGCTCGTGAACGTGCAGCGCTCCACCGTGCCCTCCACCCGCGCCAGGTCCAGGGTGCCCTGGTGCGCACCGGAGAAGGTGCAGTCCTGCACCAGCACCCGGCCCGACGCCACCTCCACGGCGGCGGGACCGAAGGCCTCTTCGATCTCGCTGTTCACCAGCTGCAGGTCCACGCCGTGCAGGCTCAGCATGCCCGCGTGGTGCACGTTCCCGATGCGCGCCTCGCTCCCGCCGCTCATGCGCAGCCCGCGGATGCGGCAGCGTGTGCGGCCGTTGCCGTTCACCGCCAGGGTGCCATAGGGGGCCGCAGGATCGTCGGGGCGGAGGAAGACCGGGTTGAGCGCCGTGCCGCGGATGTGGAGCTCGCCGTTCACCTGCACCCGCACGCCCGGCGCCAGGTTCCAGCGCGTGCCCTTCTCCAGCACCAGGGCCATGCCTTCGGGCAGGATGAGGTCGTGATCGATCGCGTACTTGCCGCGGTAGAAGCGCAGCGTATCGGGCTCCGTGAGGAAGGGCTTCAGCCAGGGGTCCAGCACGATCGTGCGGGTGCTCGCGGCCGGCACGGTCGCGCCCAGCATCCGCGACGGGTCCGGATGGAACAAGCGGTGCAGCAGCTCCTCGCGGCCCCGGTCCACTTCCGCCTGCACCAGGCCGATGTTGCGTCCCTGGGCCAGCACCGGCACCCAGACGGAATCGATCGCCAGCAGGCGCGCGCTCCAGGCCGCGCTGTCCGCGCGCAGGCGCTGGGCCAGCCCGCCGAGCCGCTCCACGATGGCCGTGGAGGCCAGCACGGACCGGAACGCCCCGCGATGGGTGGTGTCGGCAACGGCGGCACGCATCGCATAGAGCGGGATGATGGTGCCGCCGATCGTGTCCTGTGCGAGCGCCGGCGCGTCCACCAGGTCGGCGCGCTCCTCACCGCAGGCCATCAACGCCCAGGCCGCGAGCCGGTGCGGATCGCCGGGACCCAACGTGCTGTCGGCCCCTTGCAGGGTATGGCCGAACGGCGCTTCGCGCCGCACGAACTCCTCGGTGATGCGCTCCTGCACCAGGAAGGGACCGAGGTCCTTGCCGCAGCGCGTCACGCGCGTGAGCAGCACTTCCGGCCCGAGCAGCCCCAGCGAATCGGCGATCACCTGCGCGTACTTCGCACGCAACGAGCCCAGTGACGCCGGCACCAGCACCACGCTCCGGCGGCCGCCGAAGAGCCGTTCCGGGGGGAAGGTCAACACCCAGCCGCCGCCTACAGCGGGAGCGGCCTGCACCTCGCCGCTGTAGCCGAGCCCTTCGAACCGCAGGGCGCCGCCCTCGCATCCGCCGCCGATGCCCTCCAGGGTGATGGCCTCCGCCTGGCCTTCGGCATGCTGGCCCGGCCGCCGGTCGAAGAAGCGCTGGTACTGCATCACCTCGCCCGCCTTGATGCCCAGCGGCCAGGAGGCCACCATGCGCTCGTACGGCATCAGCGAGAACAGCACGAAGAGCACCACCGCCGGCACCGCCAGCCCGAACAGCCAGGCGTTCGCCCGCAACGGTGCCCGTTTCCCCCTCCTCATGCGTCGATCGGATCGGTGTTCATCGTTTCCCGGCCGGACTGAGCGCGAGCACCAGCACCGTCAAGACGGTGAGCGCGATGGCGCTCAGGACCAGCCCATAGCCCAGGAGGGTGGCCAGCAGCATCACCGGCACGCCCAGGCCGCTCGAATAACTGCTGCGGCCGAAGAAGCCCGCCACCACCACCGCCGCCGCGATGATCAAGGGCTGCCACCAGAACTGGTGCACGTGCTGCACCACCAGCGCCAGGCCATAGCCGATGATCAGCAGCGGCCAGCGCACCAGTGGGCCGCGGTCCGTGGGCCGGAAGCCCCGGTTGTAGGCCCAGCCGATCAGCACCACGGCCACGAGCAGCTCCAGGAAGAGCAGCACCAACGCTCCTCCGCCGGAGGAGAACCCATCCATCCATTCCGTGATGCGTGACCGCATGGCGAGCAAGGTTTGTGATGCCCGGGGATCGAACACCGCACGCCGCCGGAAGTTCGCCAACACCCCGCCGTGGGTAAGCCGGCCGGCCTCAGAGGTACCGCGCCATCCACGAGGCGCGCAGCGGGACGCGGAAGCGGGCGTCCAGATCGGCCTTGGTGCTCACCAGGTCGTCGAGGACGATGGTATCGCCGGTGAGCTCGCCGCGCTCCACCAGGCCTTCCACCTCGGCCACGCGGCAGGTGCGGAGTGCCCCTTCGCGCTCATAGACCACCACCATGCGATCGGTGAGGGGCAGCCCGAGCTCGCGCTCAAGGGCCTGGATGAACTGCACGCTCTTGTCGATGCTGCAGCCGCTCGCCTGCGCCTGCCGCTCGTCCACACCGATCACCACGAAGTGGTCGTACAGCACCTCCACCGACGCGTCCAGCGGAGCGCCATGCGCGGCCCACGAACCGGCGAAGGCCCGGCCGCGCTCCAGCACCAGGGCACGCTGCTCCGGGGTGAAGGGCATCGCGCTCTTGTACACCCACACGCGGGCATGAGCGGGCAACACATCGGACGGAGCGGGAACGGCACGGGGCATCATGGTGCAAAGGTGGGAACGAACGCATCGGTGATGAACGGTTCAGCCCTTTTCCTGCGAGGTGGCGTTCCTTCGCCGTTCCTATCCCCCTGCCACCGTGAGGACCCTTCCCCTGCTTTGTGCCGCCCTGCTGGCCGCCCCCCTTTCCGCGCAGCTCGCCGTTCCTTCGGCCACCCCCCTGTGGCTGCGCAACCCCGCGATCTCGCCGGACGGCAGCGCCATCGTGTTCTGTTACCAGGGCGACCTCTGGCGCGTGCCCACCGCGGGCGGCCAGGCCCAGGCGCTCACCACCAGCGAGGCCATGGACGGGTCCCCCGTGTGGTCGCACGACGGCCGGATGCTCGCTTTCTCCAGCGACCGCTACGGCAATGCCGACGTGTTCATCATGCCCAGCACCGGCGGCACGGCCACCCGCCTCACCTACCATTCCGGCTGGGAGACCCCGAGCGATTTCGCGCCGGGTGATTCCGCGGTGATCTTCTACGGCGGGCGGCTGGACGCGCCCACCAACCAGCTCTTCCCCGTGGGCGGCCTGGGCGAACTGTACACGGTGCCCATCCGGGGCGGCAAGGTGCACCAGCTCCTCACCATCCCCGCGATCAATGCCCGCTACAACGCCGACGGCAGCCTGCTGGTCTACCACGACCGCAAGGGCTACGAGGACGGCTTCCGCAAGCACCACACCTCCTCGGTGACGCGGGACATCTGGACCTACTCTCCCGCCACGCAGCGGTACACCCAGCTGAGCACCTTCGCCGGGGAGGACCGCAACCCGGTGTTCTCGGCCGACGGCCGCACGGTGTACTACCTGAGCGAGGAGAAGGGCTCGTTCAACATCTTCAAGATGCCCGTGGACGGCGGGCCCTCCACGCAGGTGTCCTTCCTGAAGGACCATCCGGTGCGCACCCTGAGCATGAGCAACGACGGCACGTTCTGCTTCAGCTACCGCGGCGAGCTCTACACGATGAAGGAAGGGGGCGAGCCGCGCAAGGTGGAGGTGGCCATCGCGGCCGACGGCCGCTACACGCCGGAGCGGACGATCAGCGTGCGCGGCGGCACGAGCGAGCTGGAGCTGTCGCCCAATGGCAAGGAGGTGGTCTTCGTCTGCCGCGGCGAGGTCTTCGTCACCTCGGTGAAGGAGGGCACCACGCGCCGCATCACCGACACACCGGAGCAGGAGCGCTCGGTCAGCTTCAGCCCCGACGGGCGCAGCATCCTCTACGCCAGCGAGCGCAACGGCTCCTGGGACCTATACACCACCTCGCTCGTGCGGAAGGAGGAGGATTACTTCTTCAACGCCACGGTGCTGAAGGAGGAGCCGCTGCTGGCCACGCCCGCCGAGGAGTTCCAGCCCGCCTGGTCGCCCGATGGCAAGGAGGTGGCCTTCCTGGAGGAGCGCACCACCATCCGGGTGTACAACATCGCCTCGAAGAAGACGCGCACGGTGGTGGCGGGCGACAAGAACTACAGCTACAGCGACGGGGACCAGTTCTTCAGCTGGTCGCCCGACAGCAAGTGGCTGCTGGTGCAGTTCCTGCATGACGACCAGTGGATCACCCAGGTCGGCCTGGTGAGCGCCGAAGGCGGCAAGCCCATCACCGACCTGACCCACAGCGGCTACGGGGGCTACCACCCCGAATGGTGCCTCGACGGCAAGGCCATGCTCTTCCTGAGCGATCGCGACGGCATGAAGAACCATGCCAGCTGGGGCGCCCAGAACGACGTCTACGCCCTGTTCTTCACGCAGGAGGCCTTCGACCGCTACAAGCTGAACAAGGAGGAGGCCGAGCTGAAGAAGGAGAGCGACGACAAGAAGAAGAACGACGGGCAGAAGGAGGAGGAGAAAGAGAAGGACAAAAAGGACAAGGACAAGAAGAAGAAGGAGGACGAGGCGAAGGACAAGAAGGTGGAGCCGCTCACCTTCGAACTGGCCAACATCGACGACCGCAAGGTGCGGCTCACCATCCACTCCGCCGACCTCGCGGGCGCGGTGCTCTCCCAGGATGGGGAGAAGCTCTTCTACCTGGCCAGCTTCGAGAAGGGCTACGACCTGTGGCAGACCGAACTGCGCACCCGGGAGACCAAGGTGCTGGCGAAGCTGGGCGCCGACAACGCCGGTGCGCTCATGCTGGACAAGGAAGGCAAGAACCTGTTCCTGATCCAGAACGGCAACCTCACCCGCGTGGAGGTGGAGGGCGGCGCCGTGAAGGGCGTGGGCATCGGCGGCGAGATGGTGCTGAACGAGAACGCCGAGCGCGCGGCCCTCTTCGAGCACGTATGGCGCCAGGTGGTGAAGAAGTTCTACCGCGTGGACCTGCAGGGCGTGGACTGGCCGCTGTACAAGGCCGAATACCAGCGCTTCCTGCCGTGGATCAACAACAACGCGGACTTCGCGGAGATGCTGAGCGAGATGCTCGGCGAGCTGAACGCCTCGCACACCGGCGCGGGCTACTGGCGCAGCAGCGTGGAGAACGGCGATGAGACCGCCAGCCTGGGCCTGTTCTATGCCGATGAGCCGCGGACGGCCGGCTGGCGCATCGCCGAGGTGATGGAGAAGAGCCCGGTGGTGAAGAACGGCTCGAAGATCAAGGCCGGTCAGGTGATCGAGAAAATCGACGGGCAGGACGTGGTGGCCGCACAGGACCCCGCACGCCTCCTGAACCGCAAGGCCGGCAAGCCCACCCTGCTGTCGCTCTACGACCCCGCCACCAGCAAGCGCTGGGAGGAAGTGGTGAAGCCCATCTCGCGCGACGAGGAGGGCGAGCTGCTCTACCACCGCTGGGTGGAGCGCTGCCGCCACATCGTGGACAGCCTCAGCGGCGGCCGCATCGGCTACGTGCACGTGCGCGGCATGGACGACGGCAGCTACCGCACGGTGTTCGAGGAAGCGCTCGGCAAATACGGGAACAAGGAGGCGCTGGTGGTGGACACCCGCTTCAACGGCGGCGGCTGGCTGCACGACGACCTGGCCACCTTCCTCAGCGGACGACCGTACATGCGCATGGAGCCGCGCGGACAGAAGCTCGGCCAGGAGCCGCAGTTCAAGTGGCACAAGCCCTCGGTGGTGGTGATGAGCGAGAGCAACTACTCCGATGCGCACATGTTCCCGGTGACCTACAAGGCCCTGAACATCGGCAAGCTGGTGGGCATGCCCGTGGCCGGCACCGGCACGGCCGTGTGGTGGGAATCGCTGCAGAACGGCGTGGTGTTCGGCATCCCGCAGGTGGGCATGATCGACAACAACGGCCACTACCTGGAGAACCAGCAGCTGGAACCGGACGTGAAGCAGGCCCTGGAACCCGGCCTGGTGAGCAAGGGCCGCGACCAGCAGCTGGAGGCCGCGGTGAAGAGCCTGCTCGACGGGATGAAGAAATAGGCGCCCGCTTCAGGCCTTCGGCCGGCGGGGCAGCCAGAGCGGCGTGCGGGCGCGGTAGGCCCGGTACGCGTCGCCGAAGCGCCGCACCAGGCCCGGCTCCTCCACCAGGAGGAAGTAGGCCGTGTTGATGCCGAAGAACAGCACGGCCCATCCGCCCAATAGGAGGGACCGGAACAGCAGCGCCTCGCCCAGGAGCACCAGCAGCACGCCGGCGATCATGGGATTGCGCACATAGCGGTACGGCCCCTCCACCACCAGCTTCACCGGCGGGTCCCACGGTGCGAGCGTGCCCCGGCCCTTCCGCATGAAGAGCGCGATGCACCGTGCGGCCAGCACCGCTCCGGCCAGCATCGATAGCAGCGCCACTATGCCCCATCCACCGAACGCGGCGTGGGCGCCGGTGCCGCGCAGCAGCAGCCACGGCACTACCAGGGAGATGGTCACCGGCAACGCCAGGATGGCGACGAGGTAGCGCATGGAGGCTCCCGAATATCCGAAACCTGTGCGCTCAGCGCACCTCACCGCCCAGCAGGCGGAGCTCCTCTTCCAGGTCCACCCTCGCCGCCGCTTCATAGCGGGCATGGAACGACGCGGTCTTGAAGATGCGGGACATGGCCAGGAAATGACGGACCACCTTCCGGCGGCCGGGCATGTACAACAGGTCCGGATAGCGGCGATACTCCCTTCGGATCCCCTGGGTGTACGCCTGGTAACGCGCGGGCTCCGCGCCCAGGATGCTCAGGTCCGCATCGGTGAAGAGGTCGGTATCCGGGTCCGAGCTCGCCCCATGCGCCTTCGTCGCCAGGATATGCCCTTCGGCACGGCGGACCAAGGCTTCCGGGATGCCCACCGCCCTCATGCGCTCGCTCATCCGCGCGGCGCTGCGGACCTCATTGTCCTGCCGGACCACATCGTAGATGATGTCGTGGTATGCGGTCGCCAGCAGCAATGCATCCGGCCCTTCGGCCTCGTGGGCCACTTCGCCCAGCCTGGCATGCACATCCTCCAGGTGGGCGAGCGTATGATAGTGCCTTCCCTTGGCCGTATGCGCCCGGACGACCTCCAGCCAATGGCCGTCGATCATGCCCGCATCCACGGCGTGCCGATGCAACATCGACCGAAAGGCCTGTTCCAGCGCGGACATGGGATGGATGTCGCCCCTACAGCTCCCCCGCTTCGGCGATCAGCTCCGCCACGTCCTTCACCTGCACCTCTCCTTCCTTGTTGAAGTGCTTCACGCCGTCGGTGAGCATGGTGTTGCAGAACGGGCAGCCGGCGGCGATGATGTTCGGCGCGAGGGCCAGGGCCTCTTCGCTCCGCTCCACGTTGACCTCCTTGTTCCCGGGCTCGGCCTCCTTGAACATCTGCGCGCCCCCCGCGCCGCAGCACAGGCCCTTCGCGCGGCTGCGCTTCATCTCCACCAGGGCGGCGTCCAGCTTCAGCAGCACTTCGCGCGGGGCCTCGTACTCATCATTGCCGCGGCCGAGGTAGCAGGGGTCGTGGAAGGTGATGCGCTTGCCCTGGAACGAGCCGCCCTCGATCCGGATGCGGCCTTCCTGCAGCAGCGCGTTGATGAACTGCGTGTGGTGCATCACCTCGTAGCTGCCGCCCAGCGCCGGGTATTCGTTGCGCAGGATGTTGAAGCAATGCGGGCAGGCGGTGACGATGCGCTTCACCCCGTAGCCGTTCAGCACGGTGATGTTGTTCAGCGCCTGCATCTGGAACAGGAACTCGTTGCCGGCGCGCCGGGCCGGATCGCCGGTGCAGCTCTCCTCCTGCCCCAGCACGGCGAACTTCACGTTGGCCGCGTTGAGGATGCGCACGAAGGCCTTGGTGATCTTCCGCGCCCGGTCGTCGAAGCTGCCGGCGCAGCCCACCCAGAAGAGCACTTCGGGCACCTCGCCGCTCGCGGCGAAGTCGGCCATCGTCCGGACCTGCAGCGCGCTCATTGTTCCGCCCATTTCAAGCGCTCGCTCTGGGCGAAGGCCCAGGGGGCGCCGTTGTTCTCCACGTTGTTGAACATGCCGGTGAGCGCGGGCCGCGTGCGGCTCTCCTCCATCACCAGGTAGCGGCGCATGTCGATGATGATGCCCACGGGGTCGATGTTCACCGGGCAGGCCTGCGTGCAGGCGTTGCAGGTGGTGCAGGCCCAGAGCTCCTCTTCGCTGATGCGGCTGTGGAGGCTCTTGCCGTCGTCCTCCCACGTGCCTTTCGCGTCGATCGTCCTGCCCACTTCCTCCAGGCGGTCACGCGTGTCCATCATGATCTTGCGCGGGCTCAGCAGCTTGCCGGTGAGGTTGGCCGGGCACTCGCTCGTGCAGCGGCCGCACTCGGTGCAGCTGTAGGCGTCCATCAGGTTCTTCCACGTGAGGTCGAACACGTCCTTCGCGCCGAAGCGCTCGGTCACTTCCGCACCGGCCACGGTGCGCGGCGCAGGTGCCGGCGGCGCCACCGACGGATCGAGCATGCTCCTCACCTCACCGGTGACGCGCTCCATGTTCCTGATCTCCGTCTTCGGCCGCAGGCTGCTGAACCAGGTGTTCGGGAAGGCCAGGAGGATGTGGAAATGCTTGCTGTACGGCAGGTAGTTCAGGAAGGCCAGGATGCCGATGATGTGGAACCACCAGCAGCAACGTTCGATCAGGATGAGGCCGGACGTACTGAAGTGTTGCAGGATGGGGACCAGCAGGGCCGAGCTTACCGGGAAGGCGCCTGCCACGACGTAGTGCTCCACGCCGCGTGCCTGCAGGACCTGGTCGGCGGCGTTCATCTTCAGGAATGCGCTCATCAGCGCGATCTCCGTGCAGAGGATCAGCGTGGCGTCGGTGCGCGGCCAGCCGTCCAGCTCCTTCATCGCGAAGCGCTTCAGCTTGAGGATGTAGCGGCGCACGAGGAAGATGGCGCACGCCACCCACACGCCCAGCGCCAACCACTCGAAGCTGCCGATCAGGAGGTCGTAGAAGCCACCGAGGAAGCGGAACACGCGGTGCGTACCGAAGATGCCGTCGATGATGATCTCCAGCACCTCGATGTTGATGATGACGAAACCCGCGTACACGATGATGTGCAGGATGCCCGCGATGGGGCGCGCCACCATCTTGCTCTGGCCCAGCGCCACCCGCGTCATGATGCCCCAGCGCTCGCCGGGCCGGTCGCTCCGGTCCTCGTCACGGCCCAGGGCGATGTTGCGGCGCACCTTCGCCGCGTTGCGCGCGAACCACCATACGGCGGCAGCGAACAACAGCACGAAGACGATGCTCCCGATGCTCATTTCTTCTCCTGCTGCTTCTGGTAGGCCTGCTGGATGCGCTCGATGTCGGCCTCGCTCAGCTTGGGCAGCTTGTCCTTCTTGCCGAAGATGGAGAAGTAGCGGTTCGGGTTCGTGCGCAGGTCCTCGAGCAGCAGGTCGAGCTGGCGGCTGGCGGCGTTGAGGTTGACGTAGAGGCTGTCATCGGACATCAGCTTGCCCAGCGTGCCATGGCCCTCGTTCAGCTTCGTCATGGCGGACCGGAGCTGGCCCGAGGTGGCCTGCAGGTCGGCCATCACCTGCTCCAGCCGGCCATTGCCCAGCGAGGCGGTGGCGCTGTCGAGGTGCGTGAGGATGCGTCCCAGCTCGTCGTTGTGGTCGGCCAGGTTGGCGCTCACCTTCTCGGTGTTGCGCAGGATGGAGCTGATGGTGGCGGTCTCCTGGGCCATCAGCGCATCCAGGCGCCCGGCGGAGGAGCGGATGCTCTCCAGCGTGCCGCGCAGGTTGGCGAAGCTGGCGTCGATGTCGCCCCGTGCGTTCTCGTTCAGGATCAGCTGCAGCGAGGTGAGCACCGAGTCCACGCTGGCCAGCATGCCCTCGGCCTTGCGCTTGAGCGGGTCGATCTGCGAGCTGACGTTCTCGGTGAGGCTGAGCTCCGCCCCGCTGCGCAGGGTGTCGCCCTTGACCGCCGGCTCGGCGCTGTTGCCCAGCTCGATGCGCACCGCCCGCGAGAAGAGGTCGGCGCTGAACAGCTCGGCCCGCGTGTCCTTCGTCAGCTTCAGGCCGTCCTCGTCGATCTGGAAGGTCACCGCGATGCGGCCGCTGCCGTCGGGCATCAGCTCGGTGCGCACCACCTGGCCCACCTTGTACCCATGGAAGAGCACCGGCGTGGCGTCGTTGATGCCGGACACGTCGTTGTACACCGCATGGTAGATGTTGCGGCGCTGGAGGAGGTCCATCCCCTTCAGGTAGTTGATGCCGAAGACCAGCAGCGCGATGCCGCCGAGCACCATGAGGGCGATGGAGTATTCTCGCTTGAACTTCGGCAAGGTCGGGGCTATCTGTCGCGGGTCAAATTAACGGCTTGCTGCAGATCGATCCGCTTCCCGTCCTTGAACGCCACGATGAAGGCGCCCTCGTACCCCTTGTCCTTGCAGCGCTGCTGCACCTTCCGTGCGCCCTCCAGGTCCGTTTCCTCGCCCAGCAGGTACTTCCACATGCCCGCCGCGCTCACCTCCTCCACCCCTTCCAGGCCCTTGAAGTTCTTGGGCGTGGGCGCGATGCGCTTGCCGCTGGTGACCAGCTGCACCTTGAACCGCACCCCGCTGTCCTTCTCCACCCGCGCCGTCACGGCCTTGGAGGTGTCCACCGCCGTGGTGTCGGGCTTCGCCACGCTTGCGCCGGTGGAGACGTCCTTGCGCTCCATCTGCAGCTTGTACTCCTTGAAGGCCCGGTAGATGGCCGAGGCCATGTGCTCCTGGCCCTTGTCGCTCTGCAGGTAGTCCTCCTCGGTGCCGTTGCTGAGGAAGCCGAGCTCGATGAGCACCGCCGGCATGGTGGTGTAGCTGATCACCAGGAAGCCGGCCTGCTTCACGCCCCGGTCGCTGCGGCCCGCCCGGTCCTTGAACTGCTGCTGCACCAGCGCGCTCAGCTGCAGGCTGTGGTCCAGGTAGGCGTTCTGCCGCAGGCTGAGGGCGATCATGCTCTCGGGGTCCTTGGGGTCGTAGCCATCGTACTTCAGCTCGTGGTCGTCCTCCAGCAGGATGGAGGCGTTCTCCTTCATCGCCGTGCGCATGTTGGCCTCGGTCTTGTGCAGGCCCATCACGTAGGTCTCGCAGCCGAGGGGCTCGGGCTTGGCGTTGGCGTTGCAGTGGATGCTGATGAAGACGTCGGCCTTGTTGCGGTTGGCGATCTCGCAGCGCTCCTTCAGCTCGATGAAGCGGTCGTCATCACGGGTGTAGATCACCTTCACGTCCGGGAAGTTCTCCGTGATGTACTTGCCCACCAGCTTGGTGACGGCCAGGGCCACGTGCTTCTCGGTGGTCTTGTAGCGGCCGGTGCCGAGGTTGCCCGGGTCCTTGCCGCCGTGGCCGGCGTCCAGCACCACCACGTCCACCTGGTTGGGGTCGCTCCCCGATGCGGGCCGCGCGCGTTGTGGCATGGCCTGTGCGCTGAAGACCAGCAGGAAGGCCGCCGCCAGTCCCCATCCACCTCCCGTGCACGCCCCGGACGCCCTGCGACGAAGCGCTACTTTCGGCGCTGCCTTCCGGCCGCCCCGACCGCTGATGTCCCGTGTACCCTGCATGCCCTTTCCCGGAGCCCGCCCCCTTGGCGTCAGCCGCGAAAGTAGAAGGCCGGCATCCCCCAGGGCGCCTTTCCCGATCGCGGTTCTCCTCACGTCCGTGTTGATAGGAACGGCGTCCGGGCCGGCTTTCGCACAGGATCTCCAGGACGAGGTGAGGTACGGGGCCCGGGACAGCATGGTGTACGACCTGGCCCACCAAACGGCGTACCTCTTCGGGGCCGGCCAGGTGCATTACCAGGACGTGGAGCTGACCGCCGACCGGATCCGGCTCGACCTGGGCAACGGCATCGTGGAGGCCTTCGGGGCGGCCGACAGCGCCGGCAGGCCCACCGGCACCCCCGAGTTCACCCAGGGCGGGCACAAGGTGACGGCCGACACCATCCGCTACAACTTCCGCACGAAGGAGGGGGTGATCAAGGAGGTGCGGACCTCGGAGGAGCAGATGTACGTGATCGCGCACCTGAGCAAGCGGCACGCCAACGGCGAAGTGCACAGCAAGGGCGGCATGCTCACCAGCTGCGACCGGCCCCACCCCCACTACCACTTCGCGGTGAGCCGCATGATGGTGATCCCCGACGACAAGATCGTGGTGGGGCCCGCGGTGATGAAGATCGGCAAGGTGCCCACCCCCCTCGCCCTGCCCTTCGGCTTCTTCCCCAACCACCACGGCGGCTCGGCCGGCGTGCTCATCCCCACCTGGGGCAATTCCGACCAGCTGGGCTACTTCCTGCTCAACGGCGGCTATTACCTCCCGCTGGGCGACCACTTCGACGAGCAGCTCACCGCCGACATCTACAGCCGCGGCAGCTGGGGCCTGCGCTCCGTCACCCGCTACCGGTCGCGCTACCGCTTCAGCGGCTCGCTGGACCTGCAGCACAGCACCAAGCTGAACAGCCTCCCCGAATACCCCGATTTCAGCAAGCAGCGCAACTTCTTCGTGCGCTGGAACCACCTGGTGGACCCCAAGGCCAGCCTCACCGACCGCTTCACCGCCAGCGTGAACATGGGCTCCAGCCGGAACTTCACCAACAACTTCAACAGCAGCACCCTCGACTACCTGAGCAACACCTTCCAGAGCAACGTGAGCTGGAACCACCTCTGGAGCGGCAAGCCCTACAGCCTCACCGTGGCCATGCGCCACAGCCAGAACACGCTGACGCGCACCTTCGACATCACCCTGCCCGCCCTCACCTTCAACGTGCAGCGGGTCTTCCCCGCCACCTGGTTCCACCCGGGCACCACCGCGAACAAGTGGTACGACCGCATCGGCGTGAACTGGACCAGCAACTTCGACAACAAGCTGACCACCACGGAGGACCAGCTCTCGCTGAGCAACCTGGACCGCCTGCTGGACAAGACCCGGAACGGCATCCGCCATACCGGCGCGGTGACCACCTCGTTCAAGACCCGCCTCTTCACGGTGAACCCCACGATCAGCTTCACCGACCGCACCTACTTCGACGGCCTCCGCAAGACCTACTACGCCGGCAGCGACACGGTGGTGACCGACACCGTGCCGGGGGTGCGCAACGTGTTCGATTGGAACGCCAACACCACCTTCACCAGCAAGCTCTACGGCATGTACACCTTCGGCAGGGGCCGGCTGAAGGCGATCCGCCACGTGATCACCCCCTCGGCCACGCTGGCGTACATCCCGGGCAACGACACCCGGGTGTTCGGGCCGTTCGGGACCAACGGGGCCTGGACCGGCTATTCGCCCTTCGACATCGGCATCTACGGCGCGCCCTCGCCCAACGAGAGCGGCCTGCTGTCCCTGGGCCTGGTGCAGAGCGTGGAGGCCAAGCTGCGGGGCACCGTGCCCGATGCCAACGGCGACGTGGCGGACAAGAAGCTCACCCTGATCGACTTCCTGGGGATCAACGCGAACTACGACCTGCTGAAGGACTCGGTGCGCTGGTCGCCCGTGAACATCGCCGCCCGCACGCGGCTCTTCAACAAGGTGGACCTGAACCTGAACAGCACCTGGGACCCGTACGCCACCGACAGCCTGGGGCGCACCATCGACCGGTCGACCCGCACGCTGTACGGCCACCTGGCCCACCTGCGCAACGCCACCGCCGCCGTCGGCTTCGAGCTGCAGAGCAAGCGCTACGGCACGCCCGCCTCCTCCCCGCCCCAGGACGACCCCGTGGTGGCCGAGGCCGACCCCGCCAAGGGCGCCCGGATCAACTTCAGCCTGCCCTGGCACCTGCGGGTGAACTACAGCTACTCCGTGTCGCGCAACTGGCGGGAGCGGGACTTCACCGAGCAGCAGACCCAGAGCGTGCTGTTCAGCGGCGACCTGAACATCCTGAAATACTGGAAGCTGGGGGTGAGCAGCGGCTACGACCTGGAGGCCGGGGACTGGACGCCCACCTCCCTGAACCTGTACTGGGACCTGCACTGCTGGGAATTCAACCTCAACGTGGTCCCGATCGGCATCCGGAAGAGCTTCATGTTCCGCATCAACGTGAAGGCCAGCACGCTGCGGGACCTGAAGTACGAGCTGCGCCGGCCCTTCGGCAACGACGGCCAACTGCTCTACTGAGGCGGTCCCCGGGGCCCTTGCACTTGTATAGAGAAGCCATCACCGTTCGTGGGATCGGCCGGGCCGGACCCTGGCGTTCCGCTACATTAGCCGCCCTTCCAACGGACGTATCCGCTGATGACCCGAACCGTGATCCACCGCCTGGCCTTCGCCTGCGCCCTGGCGTTCCCCTTGTCCACCCTGGCCCAGACGGGCACCGTGCGCGGCTTCGTCTATGAGGAGGCCACCGGCGAGCCGTCCATCTTCACCCCGGTGGGCCTGCGCGGCGCCACCACCATGGGCGCGCAGACGGACGTGAACGGCTACTTCTCCATCAGCAAGGTGCCGCCCGGCCGGTACACCCTGCGGGTGGTCTACCTGGGCTTCGACACCCTGGCGATGGAGGTGGACGTGAAGGCCGACCAGATCGTGAGCGAGAAGCTCTACCTGAAGAAATCCTCGGTGGAGATGAAGGCGGTGGTGATCTCGGCCGAGAAGCGCGAGGCCACCAACACCGTGCGCGTGGGCATCACCAAGCTCACCCCCAAGCAGATCGAGCGCATGCCGGCCGTGGGCGGGCAGGCCGACCTGGCGCAGTACATGCAGGTGGTGCCGGGCGTGGTGTTCACGGGCGACCAGGGCGGCCAGCTCTACATCCGCGGCGGCTCGCCCATCCAGAACATGGTGCTGATGGACGGCATGGTGCTCTACAACCCCTTCCACAGCATCGGCCTGTTCAGCGTGTTCGACAACGACATCATCCGCAACGCCGACATCTACACCGGCGGCTTCAACGCGGAATACGGCGGCCGCATCAGCAGCGTGATGGACATCACCACGCGCGACGGCAACAAGCAGCGCCTCAGCGGCAAGGTGGGCGCCAGCACCTTCGCGGCCAAGGCCCTGCTCGAAGGCCCCCTCAAGCGCCAGAAGAAGCCCGGCGACGGCAGCAGCTCCTTCCTGCTCAACTTCAAGCACAGCTACCTGGACCAGACCAGCAAGAACCTGTACGAGGGCATCGTGGACTCCACCGGCCTGCCCTTCAAGTTCACCGACTTCTACGGCAAGGTGTCGCTCAACGCCGCCAACGGCAGCAAGGTGAACTTCTTCGGCTTCAACTTCACCGACGGGGTGAAGTACCGCGGGATCAGCGACCTGTCCTGGACCAACTGGGGCGCCGGGACCAACTTCGTGCTGGTGCCCTCGGGCAGCGCGGTGCTCATCGACGGGGTGTTCGCCCTGAGCAACTACGAGATCACCATGACCGAGTCCGGCCTGCCCCCGCGGACCAGCGGCATCAACAGCTTCAACGGCGGCCTCAACTTCAAGTACTTCATCGGCGACAACGAGGCCCGCTACGGCTTCGAGGTCTCCGGCGTGAAGACCAAGTTCAACTACTTCAACTCCCTGGGCTATGAGCTGACCCAGAACAAGGTGAGCACCGAGCTGGCCGGCTACTTCAACTACCGCCTGAAGGTGGGCGACTGGGTGTTCGACCCCGGCATCCGCGCCCACTACTACGCCACGCCCTCGGTGTTCAGCCCCGAGCCCCGCCTGGGCATGAAGTGGAACATCACCGAGAGCTTCCGCTTCAAGGGCGCCGCCGGCCGCTACAGCCAGAACCTGATCGCCTCCAACAGCGACCGCGACGTGGTGAACCTCTTCTACGGCTTCCTCACCGCGCCCGAGGACATCCCCTCCACCATCACCACCAAGGACGGCGAGGTGCGCGACGTGAAGGACCCCATCCAGCGCGCCAACCATTACATCGCCGGCTTCGAGGTGGACCTGCGCTCCGACCTGACGCTGAACCTGGAAGGCTACTACAAGGACTTCCGCCTGGTGACCAACGTGAACCGGAACAAGATCTACAACGACACCCCCGAGTTCGCCGACAAGCCGGAGGAGCTGAAGAAGGACTTCGTGGTGGAGACCGGCAACGCCTACGGTGCCGACATGCTGCTGAAGTATGAGAAGAACGGCCTCTACGTGTGGGCAGTGTACTCGCTGAACTTCGTGAACCGCTTCGACGGCCAGCAGGAATACAGCCCCATCTGGGACCGCCGCCACAACGTGAACCTGGTGGCCAGCTACACCTTCGGCAAGTTCGACAGCTGGAAGGCCAGCGCCCGCTGGAACTACGGCAGCGGCTTCCCCTTCACCCAGACCCAGGGCATGTTCGAGCAAGTGACCTTCCCCGACGGCGTGGGCACCGACATCATCGACCAGAACGGCCAGATGCGCCTGATCTATGGCGACCTGAACAAGGGTCGCCTTCCCGCCTACCACCGCCTCGACCTGGGCCTCACCAAGACCTGGAAGCTGGACGAGCACCAGCGCGTGCAGGTGGACCTGAGCGTGAGCAACGCCTACGACCGCCAGAACATCTTCTACTACGACCGCATCCGCAACAAGCGGGTCGACCAGCTGCCCCTGCTGCCCAGCATCGGGTTCTCGTACACGTTCTGAGCCAAGGCCGGTGGCCGGAGACCGATGGCCGGTGCGGAAGCCTGTGGGAAGCTGAAGGCTTTACCTTACCTTTACGCCCCGTGATCACCATTCCCATACAGGGAGGATCATCAGCGTGATGACGGGTTCCACCAAGTACATTTTCGTCACCGGAGGGGTGACCTCCTCGTTGGGCAAGGGCATCGTGAGCGCTTCGCTCGCCAAGCTGTTGCAGGCCCGCGGCTTCACCGTCACCATCCAGAAGCTGGACCCGTACATCAACGTGGACCCCGGCACGCTGAACCCCTACGAGCACGGGGAGTGTTACGTGACCGAGGACGGCGCCGAGACCGACCTGGACCTGGGCCACTACGAGCGCTTCCTGGACGTGCCCACCTCCCAGGCCAACAACGTCACCACCGGCCGCATCTACCAGAACGTCATCAGCAAGGAGCGCCGCGGCGAGTACCTGGGCAAGACCGTGCAGGTGATCCCGCACATCACCGACGAGATCAAGCGCCACATCCAGGCGTTGGGCCGCAAGGGCATCTATGACTTCGTGATCACCGAGGTGGGCGGCACCGTGGGCGACATCGAGAGCCTGCCCTACATCGAGGCCATCCGCCAGCTGAAGTGGGAAAAGGGCAAGGACGCCCTCACCATCCACCTCACCCTGCTGCCCTACCTGAGCACCACCGGCGAGCTGAAGACCAAGCCCACGCAGCACAGCGTGAAGGAGATCCTCAGCCTGGGCGTGCAGCCCGACGTGCTGGTGTGCCGCACCGAGCACCCCATGCAGAAGGGCATGAAGGAGAAGATCGCCCTCTTCTGCAACGTGGACCCGCGCGCCGTGATCGAGAGCGCCGACGCCGACACGATCTACGACGTGCCCCTGCTGATGCAGAGCGAGCAGCTGGACGTGGTGGTGCTGGAGAAGCTGGGCCTGGCCGGCTACCCCGACGCGGACCTCACCCAGTGGAACGACTTCCTCCGCCGCTACAAGGAGCCCAAGGGCGAGGTGCACATCGGCCTGGTGGGCAAGTACGTGGAGCTGAAGGACGCCTACAAGAGCATCAAGGAGGCCCTGGACCACGCCGGGGCGGAGAACGAGACCAAGGTGCACATCCGCTGGGTGCACAGCGAGAAGATCACCCCCAAGAACGTGCAGAAGCACCTCGCCGGCCTCAGCGGCATCCTGGTGGCGCCGGGCTTCGGCAACCGCGGCATCGAGGGCAAGATCGAGGCGATCCGCTATGCCCGCGAGAACAAGGTGCCCTTCCTGGGCATCTGCCTGGGCATGCAATGCGCGGTGATCGAGTTCGCCCGCAACGTGCTGGGCCACGCCGACGCGAACAGCACCGAGATGAACGGCGACACCACCCATCCGGTGATCGCCATGATGGAGGAGCAGAAGAAGGTGGAGAACAAGGGCGGCACCATGCGCCTGGGGTCCTACCCCTGCAAGCTCACCGAGGGCAGCCATGCCTACGAGGCCTATGGCCGCTCCAGCATCACCGAGCGCCACCGCCACCGCTACGAGTTCAACAACGCCTACCTGGACGAGTACCGCAAGGCCGGCATGCTGCCCATGGGCGTGAACCCCCAGACCAAGCTGGTGGAAGTGGTGGAGGTGAAGGACCACCCCTGGTTCGTGGGCGTGCAGTACCACCCGGAGTACAAGAGCACCGTGGCCCGCCCCCATCCCCTGTTCGTGGACTTCGTGAAGGCCGCGATCGAAGTGGGCGTCACAGCCAAGGCGGAAGCCTAGGGCACGCGGTCAGTGCCCGGGCGGGCGTGATGCGCGGCACGCGGGCACCCGCCCGATCGAACGATCGGCTAATCGGCTGACCGCCTGTCGGCTATCTTCGCGCCCCTCGCCCGACAACGCCCCGAAGCCACCGCCCCGGGTGGTGCCGGGCCCACCGAACGATATGGACCGTAACAGCATCATCGGCCTCGTCCTCATCGCGGCCATCCTCATCGGCTACCAGCTCTGGACCGCGCCCAGCCTGGAGGAACGCCAGCGTATGGCCCGCGAACAGGACAGCCTGGCCGAACTGGCCATCCAGGAGAAGGAGAAAGCCACCGAGAAGGTGCTTGCCCAGCAGCAGGCCCGCACCGCCGACAGCATCGCGCAGCTGGTGCCCGACACCGGCCGCACGGCCGACAGCCTTCGCGTGGCGAAGCTCAGCGAGCGCTTCGGCCTCTTCGCCCCCGCCTCCTCCGGCCCCACCGAGGTGATCACCCTGGAGAACAAGCACCTCCAGGTGGCCATCAACACCGCCGGCGCCAAGCCCGACGTGATCCGCCTGAAGGAGTACAAGACCTACCACGGCCAGCCCCTGCTCCTGAACGATCCCGACAGCGGCAACTTCGAGTACAACTTCTTCCTGGGCAACCTCAAGCTGAGCACCCGCGACCTCCATTTCACCGTGGAGAAGCGCGAGCCCACGAGCGTCCGCCTGAAGGCCCCCACCACCGACCCGACGAAGTACCTCGCCCTCACCTACCAGCTCGACAGCGCCAGCTGGTTCATGAACGTCACCGCCGAGCTGGTGGGCCTGCCCGAAGTGGACCCGCGCAACGTGATGTTCCACTGGGAAGTGCTGGGCCGCAACAACGAGAAGCACCTGCCCACCGAGCAGGGCAAGTGCGCCGTGTACTACAAGTACATGACCGACGACCGCAGCTACCTGAGCGAGCGCAGCGACGAGACGAAGAAGCTGGAGGCCCGTACCAACTGGGTGGCCTTCAAGCAGGACTTCTTCACCGTGGCCATGGTGAAGCCCGACGGGTTCGCCAGCAACGGCTCGGAGATCTCCATCGCCCTGCTCCCCGGCGATACCGCCCACACCAAGCGCTACAGCGCGAAGCTCTTCTTCGAGCAGGCCCCCTCGGCCCATGCCACCCTGCCCATGCAGCTCTACCTCGGGCCCAACCAGTACAACACGCTGCGGCAGACGAAGATCCCCGAGTTCGACCGCATCATCGACCTGGGCTGGGGCATCTTCGGCTGGATGAACCGCTTCCTGGTGATCCCCATCTTCAACTTCCTCGGGCAGTTCAACCTCAGCTACGGCATCATCATCCTGGTGCTCACCGTGGCCATCAAGTTGCTGCTGATGCCCATCGCCTACCGCAACCAGAAGAGCAGCGCCCGCATGCGCGCCCTCAAGCCGGAGACCGAGGCCATCAACAAGAAGTTCCCCGCCGATGAGCCGCTGAAGCGCCAGCAGGCCATGATGGACCTCTACCGCAAGGCCGGTGTGAGCCCCGCGGCCGGCTGCGTGCCCATGCTCCTCCAGCTGCCCATCCTCTGGGCCATGTTCCGCTTCTTCCCCAGCAGCATCGAGCTCCGCCAGCAGCCCTTCCTCTGGGCCGACGACCTCAGCAGCTACGACAGCATCGCCCACCTGCCCTTCAATGTCCCTCTGGGCTATGGCGACCACGTGAGCCTCTTCACCCTGCTGATGGCCGCCAGCACCATCGTGTACTCGCTGATCACCAGCAAGCAGATGCCCCAGCAGCAGGGCATGCCGAGCATGAAGCTCATGATGTACCTCTTCCCCATCATGATGCTCTTCTTCATGAACGCGCTGCCCGCCGGCCTCAGCTACTACTACCTGCTGGCCAACATCATCAGCATCCTCCAGATGACGGTGATGAGCAAGTGGTTCATCGACGAGGACAAGCTGCGCGCCGAGCTCCTGGAGAACATGCGGAAGCCGCGCAAGAAGAGCAAGTGGCAGCTACGCATGGAGGAGATCCAGAAGCAGCAACAGCAGACCCGCCGCCGCTAGGCCTATCCGACCGCGCACCGTGTAGTGGGCACTTCGCCCCGGGTACGTGGTACGCGCTGCGCCGTCCGCCGTACGTTCACGGTCCATGGGAGACCTCGGCAAGGGCCTCAACGGCTTCGGCCGCGCCTTCGGCTTCGCGTTCCGGCACCGCATGGGCTGGATGTTCCTGGTACCCATCGCGCTGTCGGCCCTCTTCGCGGTGGGCGTGTTCGCCTTCGGCTCGTGGCTGGTGGACCAGGTGGGGGCCTGGGCCGCGGGGCACCTGGGCCTTGCGGTGCAGGCGGCCGACCTGGACGGATGGGCCGGCTTCTGGAACGACGTGAAGGCCGCGATCAACGGCGCGCGCGACCTGCTGGTCCTGATCGCCCTGAAGCTCGCCCTCTTCTACCTGCTCTCGCTCTTCGGGAAATACGTGGTGCTCATCGTGCTCTCGCCCCTGCTCGCCTATGCCAGCGAGCGCACCGAGGAGGTCCTCACCGGCGTGGCGCACCCCTTCCGCCTGGGCCGCTTCCTGAAGGACCTGGTGCGCGGGATCGGGATGGCGCTGCGCAACGGCTTCCTGGAGCTGGCGATCAACGTGGGGGTCTGGGTGGGCACCTTGCTCCTGCCGCTGGCCGCGCCCCTATCGGCGCTGGTGCTGTGGGGCGTGTCGGCCTGGTTCTACGGCTTCTCCATGTTCGACTATGTGTTCGAGCGACGGCGGCTGGGCATCGGGGCCAGCGCCCGCACGGCCCGCTCCCGCTCCGGCCTGGTGATGGGCAACGGCATCCTGTTCAGCCTGCTGATGAAGGTGCCTTTCGTGGGGCCCGTGTTCGCCCCGCTGCTGGCCGCCATCGGTGCCGTGCTGGCTTGGTACGAGGCCGAGGGAACCCCGGGCGGGCGGGCCGCGTAGGAAGGCGCATGCGCGCCTTGATCATCCCCGTCCTCCTCGCCTCCCTGGGCGCGTCGGCCCAGCAGAAGCCGACGGCCCCGCCCCCGCCGGAAAAGCGCGTGCAGGTGTTCGGCAGCGTCACGGACGCGGTGAGCGGGAAGCCGGTGTACGAATGCCTCGTGGAGCACTACGACCTCCAGGGCAAGCGCTGGTCGGTGACCACGGTGAACAGCGACGGGCGCTATGCGCTCTTCCTCCCCACCGGCGTCCCCTTCGAGCTGCGGGTGACGCGCGAGAACGGCTATGCCGAGCTCGACCAGCGCGTGGAGGCCATCGCCCCCGGCACGCGCACCTATGAGCAGCCGCTGCGCCTCTCCCCCAAGTGAGCTAGGGTGCAACCTCGGGCGCCGGCCGCTGCCGCGCCTCCTCGATCCATGCCCGCACCGGCCGGCCATCGATGACCAGGTCCTCGATCACGCCTTCGCCCTTGCGCACGCGCACCAGTGCATAGGCTTCGCGCATCCCCAGCGTGTCCGGGCGCCAGCGCACCAGGTCCTCGGCCACATGGCCGCCGCCTTCCTCCAGGTAATAGCGGTCGAACGGAGGAGCCACATCGTGTACCGCGACGTTCGCGGTGTCGGACATCGTGTAGACAAGCCCCGTCACGCGGACGTGATCGCCCGAAGCCGGCTCCGTCATCTCGAGGTGATGCACGCGCGCGAAGCCATCGGGGCCGTTCTCCAGGACCGCGTAGGCGTCCAGCTCGCCCTGCCCGGGCGCCCCGGCAGGAAGCGGAAAGGGCCCTTCGAAGGCCGCATAGCGGAGAACGACGTACTCCCCGCGGAACGGGTCGGTGGGATCGATCGGCCGCAATTTGAACTTGAAGGGCACGCCTTCGCGCAGCACGCGCTCCTTGCCGGCGACCGTCCACAGCGGCACCGCCCATTGCGCCACGGCCACCAGCATGAAGAGCAGCACGGCCTTACGCATCGCTCTTCGCCTTGCGCGCCCGCAACAGGCGCAGGTTGAGCAACAGGAAGGCCAGGCCGATGGCGATGGACAACAGGCCCTTCACCGCGAAGCCGATGTCCAGGTCGAAGAACCGCGACACGATGGTGGCGCCGAGGAGGAGCAGCCCCAGGTTCATCCGGCCCAGCGCGTTCTCGGCGATGCCCTGCCGCACCACCAGCACACCGAGGGCGAGCAGCAGCAGGTTCGCCAGGAGCATCACCGTTCCTCCGGCCACTGGTCCGAGCAGGACCAGCGCGGCGATGACGAAGAACAGCTCGGGAAAGGGGTCGGTGCGCGGCGACCGCTTCGGCCAGGCCTTCACATAGGCGGCCAACCCCAGGGCGACCATGACCAGGAGCGGGATCCGATCATGCGGGTGCAGCCCCGCGTCCCTGCCATCGCCGCCATGCATCCACTGGCTGCCGAGCAGGTAGAGCAGCACCAGCAGGGCGCCCACGCCGATGGCCCGGAACGGCGAAAGCCGCGCCCCCGCGGACCCCAGCACGGGCATCAGGCTGTATGCCGCCGCCAGCCCCGCGATGCCGATATGGTCCCAGGGCCGGAAGTCCGACCAGAACAGCTGGCTGCCGATGGCGAAGGAGACCGCCACGAAGAACGAGAGCCAGAAGGTGCTCACCCCGGCCGGCCGCTGCCGCACGTGCCCGAGATAGAAAGGCAGCACCGCGGCCAGCAGCGGCAGGTAGGGCCAGGGCATCGCGTCCCCGAAGCCGTCCGCCCGGGCACCCACCGCGTACGCCGTGATGAGGGCGAGGTAGAGCAGGGCTGTGCCGAACGAACGCATCACGTACACCACGCCGAGGATGAGCACCGCCCAGGTGACGAAGAAGGTGCTGAGGTCGCTGGCGAGGTGGTGGATCTGGGCCACGAGGGACAGCGCGGCGGCCACCGCGAACGACAGGGCCAGGGCCGTCCCCTCCCGCCAGCCGGGACGATCCGCACACTTCACCAGGGCGAAGAGGCACAGCGCCTGGCCCGCCAGCAGAGGCATGAAGGCCAGGACCGTGCGGGCCATGCGCGGCAGCCGGTCCCAGTTGTGGGCCACCAGGAGGACGATGCCCGCGCCGACGAGCAGCCCGCCCAGGAGGCTGAAGAGCACGGTGCCCCGGTCCACCCGCTGCGCCTCGCTGGGCGCATAGTGCACCCGGATACGCTCCGCCTGCTCGGGCGTGAGGAGACCCCGCTCCACCAGTTCGGGCAGGGCCTTGAGCAGCGATGGTCCCGGCATGAGAGGAAAGATACCGGTCGGAACAGGCCCCCCGAACGAACGAGGCGGCCCGTTCGGGCCGCCTCGTTCCGGATCAGGTCCGTCGGCTCAGCCTTTCTTGGTGGCGGCCGCTTTGGTCACGGGTTTCACGGGGGCCAGCTTGGACGGCTCCGTGGGCAGGCCTTCCTTGATGATCACCGGGGACGACGGCCCGACGTACGTCGGGGTCGAGGGCGCCACGGCCTCCTCCTTCGGGTGCGACACCAGGGTCATCTCGTCCACCAGGTGCTTGGCACCGGCATACTTGTCGATCACCCACAGCACATAGCGGATGTCCACGCTGATGGTGCGCTGCAGTTCGGGCTCATAGGCGATGTCGCCGCTCATGGCCTCCCAGTTGCCGTCGAAGGCGATGCCGATCAGCTCGCCGTTGCCATTGATCACCGGGCTGCCGCTGTTGCCGCCGGTGATGTCGTTCTCGCTGATGAAGCAGGTCTGCAGCTCGCCCTTCGCGTTCGCGTAGCGGCCGAAATCCTTGCCCGTGAGCAGCTCATGCTCGCGCTTGGGCACGATGAACTCCTCGTTGGTGTTGTCCTCCTTCTCCAGGATGCCCTGCGAGGTGGTGTACAGGTCGTAGTGCACCGCGTCGGCCGGCTTGTAGTCGTTCACCTGGCCGTAGGTGAGGCGCATGGTGCTGTTGGCGTTCGGGTACCACATCTTGTCGGGCTGCTGCTCGCGCATGGCCGCCACCATCAGGCGGTAGCCCTTGTCGACCTTCACCTGCGCGCCCTGGATGGCGGGGCCCAGCGCACCGCGGTACACGCCGATGCAGCTCATCATCGTCCGCATGCCCATGTCCTTGTCCAGCACCTTCGCGGTGGGCTTCTCCAGGAAAGCGTCCAGCTTCTTGCGGTCGGTGAGGATGCTCGTCTTGAACATCGCCGCGGCCCAGGCCTTGAAATCGCCCTTGTACTTCTTCTCGATCTCGGTCATGATGTCCGGCTGCTGCGAGCGCTCCACGTCGGTGTGGATCATCTCGAACATCGCGGCGGTCACCTCCTGGTCCGTGGCCGGGTCGTAGTCCTTCCAGAACGCGTCGGCGTTGGTCTTCACCCGCTCCACCATGGCGGCGATCTTCGCCGCGTCCTTCGGGTCGGTGTCCAGCTGGTTCTTCAGGGCGAACAGGCGGAAACCGAAGACCACCGCCTCGCTGCCGAAGGCCGCCTCCTGCATGTAGGTGCTCGCCTTCTCGAACTGCCCGCGCTCGGCATAGCCCTGCGACAGGTCGGTGAGGAAGCTGCCGTACTTCGCCTTGCGGCCGGCATCGGCGTTCACCCAGGTGTTGAGGGCGTTCTCCTGCTCCTTCTTCTTGTCGTACACGTGCAGGCGCTTCAGGCCGCGCTGCTGGCCGATGAAGTACTTCCAGTAGTTGCTCACCTGCGCGTACTTGCTCGCGTACTTGATGCGCACGGCGTCGCTCGCGTCCATGTGCTCCTTCATCACGTCGAGCTTCTTGCCGCGGACCTTCACGCGCGAGGGCTGCTCCACGTCCAGCGCCAGCTTCACGCCCTCGCTGCTGAGGAAGCGGTCGGTGCTGCCGGGGTAGCCCATGATCATGCTGAAGTCACCCTTCTTCACGCCGTCCAGGCTCACGGGGAAGTGCCATTTCGGCTTGAAGGGCACGTTGTCCTTGCTGTATTCGGCGGGCTCGCCATCGGGGCCCATGTAGATGCGGAACATGCTGAAGTCGCCCGTGTGGCGCGGCCACATCCAGTTGTCGGTGTCGCCGCCGAACTTGCCGATGGCGCTCGGGGGCGCGCCCACCAGGCGCACGTCGGGGTAGCTCTTGTACACGAAGAGGTAGAACTCATTGCCCTCGTACATCGTCTTGAAGTCGGCCAGGACGTGCGCACCGTCCTTCACGGCCTCCTGCTCGATCCGGGCGCCGATCTCCTCGATCTTCTGCTGGCGCTCCTCCTCGCTCATCCCGTCCTTCAGCTCGGCGAGCACCTGCGCGGTCACGTCGTCGATGCGCTGGAGGAAGCTCACTTCGAAGCCGGCCGGGGCCTCCTTGTCGCGCGTCATCGCCCAGAAACCGTCGGTGAGGTAGTCGTGCTCCACGCTGCTGATGCTCTGGATGGCCTCGAAGCCGCAGTGGTGGTTGGTGAGCATCAGGCCGTCGGCGCTCACGATCTCGCCCGAGCAGAAGCCGCCGCCCAAGCGCGCCACGGCGTCCTTGATGCCGCTGCGGTTCAGGTCGTAGATGTCCTCCGCGGTGAGCTTGAAGCCCAGCTCGCGCATCTGCGCCTCGTTCACCTGCTTCAGCTTGTTCAGCAGCCACATGCCTTCACCGGCCCGGGCCGTGGACAGCGAGAGCAGCGCCACGCCGGCCAGTACTAGGATCTTTTTCATCGCTATTTCGGGGTTCGTTCCCAACACGCGGCCGTGTGTCGGCCGAGCGGACAAGGGGGTGGCAAATGTAGCCGCCCGTTCCGGAAGCGGAAACCCCTGGATCCCAGGAAGGACCTACGTGAGGGATGAACGGTTCGACGGGTGAGCGAACGGCGCTATTTCTCCTTCGGCACCTCGGTCCAGCGCACCTGCTCGAACAGCGAATCCGCATAGGTGGCGAAGGCCTTGAAGGCCTGCGGCGTGCCCACACGGCCCACCACCTGCTTGTCCTTCCCGTTCGCCCGCATGCGGATGATGGTGCTGGGCAGGTCGGTGACGTCGCTGTCGTACCGGTCCTTCAGGTCGAAGAAGCCGATGGACAGGGCACGCGCATAGAGCGCATCCATCGTCGCCCGGTCCACCATGCCGGTGAAATCGCCTTCGCGCGCCACCGAACGGATGCCCTTGTAGGTGGCATGACCGTCGTTGGCGATCCGCACCTTGTAGGTGGGGCAGCGGCCGAAGCAGGGCGTGCGTTCCAGGGCGAAGAAAAGGCTGTCGGCCGGGCCTTCGGCCAGCTGGACCTTGGTCGTGCCCATGTCCGCCGGAGCCTCGCCCACCGCATGGCCTGCGCCCGCGGCGACAGCGGCAGGAGGCGCGGCGGTGGCGGCCACCGAGGGGGCGGGCCCGTTGCTCGCGGCGGAGGACGCCGCGGTCTCCTGTTTGCCCTTGCAGCCCATGGAGAGGGCCAGCACCAGGGCGAGGGATGGAAGGGACGTACGCATGGAACGAAGGTATCGGGACGACGTCCACCGGCCAAGAACGTGCCGATCGCCCCGGGCGGCCGCCAACACGGGGCGCGCTACTTTTGGCACGCATGGAATTGAACGCCCTCACCGCGCTCTCCCCCATCGACGGGCGCTACCGGGACCGGGTCGCACCGCTCGCGCAGTGGTTCAGCGAGCACGCCCTGATCCGCTATCGCCTCCAGGTGGAGCTGGCCTACTTCGCCTTCCTGTGCGACATCCCCCTGCCGGAGCTCAAGGATGCCGACCGGAAGGCCCTGGCCGCCGTGGAGCAGCGCCTGCACCCCTTCAGCGAGGCCGATGCCCAGCGGATCAAGGCCATCGAGCGCACCACCAACCACGATGTGAAGGCGGTGGAGTACTTCCTGAAGGAGCGGCTCACCGAGGCCGGGCTGGGCCCGCAGCGCGAGTTCGTGCACTTCGCCCTCACCTCGCAGGACGTGAACAACACCGCCCTGCCGATGCTCGTGCGCGACTTCGTGGACGGCCATTACCTGCCCACGATGATCGCCCTGCGCGACCGCCTGCACGGCCTCGCGCTCGAATGGGCGCAGGTGCCCATGCTCGCCCGCACCCACGGACAGCCCGCCTCCCCCACCCGCCTGGGCAAGGAGATCCAGGTGTTCGTGGAACGGCTCGACGTGCAGCTGCGCACGGTCCGCGCCGTGCCCTTCACCTGCAAGTTCGGCGGCGCCACCGGCAACTTCAACGCGCACCACGCCGCCTACCCGGAGCTGGACTGGGTGGCCCTCGCCGACCGCTTCTGCGCGGAGAAGCTCGGCCTCACGCGCCAGCAGTTCACCACGCAGATCGAGCACTACGACGGGTTGGCCGCGCTCTTCGACGCCATGCGCCGTGTGAACGTCATCCTCGTCGACCTGTGCCGCGACATCTGGACCTACGTGGGCCTCGACTACTTCCGCCAGCGCGTGAAGGCCGGCGAGGTGGGCTCCTCGGCCATGCCGCACAAGGTGAACCCGATCGACTTCGAGAACGCCGAGGGCAACCTTGGCCTGGCGAACGCGCTCTTCGGCTTCCTCAGCGAGAAGCTGCCGATCAGCCGCCTGCAGCGCGACCTCACCGACAGCACGGTGACCCGCAACATCGGCGTGCCCATGGCGCACACCTGCATCGCCATCGACGCGGTGATGAAGGGACTGGGCAAGCTGCTGCTGAACCCGCCCGCGCTGGAGCGCGACCTCGACGCGCAATGGGCCGTGGTGGCCGAGGGCATCCAGACCATCCTGCGGCGCGCCGGCGTGGCCGAGCCCTACGAGCAGCTGAAGGCGCTCACACGCGGCAAGGAGCGCATCACGCAGGCCGACATCGCCGCGTTCATCGACACCCTCGACGTGGACGCCGACGTGAAGGCGCAGCTCCACCGCCTCACGCCACACAACTACACCGGCATCGACCTGCTCGGCCGGGTGATGCCATAGGCCTCAGGGACGCTTCAGCAGCAGCCGCTGGTACTGCACCAGGTCGGTGTTGGGCACTTCCTCCAGGTCGAGCTGCCGCATCAGCGTGACCACCTGCCCGCGGTGGTAGCTCGCGTGGTTGAAGCAGTGCATCAGCGGCTGGATCCGCGGCTGCGTGGACTCCTCGCCGCGGAGGTTCGTGTACGTCACGCGGGCCTGCAGCTCCTCTGCCGTGAGGCCGCGCACGTAGTCGTGCAGGATGGTGCAGTACTTGATCAGGCTGTCCAGCTGCCGGCCTTCCTCCGCGGGCCAGCGCTGCGGCTGCCCGCTCATGCGCAGCTGCCACGCGCATTCAGCGTCGCGGATGTGCAGCAGCGTGGCGCGCAACGAGGGGAAACTGCTCTTCACGTGGCGGTCCAGCACATTGTCCGGCTCGCGTTGCAAGCGGTCGACCAGGCGCGTGTTGGCCCACAGGTCGTACGCCGCGTACTGGTCGATCAGTCCTTTCACGTCCATGTAATAGGTGGATAACGGTGTTGAAAATACCCAACGCCCCGATACCACGCCGCCCTGCCCCTCCCCGTAGGTTCGCGTTCATTAACGGGACGGAATGATCGCCACTCTGTTCGGGCGGAAGAAGATCACCGAGGACAAGCTCGCGAACGTGTTCGTCAATGCCGTGCTGCGGCTGACCGAACAGGGGTACCCCACGATCGTCGACGAGATCCAGGAGGCGCCGGAGTTCGTCATCGCCCCCGAGTTCGGCCCCGGCGACGATGAGCTCTTCGCGCTGATCGTGCTCGCCGGCAACCTGATGGACGCGCCGAAGCACATGCCCGCCGGGCAGGACCGCCGCCTCTTCGCCCACGCCATCTCCAAGTTCGCGCAGGCCATGGACCTCAACGCCGCCGAGCTGGAGACCGAGGTGATCGCGCTGCAGCACTACATGGAGCGCATCAACCACCCGAGCAAGAACACGGTGTACGCGATGAGCAAGGCGGTCTTCCACAAGTTCGACCTCTTCCGCTGCCAGGACGCCTACTTCCGCGAGATGAAGGCGCCCAACCCGATCGTGCTCAGCCGCCTCAACAAGCTGATGGCCTTCTGCCTCTGGGACTGGGCCGAGCTGCTCGAGGAGTGGAAGGTGACCCAGTAGGTCGGCCGTTCGCCGATCGATGGCTCGGTCAGCCCTCGGCAAGCACGCCTTCCCGCACCGCTAGGTCCACGATCTCCGCGCCGATGGCCAGGCAGGCCGTGGCCGCGGGTGACGGCGCATTGAGCACGTGGATGTGCGTGCCGCGCCGCTCGATGCGGAAATCGTCCACCATCTCGCCGTCGGCGCCGAGCAGCATGGCGCGCACGCCCGCGCGGCCCGGCTCGATGTCGGCCATCGTCAGCGACGGGATCAGGCGGCGCAGGGTCTTCAGGAAGAGCCGCTTGCTGAACGCACGGCGGTACTCCGCGATGCCGTAGGACATGTTCTTGAAGAAGAGCTTCCACGTGCCGCCATAAGTGAGCGCCTCCCACGTGTCGCGCAGGCTGAAGTCCGTCTTGCCGTAGCCCTCGCGCTTGAAGGTGAATACCGCGTTGGGGCCGCATTCGACGCTGCCGTCGGTCATGCGCGTGAAGTGCACGCCCAGGAAAGGGAAGCGCGGGTCGGGCACCGGATAGATGAGGTTGCGCACCTTGTGCCGGCCCTGTGGGGTCAGCTCATAGTAGTCGCCGCGGAAGCCCACGATGCGCTCCTTCACGCGGGCGCCGTCGGCCCGGGCCAGGCGGTCGCTCTGCAGGCCGCCGCAGAAGATGACGCTCTTCGCCGCGTGGCGCCCTTTCGAGGTCCGCACGGTGCTGAGGCCGTCGCGCTCCTCCGTGGCCAGCACCTCCTCGGACGTACGCACCTCCGAGAGCGGGTTGATCGCCCGGGCCAGCTCGGCCATCTTGTTGGTGGCGCCCCGGAAATCGATGATGCCCGTGCAGCCCACCCACAGGCCGGCGATGCCGGTGCAATGCGGCTCGATGGCGGCGATCTCCTCCGCGGTGATGCGCCGCAGGTCCTCGATGCCGTTGGCGATGCCCCGTTCGTGGATCCGCTCCAGGCGCGGCAGCTCCTCGGGGTCGGTGGCCACGATGATCTTGCCGCACACGTCGTGCGCGATGCCGTGCTCCTTCGCGAAGGCCACTAGCTCGCGCCGCCCCTGCACGCAGTTGCGCGCCTTGTAGCTGCCCGGCTTGTAATAGATGCCGCTGTGGATCACCCCGCTGTTGTGGCCGGTCTGGTGGTCGCTCAGCAGGCGCTCCTTCTCCAGCAGCAGCAGCCGCTTGCGCGGGAAGCGGGCTTGGAGCTTGTAGAAGGTGGCGGCACCCACGATGCCCCCGCCCACGATGATCACGTCCCAGGTCCCTTCGTCGGCCATCTGCGATGGAAAAGTGCCGCGAAGGTGCCGACTTCGCGCCATCCGGCCAAGACCGCTGCTCAAGCGGCCTGCAACGCCAGGCGCTCCTCCTTCGGCACCCGCCACAGCAGGAACAGGCCCAGGACGAAGAAGAGGCCGATGCCGACCACCGTGTCGCGCAGGTCGCCGGTGATGGCATAGACGGCGCCGTAGACGGCCGTCCCGAGCACGGTGCCCAGGTAATAGCTCACGTCGTAGAAGCTGAAGTAGCTCGCGTGGTCCTCCGTCTCCGGCAGGAACTTCGCGTAGGTGCTGCGGCTCAGGGCCTGGCTGCCGCCCATCACCAGGCCCACGATGGAGGCCAGGATGTAGAACTGCGAGGTCCAGTGCAGCGCATAGGCGAAGGCGCATGCCCCGATCCATACGCCCGCCCCGATCATCAGCGCCCGCACGTTGCCGAAGCGCTTGCTCAGCCGCACGAACAGCATGGCGCCCACCGCGGCCACCAGCTGGATGAGCAGGATGCTGGTGATGAGCCCCGCATCGCTGATGGGCACCACCGTGCCGTCGTCCGCCACCTCCTTCACTTCCTGCTTGGCGAAGTTGGCGGCGAGGTACATCACCGTCTGGATGCCCGCGTTGAACACGAAGTAGGCGCCCAGGTAGCTCTTCAGGCGGGTGGTCCGCCGCAGCTCGTTCCAGGTCTTGCGCAGCTCCCGGTAGCCGTTGGTGAGCACGTTCACGCCATGGTCGTCGGAGCGCCGGCCCAGCGGCAGCCGCCGCAACGGGATCTGCGCCCAGCCGGCCCACCACAGGGCCACGCTGATGAAGGTGGCCCGCGCGGGCACGCCGCCCCAGTCGCGGCCGAACAGGTGGATCCGCTCCGGCAGGCCGAAGAGGTCCGGCCGCATCACCATCGCCAGGTTGAGGATGAGCAGGATGACACTGCCGATATACCCCATGGTGTAGCCCCGCGCGCTGATGCGGTCGTGGTCCTTCCGCTCGGCGATCTCCGGCAGGAAGGCATCATAGAAGATCAGGCTGCCGCTGAAGCCCACGCAGGCCAGCGCCACCGTGGCCAGGCCCAGCCAGAACCGGTCGAGGGTGAAGAAGGCCAGGCCCGCACAGCAGGCCGCGCCCAGGTAGCAGAAGAACTGCAGGAAGCGCTTCTTGTTGCCCCGGTGGTCCGCGATGCCCGAGAGGATGGGCGCGATGAGCGCGATGGCCAGGAAGCCGATGGACAGGGCCCAGGGGTAGGCGGCGGCGGCCCGTACCCCGTAGCGCTCGAGCACCAGGTCGCGCTCCCCGTCCATGGTGAGGGCCACATAGAACATCGGGAACACCGCGCTGGTGATCGTGAGCGAGTACGACGAGTTGGCCCAGTCGTACATCGTCCAGGCCCGGATGGTGCGCTTGTCGCCTGGCTGCATGGTGGGATGCATCACCGCGATGTGCTGCTATGCCCATGGATCCATGTGCGCCGGCACATGCGATCGCATGGACGTCGGCTTACTTCTCGATCTCGAACTCCACGCGCCGGTTCTTGCTCAGGGCCACTTCATCGTCGCCCTCGCCCGCCGGGCTCTCGCCCTTCTGGCCCGCGATGGTGATGCGGTCCGCGGAGATGCCCGCATCGGTGAACACCGCTTTCACCGCCTCCGCGCGCTCCTTGTCGATGTCGGTGAGGTCCGGCCGCATGCGGCTGCGGTCCACCTCGATGACGTCCGCATGGCCCACGAGCCGCAGCTTGATGGTCGGATTGGCCTTCATCACGCCCACCAGCTCGTTCAGCATGGGGACGAAGGAACCGTCGACGTTGCGGTTGAACCGCTTGAAGTACACCGCGGCCTGGTCCAGCTGGGTGGCCGGTGGCAGCGATTTGTTCACCGTCATCTTCTTGCCGTAGATGAACTCGCTGGCCGCCTTGTCCAACTGCTCGCACGAGCACTCGCTCATGGTCTTGATCGGCACCACGCTCACGTCGTCGATGTAGTAGTAGGCGTTGGCCTGCTGTACACGCACCTCCCCTTTCGGCCGCTTGATCTTCACCGTGTTGGTCTTCTCGTTCGCGGCGAAGTTCCCGATGATGAGGTACTGCTCATCGCCCTTCGCCTCGTACACGCCGCACACGCCCTGCCAGCCGTAGGGGTCGTCATAGACCTTGGTACGCATGGCGGGCACCTGGGCCTCGTAGGTGAGGCTGCTGGCGTCGTCCTTCTTCACCACCATCTTGCTCACATACGTGGCCAGCTGGTCGGAGCCGTACTTGCTGAGGTCGGAGAGGCTCACGTAGTAGCGGACGCAGTACTTCTGGTCCTTCTTCAGCATCTTCTTGAACTTGGCCTGCAGGTAGCTGCGCGGCTCCTTGTTCATGTAGCTCCACCACATCAGGCCGGCGTAGTTCTGGCCGTTCAGCGGGGCCTGGTCGCCGTGGGCGTTCTTCGGTGCGGTCACCGGGCTGTCCTTCGCCACCGTCTCGCTGTAGAGGTCGGCGTTGGTCGCCGTGGGGCTCTTCCAGCCCTTGGCCATCTCGATGCTGCCGGGGCGCTTCAGCTTGCCGTCGATCGTCTCGAAGCCCCCGTTCTCGATCATGTTCAGGCTGTCGGGCACTTCTTCCTTCTGTGCGGCGGCCCGGGCGGTGGCCAGGGCGGCACAGGCGATCAACAGGGTGTGGCGGAGGTTCATGCAGGTCGGTGTTGATGGTCCTTCACGGAGTCGATGAAGCGGCGCACGTGGTCCACCGGGGTATCCGGATGGACGCCATGGCCCAAGTTAGCGATGTGGCGCTGTGGCCCGAAGGCGTCCAGCATCCGCGCGGTCTCGCGCGCGATCACGGCCCTGTCGGCGTACAGCACGCAGGGGTCGAGGTTGCCTTGCAGGGTCTTCTCCGGACCGGTGATGGAACGCACCCACTGCGGCTCCTGCGTCCAGTCCAGGCCGATGGTGGCGCAGGGCAGCGCGGCGATGTCGGCCAGGGCGAACCAGGCGTCCTTCGCGAACACGGTGACGGGCACCTCGGTGATGGCCTCGCAGATGCGGCGCAGGCAGGGGATGGCGAACTCGCGGTAGGTCGCGCGGTCCATCACGCCCGCCCAGGAATCGAACACCTGCACCAGGTCGGCACCGGCCTCCACCTGCAGGCGCAGGTAGGCGATGGTGGTGGTGGTGATGCGGTCCATGAGCGCGTGGGCGAAGGCCGGGTCGGCGAAGAGCGATCGCCGTGCCATACTGAAGGTCTTGCTCCCCTGCCCCTCGGTCATGTAGCAGAAGATGGTCCACGGCGCGCCCGCGAAACCGATCAGCGGCACCCGCCCGCCCAGGCCGTCCTTCGTCAGGCGGATGGCCTCGGCCACGTAGGACAGGTCATCGGCCACGTCCGGCGTGCGCAGGGTGGCGAGCTCCGCCATGGAACGCACCGTCCGGGGGAAGCGCGGGCCCTTGCCCTCGTCCATCACGTACGGCAGGCCCATCGCATCGGGCACCACCAGGATGTCGCTGAAGATGATGGCCGCGTCCACGCCCAGGAGGTCCACCGGCTGCAGGGTCACCTCGGCGGCCATCTCCGGCGTGGTCACCAGCGTGCGGAAGTCGCCCGCGCGCTCACGCACGGCCCGGTATTCCTTGAGGATGCGGCCCGCCTGGCGCATGAGCCACACCGGCGTGCGCTCCGTGCGCTGGCCGAGCGCCGCGCGAAGCAAGAGGTCGTTGGTCGCCATGGAGGGAGGCCCGTTCCCGCGGGCGGCGCGAAAGTAGCCGCCGGAAAAGAAGGAAGGCGGCCCAAAGGCCGCCTTCCTTCAGCAAGTGCCGGAAGCTTAGTTGAGGCTCAGCAGGTAAGCAGCGCGCAGACCGATGTAGGTCGCGGCTTTCGCACCCTCCACGTCGGAGTCGGGCGAAATGCTGTTGAAACGCAGGCCGAGGTCCAGCTTCTCCAGCTGGTAGCCGACGCCGATGGCCCAGCTGAAGTTGGTGTTGCTGTCGGACGTGCCTTCGATCGTGCCGAAGGGACCGAGGTCGATGTCCTTCGTCTTCACGGTCGTGCTGTGGATACCCACCTGACCATGCGCGTAGAAGCCTTCCTGCTGCTCCTGGAAGTAGTACTTCAGGCCCACCTGCGCGGGGATCATCGTGTAGGACTTGAAAGCGTCCTTCGCATCGGATTTCAGCGAAACGAAGTCGTAGCCGACCTGCGCGGTGACACCGAGCATGTCGCCAACGGGCAGTTCGAAGCCGACCGTGGGGCCTACGAGCAGGCTGGCCACGTCACCGAAATCGCCCATCGGCAGACCGAGGTCCACACCGAAGGAAAGTTGGTTGCTCTGTGCCATGGTGGCGGTGGTGCCGGCCAGGGCCAGGCTCGCGAAGAGGAGGCGTACGTTCATGGAAAGGTCAGTTTGTGGTTTCCGCGTTCGGGGCCAAAAGTATGCCAAGCTTTCGATCCAACAACCGAGCCCCTGCACCGTAGGTCCCTACGGTGCAGGCCGTATCCAGCGTCCACTGCGGCCGTCCGTCGAACGGAAGGCGGCGCTCATGGCCGCCGTTCAGGCACCGATGGCCACCCGGGCCCGGCGTTGTTCCGGACCTTGTCCGTTCGCCTGCCGCTCGGTCCTTGCAAGCCCAAGGAAGCGGCCGGGCGTGACCGGGCTCAATGGGCCTGTTCCGCGCGGATGATGTTCAGCGCGCTGCCGGCCTTGAACCAGCCGATCTGCTGCGCATTGTAGGTGTGGTTCGCGATCACCGTGTCGCTGGAGCCGTCCTTGTGCTTGAACACCAGGGTGAGCGGCTTGCCGGGCGCGAAGGCCGTGAGGTCGGTGAAGTCCACGCGATCGTCCTCCTGGATCCTGTCGTAATCGGCCTCGTTCGCGAAGGTGAGGGCGAGCATGCCCTGCTTCTTCAGGTTGGTCTCGTGGATGCGCGCGAAGCTCTTCACCAGCACGGCGCTCACGCCCAGGTGGCGCGGCTGCATGGCGGCGTGCTCGCGGCTCGAGCCCTCGCCGTAGTTCTGGTCGCCCACGATGATGCTCTTGACGCCCGCGGCCTTGTAGGCGCGCTGGGTGGCGGGCACCGGGCCGTAGTTGCCGGTGAGCTGGTCCTTCACCTTGTCGGCCTCGCCGTTGTAGGCGTTGATGGCCCCGATCAGCGTGTTGTTGCTGATGTTGTCCAGGTGGCCGCGGTAGCGCAGCCAGGGACCGGCCATGCTGATGTGGTCGGTGGTGCACTTGCCCTTGGCCTTGATCAGCACCACGGCGTCGGTGATGTTCCTGCCGTCCCACGCGGGGAAGGGCTCCAGCAGCTGCAGGCGCTCGCTGCCGGGCTTCACGATCACTTCCACCTGGCTGCCGTCCGCGGCGGGGGCCTTGTAGCCGGGGTCGTCCACGGCGAAGCCCTTGGGCGGCATCTCCAGGCCCTTCGGCTCATCGAGCTTCACCTTCTTGCCCTCCTCGTTCACCAGCTCATCGGTGAGCGGGTTGAAGGTGAGGTCGCCGGCGATGGCCAGCGCGGTGACGATCTCCGGCGAGGCCACGAAGGCGTGGGTGTTGGCGTTGCCGTCGTTGCGCTTGGCGAAGTTGCGGTTGAACGAGGTGATGATGCTGTTCTTCCGATCGGGGTCGTCGGTATGCCGCGCCCACTGGCCGATGCAGGGGCCGCAGGCATTGGCCAGCACCACCCCGCCCATCTTGTCGAAGGTGGCCAGCAGGCCATCGCGCTCGGCGGTGTAGCGCACCTGCTCGCTGCCGGGGGTGATGGTGAACTCGCTCTTGGTCTTCAGCTTCTTGTCCACGGCCTGCTGCGCGAGCGAGGCGCTGCGCGTGAGGTCCTCATAGCTGCTGTTGGTGCAGCTGCCGATGAGGCCCACTTCCAGCTTGGCGGGCCAGTTGTTCTCCTTCACCGCGGCGGCGAAGCGGCTGATCGGCCAGGCGAGGTCGGGGGTGAAGGGGCCGTTCACATGCGGCTCCAGCGTGCTCAGGTCGATCTCGATCACCTGGTCGAAGTACGCGGACGGGTCGGCGTACACCTCTTGGTCACCGTTCAGGTGCTCGGCGATCTTGTCCGCCATGGCGGCCACCTCGGTGCGGCCGGTGCCTTGGAGGTAGCGGCGCATGCTGTCGTCGTAGCCGAAAGTGCTGGTGGTGGCGCCGATCTCGGCCCCCATGTTGGCGATGGTGCCCTTGCCCGTGCAGCTCAGGCTCTCGGCGCCCGGACCGAAGTATTCCACGATGGCGCCCGTGCCGCCCTTCACGGTGAGGATGCCGGCCACCTTCAGGATCACGTCCTTGGCCGAGGCCCAGCCGCTGAGCTTCCCGGTGAGCTTCACGCCGATGAGCTTGGGCCATTTCAGCTCCCAGGCCAGGCCGCTCATCACGTCGCACGCGTCCGCCCCGCCCACGCCGATGGCCACCATGCCCAGGCCGCCCGCGTTCACGGTGTGGCTGTCGGTGCCGATCATCATGCCGCCGGGGAAGGCGTACTGCTCCAGCACCACCTGGTGGATGATGCCCGCACCCGGCTTCCAGAAGCCGATGCCGTACTTGTTGCTGATGCTCTCCAGGAAGTTGAACACCTCGTTGCTCTTCAGCAGCGCGTCCTGCAGGTCCTGCTTCGCGCCCACGCGCGCCTGGATGAGGTGGTCGCAGTGCACCGTGCTGGGCACGGCCACCTTCTTGCGGCCGGTGGTGCTGAACTGCAGCAGCGCCATCTGCGCCGTGGCGTCCTGCATGGCCACCCGGTCGGGCGCGAAATCGACGTAGCTCTTGCCCCGGCCGTACGCCTCGGTGGCATCGCCCTGCCAGAGGTGGGTGTACAGGATCTTCTCGGTGAGGGTGAGGGGCTTGCCGAGCACCTTGCGGGCGGCGGCCACACGGGCGGGGTAGCGGTCGTACACCGCCTTGATCATGTCGAGGTCGAAGATCTTGGACATCGGTCGGCTTTGCAGGATGGTTCCGGGCGACAAAGGTATCCGATGCGCCCGCACGAGCCGGGGCGGGTGCGGCCGAGGATCTCAACACCCCGCCCCCGCCGCATGTTCACTTCGGCTCCGGGAAGCTGTTCGGCGGCTCCAGGGCCGAGGTGCGGGTGAGCATGTCGCGCTTCCACCAGTACACCCGCCGCGCATGGAACAGGCCGCTGTATGCGAAGGCCCCGATGAGGCAACCCGTGGCGATGGCGGTCAGGGTGAAGAGCAGCTCCAGGATGTGCGCCGCCGTGGTGCCCTGGTCGGTGGCGATGCCGGCCACGCTCACCAGCCCGAAGGAGCCCGGTGCCAGCAGCCAGAAGGCCGGCAGGAAGGTCACCAGCGCCGGCGGGCCCTTCAGCCGGTATTCGATCAGCAGTGCGGTCAGGGTCATCACCGCCGCGCCGAAGAAGGCCGTGGACGCCCCCTCGATGACCAGGCCCGAGACGGTCTGTCCCACGTAGGCCATCACCATGGTGCAGGTCATCCAGATCAGCGAGCGCGGGCGGCTGCTCTTGTAGAGGTGCAGCCCCAGGGCGAAAAGCAGCACGCCGAGCCACGGCAGCCACCACGCCAGCCGCAGCGGCTCCCGCTCGAAGGTCTCCGGCACCTCCCCGCCGAAGGTGCGGAAGCCGCCGAGCAGCCCGAAGGCCAGCAGCACCAGCTGCGCGA
Source organism: Bacteroidota bacterium (assembly GCA_018267055.1). Lineage (GTDB taxonomy): Bacteria > Bacteroidota > Bacteroidia > Flavobacteriales_F > PHOS-HE28 > PHOS-HE28. Next base: position 52,782 of record JAFDZF010000081.1, read on the forward strand.
AGCCCGCCACCAGCCGCGTGGCCCCGCTGACGATGTTGGCGAAGGCCAGCTCCACCACGGCCACCGTGAGCACGCTGCCCGGCAGGAACACGATGAGCGGCGGGATGAGCAGGTCCATCGCAGGCTCCCGCACCCCCAGCTTGTACGCCAGCCCCACCAGGGAGGAGAGCAGGAAGGCCGCCACCACGGGCATCACGGCGTTCCATGCCGGCTGCCGCCGCACGGCCACCAGCAACAGTGCGCAGAACAGCCCCAGCACCGCCACCACGCCCAGCGCCTGCCAGGTGGGCCGCAGCATCAGGCCCACCCCCATCGTGGTGATGAGGTAGCCCACCACGAAGCCCAGGTCGCCATAGCGGTGCTTCATGCGCCATACGGCCTCCAGCCGCCGCAGGCCGTCCGCCGGCGTGAGCTTGCCCGACCGCGCCTCCCGCGCGATGTGCAGCACGCCCTCGACCTGGTCGAAGCGCAATGCCCCGGCCCGGTAAGGCCCCAGCGTCAGGCGCATGGTGTGCTCCTGCCCGTCGTCGAGCTGGATGAAGAGCACCGTGGGCAGCACCGAGGCCGTCATGCCCGACACGCCGTTGCGCTTGGCGATCTGCCCCAGGTCCCGCTCCACCAAGGCCGCCGCATTGCCCGCCGCCAGTTCGGCCTGGCCCAGGTGGGACAGGAAGCGCAGCAGGACCTGGCGTTCGGACGGGGAAGGCATCGGCCGAAAGCTAGGACCCGAAGGGCATCGGTCCGATGGCCGGCCGACCGGCGGCGCGGGGACGTGATGCATCTTTGTGAGGATGACCGAACGGATCGACCACCCGGTGGTGAAAGCCGCGATCGACGCGCTGAACGCCCACGACAAGGCCGCCTGGAACGCCCTCCTGGCGCCCGGCGCCACCTTCAGCGACGACGGCCGTGAAGGCTCGCTCGCCCACTTCACGGAAGGCGCGTTCGGGAAAGGGCGCGAGCATTTCACCAGCGTGGACCGCGTGGAGCACGGTGGCCTGCACGTCTACGGCCACTACCGCTCCGAGACGTGGGGCACGTTCACCACCTTCTTCAAGTTCCAGGTCGACGACGGCCGCATCACCCGCCTGGAGGTGGGCCAGGCGGACCACTGACCCTCCATCCGCATGGACATGCCGATCGCCCTTCGCCTCCTCAGCGGTGCCCTCCTCCTCTTCATGGCCTGGATGAGCCTGCGCGCCGGCTGGGGCATGATGACGGACAGCCCCGCGATGACGGCCTTCTTCGCCCCCTTCGGCACCGACCCGATGCTGCGCCGCCTGCTCGGCTTCGTGGGCTTCGCCGGGTGCGTGATGATGTTCTTCCCGCGCACGTTCGTGTGGGGCAGCTGGCTGAACCTCGCCGTGGTGCTCTTCCTCTTGGTGCAGTTCGCCTTCGCGCACGACTGGAAGGGGCTGCTCGGCGAATCCTGGGTGGTAGTGCTCGGCTTCGTCATCCTCTGGCTCGGCCATCCCCTGGCCCGCACGTCCTGACCATGCCCTCCGGCCCGACGTTCGCGCCCTTTTCCGCGCCGCGGGGGAACGTTCCTGCCCCCCGCGTTGCGATCTTGGTCCGCCGATGCCGATCCTGACCGCCCTCCTCCAGGAACGCCTGCTGCTGGTGATCGCGCTGCTGTTCGCGATCGCCGTGCTGCACATGCTCAGCGCGAAGCTGCGGCTCTCCTCGCCCATCGTGCTGGTGCTGGGCGGGCTGGCCATCAGCCTGGTGCCCGGCATCCCCACGATCGCGCTGGACCCCGAGCTGGTCTTCCTCATCTTCCTGCCGCCGCTGCTCTACGAGGCCGCCTGGTTCACCTCCTGGCGCGACTTCTGGGGCCAGCGCCGGGCCATCGCGCTGCTGGCCTTCGGCCTGGTGATCTTCACCTCGGCCGCGGTGGCCGTGGTGGCGCACGCGATGATCCCCGGGTTCACCCTGGCGATGGGCTTCCTGCTGGGCGGCATCATCTCCCCGCCCGACGCGGTGGCGGCCACCTCGGTGCTCGGGGGCCTGCGCATACCCAAGCGCGTGGTCACCATCCTGGAGGGCGAAAGCCTGGTGAACGACGCCTCCAGCCTCATCGTGTTCCGCTTCGCCCTGGCGGCCATCATAACCGGTCAGTTCTCGCTGGGCAGCGCGGTGGGCAGCTTCGTGCTGGTGGCCGGCCTGGGCGTGGCCCTCGGGGTGGGCATCGGCTACCTCATCTACCTCATCCACCGCTACCTCCCCACCACCTCCAGCATCGACGTGGCGCTCACCATCATGACGCCCTACGTGATGTACATCGCGGCGGAGCTGCTGCATGTCTCCGGGGTGATGGCCGTGGTCTCCGGCGGGCTCTTCCTCTCCTACCGCTCGTCGGACTTCATGAACTACCAGACCCGCATGCAGGCCTACTCGGTGTGGGGCACGCTCGCCTTCCTGCTGAACGGCTTCGTGTTCATCCTCATCGGCCTGCAGCTGCCGGTGATCACAAGTGACCTGGGCATGCCGCCCGGACCGGCGCTGCTGTACGCCATCGCCATCAGCGTGCTCACGGTGGTGGTGCGGATCGTCTGGGTGTTCCCCGGTACCTACCTGCCCCGCTGGCTCAGCCGGCGCGTGCGCGAACGCGAGCCCCGCCCCCCCGGCGAAGGGCGTGATGCTGGTGGCCTGGTCGGGCATGCGCGGTGTGGTGTCGCTCGCCGCCGCGCTCGCCGTGCCCCTCACCCTCGCCGACGGCACCGCCTTCCCGCACCGCAACCTCATCCTCTTCATCACCTTCGTCGTCATCCTCTCCACCCTGGTGCTGCAAGGCCTCAGCCTGCCCTCGCTGATCCGCGCGCTGGGCATCGAGGAGCCCGAGGACGACAAGGCCGCCCAGCTGCAGCGCCGCCTCAACGCTCGCATGGCCGCCGCCGCCCTGCGGCACATCGATGCCCATTATGCCGAGGAAGTGTCCCGGTCCAAGGCCTTCCTGCGCCTGCGCTCCTCCTTCGAGCAGCAGACCAGGGAGCACGAGACCGAGAACGACCTGCAGGAGCAGGACCCCGCGCTGCGCTCCGCCTTCAAGAAGGCCATGATCGAGGTGGTGCACGTGCGCCGCGCGCTGCTGAAGGGCGTGCGCTGCGACACCGAGCTCGACCTCGAACTGGTGCGCGAAGCCGAGGATACGCTGGACCTGGAAGAGGCCCGCATCCACCGCATGGTGTGGTGATCCCTCAGCGCCGCTCCACGGCGATGCCCCCGGCGCCGAGGAAGGCGGGATCGATGGACGCGCCCAGCCCCGGCCCTTCCGGCAGCGTGATGGCCCCGCCGGCCCCGAAGCGGATGCCGCCCACCACCGGATCGGCGGTGAACATCATCGGGGTGTCCATGTCGGCATAGCGGACCGGCGCGCCCGCCACCGCCAGGTGCGCGGAGGCCGTGAACGCCAGCCGCGACTCCAGGAAGCCGCCCACTTGCACCGCGATGCCCGCCGCCTCCGCCAGCGCGATGATCCGCCACGCCTTCCACAGGCCGCTGCTCTTGCCCAGCTTCACATTGAACCGCTGGCACGCGCCCAGGCCGATCAGGCGCTCGGCATCGTGATGATCGCAGCAGCTCTCATCGGCCATGATCGGGACCGGCGAGGCTTCGCGCACGTGCCGCAGCTCCAGGAACCGCCAGCGCGGGATCGGCTCCTCGCAATGCTGGACGTTGAACGGGGCCAGCGCGTTCAGCACGCGGATCGCTGTATCCGGGTCCCAGCCCTGGTTGGCATCGAGCCGCAGCGGCGGCTCCGGGCCGATGGCCTCGCGGATGCGGCGGACGCGCGCGATGTCCAGGTCCCCGTCGTCCCCGAGCTTCACCTTGATCACCGGGAACCCCGCCGCCACGATGGCCAGCGCATCGGCCGCCATCCGTTCGGGATCGCCGATGCTCACCGTGTAATCCGTGAAGAGCGGGCGGACCTCCCCGGCCGGGCCGCCGCCCAGGAAGGCATGCAGGGGCAGGCCCGCGTGCTGTGCGGCCAGGTCGTGCAGCGCGATGTCGAACGCGCTCTTGATGCTGCTGTTGCCGAAGAGGAGCCGGTCCATCACGCCATGCGCCCCGGCGATGTCCAGGGCATCGCGGCCGATCAGCGCCTTCGCCAGGTGGCGGCCCACCTCCAGGCAGGTGCCTTGCGTCTCGCCATTGATCGTCCAGAACGGGCTGCATTCGCCCTGGCCCGTGCGCCCGTCCTGCGTGTGCACCGTCACCACCACGTTCTCCACATCGTCGATCGCACCGAGCGAGGTGACGAACGGTGCCTTCAGCGGGATGCTGAGCGGGTGCAGCGTGATGCGGGCGATGGACGTGGGCATGGCCGGGGGATCGCACAAAGGAAGCGCGCGCCGCATCTTCGCCGGCGTGAACGTCCGCTGCCTCCCCGCCCTGGCCGCCCTGTGCATGCTGCCCGCTGTGCACGCGCAAGAGGGCACGGTGATCGGACTTGGGGAAGAGGCCCACGGCTATGCCTCGCTGAACGCGCGCAAGGCGGGTGTGCTGCTGGAACTGGCCACGGAGGCCCCCATCACCGCCATCGTGGTGGAATCGTCGTTCGCCGGGAGCATCGGAGCGCAGCTGGCGTCCGAAGGGCTGGTCCCCGCGATGAAGGCGTTCCTCTATCCGTACTGGCTGACGGATACCGTGACGCACGCGTTCGAGCAGGTGCTCCACCGGAGCGGCACGCCCGAAGGGGCGTTCCTCTGGGGCTGCGACGTCCAGGAGGACTGCCGCTTCCGCGCCACCACCCGGGCCCTGATGGCCTATCCGCCGCTGGGCGCCCGGCACCGGGAGCTGGCGCGCTGCGACAGCGTGCTCGATCGGTACATCGGCACGGCCGCGACCGGCCGACCCATGTCCGCGGCGGACCAAGCCTTCGTCCAGGCCACCTATGCGTCCATCATCGCCGGCCTGCCGGATGATGAACGGCATGTGCTCGTCGCCCGTGCATTGCAGAACCGTATCCGGCTGTGCGACCTCCTCGCGCTCGCGGACGTGCACGATCGCATGGCGCTGCGCGACAGCCTCATGGCCGCGAACGTGCTCTGGATCCGCGAGCAGTGCGGCGCAGGTGGACGGATCCTGCTCTGGGCGGCCGACCGGCACGTGCTGCGGGGCGATCCATCCAAACGGCCACGGTGGTGCGGCGAACACCTCGCCCGGGCCCTGGGGGAAGGGTACCAGGTGATCGCGGTCGGCCATCGGCGCAAGCGCGGGCGACAGGCCGATCGGTGGGAACGGGTGCCGCACGCCGTGCCCGTGGCGCCCGAAGCTTGGCGGACACCCTGTCCCTGATCCGGTCCGGACGTTCAGCGACAGGCCTTGCAGATGCCCTCCACGTCCAGGTGGCTCCGTTGCGAGCGGAACCCGCGGGGCAGCTCCACCTTCGGCACCGTGACCGTGGCCAGGCAGAACACGCCTTCGCACCGCACGCAGTGGAAGTGCGCATGCGCATCCACGTGGGCACCCTGGGCGCATCCGCCCGTGCAGGGGGCGTAGCGGCCGGTCCCGCCCGCATCCAGGACCCGGTGCACCAGGCCGGCCTGCTCGAAGGCGTCCAGCGAGCGGAAGATGCTGACGCGGTCGGCCGCGACCGTGGTCCGGGCCTCCAGTTCCTGCTGGGTGAGCGCGCGGTCGCTGGCGTGCAGGAGCCCGATCAGCTCCATCCGCAAAGGGGTGACGCGCAGCCCATGGGCACGCAAGGATCCCGCTCGATCGACCGGCTTCATCATCGGCGAAGTTACATGCAACCGTGTTGCATGACCGGCCGATCGCCCATATTTGCAACTCAGTTGCATCAACAGGCGGTATGCCCGCCTGCCCTCAGCCCTATCCGTTCCGACCATGCCTTCCACCTCCCCTTCTCCCTTCCTGCACGATGTGCTCATCATCGGCGGCAGCTATGCCGGGCTGTCCGCTGCGCTGGCCCTGGGCCGCTCGCTGCGGCGCGTGCTGGTGATCGATGGCGGCGCACCCTGCAACCGCACCGCGCCGGCCTCGCACAACTTCCTCACCCACGACGGCACGCCCCCGGCGGCGATCGCCCGTGCCGCTCGTGCCCAACTGGCCCATTACCCGCACGTGGAACTGATGTCCGGGCAGGTGGCGGAGGTGAGCGGCGCGGACGGGCACTTCATGGCCCTGACGAACGACGGTCGGCGGCTGGCGGCCCGAAAGGTGCTGCTGGCGACGGGCGTGACCGACCTCCTGCCCGAGCTCCCGGGCTTCGCGGACTGCTGGGGCATCTCCGTGCTGCACTGCCCCTATTGCCACGGCTATGAGGTGCACGGCCTCCCGCTCGGCGTGCGCGGGAACGGCGACCTCGGCTTCGAGTTCGCCCGACTGGTCCGGAACTGGAGCGGCGCGCTCACGCTGTTCACCGACGGTCCTTCCACGCTCTCCGCCGGACGGCAGGCAGCCTTGGGAACGGCGGGTGTCCGCATCGAGGAGGTGCCGCTGGCGCGCATCGTGCACACGGCCGGGCAGGTGGCCGCTATCGCCCTGGCCGACGGCCGCGACATACCGGTCGCGGCGCTGTTCGCCCGGGTGCCCTTCGCGCTGAACGGCCTCACCGCTGCGCTGGGATGCGCCCTCACCCCCACGGGGCATGTGGCGGTGGACGAGATGTCCCGTACCAGCATCCCGGGCGTGTATGCCGCGGGCGACCTGACCACGCCGCTCCGTTCCGTGGCCGCAGCGGTGGGCTCCGGCAACCGGGCCGGCGCCTTCATCAACCACGCCCTCATCGCCGAGGAGCTTCCGGGCTAATGGGGCCAACGAAAAAGGGGCCTTTCGGCCCCTCGTTCATGCGTTCATCGGAGGCTCACTCCTCCACCACCTCGAAGGGGATGGCCTTCACCACATCGCGGTGGAAGGTGACCTCGGCCTCGTACTTGCCGATGGTCTTGATGGCCTCGCCTTTCAGCTTGATGTACTTGCGGTCGATGTCGACACCGAGCAGCTTGAAGGCATCGCTGAGCATGATGGTGTTCACGCTGCCGAAGATGCGGCCCTTCTCGCCCACTTTCGCGCCGATCTTGATCGTCTTGGAGGCGAGCGCCTCCGCGTTCTTGTCGGCCTCGGCACGCACCTTGGCCTCCTTGTGGGCGCGCTGCTTCAGCGTTTCGCTGAGCTGCTTGCGCTCGCTGGTGGTGGCCGCCACGGCCAGGCCGCGGGGCAGCAGGAAGTTGCGGGCGTAGCCGTCACGCACCTTCACCACGTCGTTCGCGAAGCCCAGGTGCTCCACGTCTTGTTTGAGGATGACTTCCATGGTCGTTGGCTTATTTGAGCATGTCGGCCACGTACGGCATCAGGGCCAGGTGGCGGCTGCGCTTGATGGCCTGGCTGACCTTCTTCTGGTACTTCTGGCTGGTGCCGGTGAGGCGGCGGGGCAGGATCTTGCCCTGCTCGTTCACCAGGCGCAGGAGGAAGTCGGCGTCCTTGTAGTCGATGTACGTGATGCCGAGCTTCTTGAAGCGGCAGTACTTCTCCTTCTTGGTCTCGATGGAGATCGGCGTGAGGTAGCGGATCTCGTTGTTGGCACCGCCGCCCTGCGTGGGGGCAGGGGTCGGGGCGGGAGCCGGGGTCGTCGTCGTTTCGCTCATGACCGATGGATGTTAGTTGTCGACGTTCTCCTTCTTCTTGCGGGGAGCGCGCGCCTCGGCACCCTCTTCGTTGCCACCGCGTCCGCGGCGGCTCTCGGCGAAGGCGATGTGGTGCTTGTCCATGGCCACGGTGAGGAAGCGGATCACGCGTTCGTCACGGCGGTATTCGGTCTCGAGCTTCTCGATGAACGCAGGTTCGCTCTCGAACTCGATCAGGTGGTAGAAGCCCGAGGACTTCTTCTGGATGGGATACGCGAGCTTGCGCATCCCCCAGCTCTCTTCGTGGCGGATCTTTCCACGGCCTTTTTTCACAAGGTCTTTGAATTTGCTTACCGCCTCCTTTGTCTGATCCTCAGACAAAACGGGAGTCAAGATGAAGACGGTCTCGTACCGGTTGGACATGATGCCTCTTGGTAATTGGGGGTGCGAAAGTAAGCAATTCCTCAGAACCCACAAGCCCTGAGGCTCAAGGGGCTAGCGGGAGGTCTCGGGCCGCCGGTCGCCCGCAGGCCGTGAACGCCCAGCGACGGAGCGCCCCCTTCAACACGTGTTGAGATCTAGGGCCGGATACCGGAGGCGCACCGAATATCTTCGCCGCCTGCCTCCGGCATGGTCATCCCGATGGAACGCTTCGTCGTCAGCGCCCGCAAGTACCGCCCCGCCCTCTTCGACACCGTGGTCGGCCAGGAGGCCGTGACCGGCACGCTGAAGAACGCCATCAAGAACGACCACCTGGCCCAGGCCTTCCTGTTCACCGGCCCGCGGGGGGTGGGCAAGACCACCTGCGCCCGCATCCTGGCCCGCACGATCAACTGTGAGAACCTGGGGCCGGACCTGGTCCCCTGCGGCACCTGCGCCCCCTGCAGGACCTTCGACGAGGGGCATTCGCTGAACATCTTCGAGCTGGATGCCGCCAGCAACAACAGCGTCGACGACATCCGCAACCTGATCCTCCAGGTGCAGATCGCCCCCCAGGTGGGCACCAAGAAGGTGTACATCATCGACGAGGTGCACATGCTCAGCTCGGCGGCCTTCAATGCCTTCCTGAAGACCCTGGAGGAGCCGCCGTCGTACGCCATCTTCATCCTGGCCACCACGGAGAAGCACAAGATCCTGCCCACCATCCTGAGCCGCTGCCAGGTGTTCGACTTCCGGCGGATCACCGTGGGCGACATCGCCAAGCACCTGGCCGGCATCGCGCAGAAGGAGGGCATCGAGGCCGAGCCGCAAGCCCTGCACACCATCGCCCAGAAGGCCGACGGCGGCCTCCGCGACGCGCTGAGCATCTTCGACCAGCTGGTGAGCTTCGCCGGCCACCGGCTGACCTACCAGGACGTGGTGAAGAACCTGAACGTGCTGGACCACGAGCACTACTTCAGCCTCACCGACCAGCTGCTCCAGGGCAATACCGCCGGCGCCCTCGTGGAGTTCAACACCATCCTCTTCCAGGGCTTCGACGGGCACCTGTTCGTGACCGGGCTGGCCAGGCACTTCCGCGACCTGCTGGTGAGCCAGGACCCGCGCACCATCCCGCTGCTGGAGGTGAGCGAGGACCTGGGCGTCCGTTACGCCCAACAGGCGCAGGCCGTGCCGCGCGACCTGCTGGTCAAGGGATTGGAACGCCTGGGCCAGGTGGACACCCAGTACAAGAACAGCAAGGAGCCCCGCCTGCTGGTGGAGCTGGCCCTGATCCAGCTCTCGCGCCTGCATGCAGGTGACGGAGGGCACACGGCCGCCCTGGCCGAAGCGGCGCCTGAGGCTCAAAAAAAAAGTCCTGACGTGACCTCGGCGGCCTCCCCGGACGTTGTTCCAGGGCCGGCCGCTCCTGTCCCCGCTCCTCCGGCCGTGGTGCCGGTGGCCTACGAAGCGCCGCCCGTCGCGGCCCCCGTGGCTTCCGCCCCTCCCCCGCATCCGGCCCCCGCGCCGAGCCCGGCCCCGGTGCGCCGACTGGCAGGGAACGTCTCCATCAAACAGACGCTGGAACGCCCGGCCGAAAGCCTGGTGGCCGAGCCCGCGCCGCTGATGGACGCTCCCGGCACAGAGCCCGCGACGCCCGACGGACCGGTACGCGCCCTGAACCTGGCCCTGCTGCTGAAGACCTGGAAGGACTACGCCCTGGCCCGCAAGCGCGAGGGCAAGAACAGCCTGCACGCCACGCTCACCGCCCATGAGCCCATGATCGCCGGGCCGCGCACCATCTCCTTCTCCATCGTGAACGCGGTGCAGGAGAACTACATGCGCGAGGAGAAACCCACGCTGCTGGGCCACCTCCGCCGCGAGCTGGGCGATCCCGGGCTGGACCTGAACGTGGTGAAGGAGGAGATCACCGACCTCCGCCCCCGCTACACGCCCAAGGACAAGTTCGCCATCCTGGCGGAGAAGAACCCGGCGCTGTTGGGGCTGCGCGATGCGCTGGACCTGGACCTCGGGTAGCACCCGCCGGCCGGCCCGCACGGCCTCCTGCCACTGGCCTTGGGCCACGCGCTTGATCCGGGAGCGAAGCTCGAAGGCTTGAGGCTGACGGCCAGTGGCTAGTTTCGCGCAGCGAAAAAACCGAACCAAGGACCATGGCGAAGATCAAGGTGACGAACCCCGTTGTCGAGCTGGATGGCGATGAGATGACCCGCATCATCTGGCGGTGGATCAAGGAACAGCTGGTCCTGCCGTACGTGGAGGTGCCCATCGACTACTACGACCTCGGCATCGAGCACCGCGACGCCACGGACGACAAGGTGACGGTGGACGCCGCCAAGGCGATCCAGAAGCACAACGTGGGCATCAAGTGCGCCACCATCACGCCGGACGAGGCGCGCGTGCAGGAGTTCGGCCTGAAGCAGATGTGGAAGAGCCCCAACGGCACCATCCGCAACATCCTCAACGGCACCGTGTTCCGCGAGCCGATCGTGATCGACAACATCCCGCGCCTGGTGCCGGGCTGGACCAAGCCCATCGTGATCGGGCGCCACGCCTTCGGCGACCAGTACCGCGCCACCGATGCGGTGATCAAGGGCAAGGGCAAGCTCACCATGACCTTCACGCCCGAGGGCGGCGGCGAGGCCACCACGTGGAACGTCTACGACTTCGAGGGCAACGGCGTGGCCCTGAGCATGTACAACACGGAGGAGAGCATCGAGGGCTTCGCACGCAGCTGCTTCAACCTGGCGCTGCAGAAGAAGTGGCCGCTCTATTTCAGCAGCAAGAACACCATCCTGAAGAAGTACGACGGCCGTTTCAAGGACATCTTCCAGGGCATCTACGAGAAGGACTACGCCGCCGCGTTCAAGGAGGCCGGCATCACTTACGAGCACCGCCTGATCGACGACATGGTGGCCAGCGCGCTGAAGTGGAACGGCGGCTTCATCTGGGCCTGCAAGAACTACGACGGTGACGTGCAGAGCGACATCGTGGCGCAGGGCTTCGGGTCGCTGGGCCTGATGACCTCGGTACTGGTCACCCCCGACGGCAAGACCATCGAGGCGGAGGCCGCGCACGGCACGGTGACGCGCCACTACCGCATGCACCAGGAAGGCAAGCCCACCAGCACCAACCCCATCGCCAGCATCTTCGCCTGGACGCAGGGGTTGGCCTTCCGCGGCAAGCTGGACGGCAATGGGCCGCTGGTGGAATTCGCCAAGAAGCTGGAGCAGGTCTGCATCGACACCGTGAAGGCCGGGAAGATGACCAAGGACCTCGCGGCCTGCATCCACGGCGAGAAGGTGACGGCCGACAAGTACCTGACGACGGAGGCCTTCATGGCCGCGCTGCGCGAGGAGCTGGAGAAGCGGCTGAAGTAGGCCGCGATGGACGCCGCGATCACCTTCAGCGACCGCGCGGAGGACATGGACGCGGCGTTCATCCATGCCTTCCTCACCGGCTCGTACTGGGCCAGGGACCGCACCCTGGACGAGGTGCGCCGCTGCATCGCGCACTCGCTGAACATCGGGCTCTTCCTGGCGGGCCGGCAGATCGGCTATGCCCGCCTGGTGACCGACCGCACCGTGTTCGGCTACCTGATGGACGTGTTCGTGGACGACGCCCACCGCGGCCGGGGCTTCGGCCTCCGGCTGATGGAGCACGTGCTGGCGCATCCCGACGTGGCGCGGCTACGCACGATCCGCCTGGCCACGGCGGACGCGCACGGCCTGTACGCGCGCCTCGGTTTCCGGCCCTCGGCCAACGACGGGAAGTTGATGGAACGCATCCGCCCCTGACCCGGCGGCCCTCCGGGATGCCGCATCTTCGTGGTGTCCGATGCCGCCCGTTCCGTGACCGCGTCCGCCGATCGCCGCTTCCGGCGCGGTGCCTGGCTCGCCGCCCTGATCGTGTATGGCGCGGCCGCCTGGTACAGCACCGGCTATGCCAGCGCCGACGAGCATTACCAGGTGATCGAGTTCGCCGAGGCCCGGCTGGGGCACCAGCCCGTACAGGAGCTCGCCTGGGAGTTCGGCGCGCGGATCCGGTCGGCGGCCCTGCCGGCGATCTGCTATGCGGTGTTCAAAGGGGCGAACGCGCTGGGGCTGTCCGACCCCTTCCTGCTCACCTTCCTCCTGCGCGCGCTGACCGCGCTGCTCGCGCTCCATGCGGTCCGCTGTTTCGTCCGCGCCACGGAGCACGTGCTCGCTCCCGCCTGGCGGAAGGCCTACCTGTTCCTGTCGCTCTTCCTGTGGTTCCTTCCGTTCCAATACGTGCGCTTCGCCGGTGAAACGTGGTCCGGGCTGTTCGTCCTGCTCGGCCTGGCGACGGTGCTCACCCCCGTGGCCCGGAGCGGGCGCTGGCTCCGCGGCGGCCTGCTGCTCGGCGCCGCCTTCCTCTTCCGCCCGCCCACGCTCCTGCTCGCCCTCGGCCTCGTGCTCTGGCTCGCCCTCGTGCGCCGCGAGCGCGTGCGGCCCGTGGCCACGGTGCTGATCGGCATGGTGGCGATGATGTTGCTCGGCATCGCCGTGGACAGCTGGTTCTACGGGTCCTTCACGGTGACCGCGGCCCGTTACCTGCACCTGGGCGTGGCCGGCGACGCGGACCACCCCTTCACCGCCTATGCCTGGTGGTACTACTTCGCCTGGACCGTGAAGCATGCCATCGCCCCCATCGGCGCATCGGTGCTCCTGGCCTTCGGGGTGCTGGTGGTGAAGCGGCCGAAGGACCCGCTCGTGTGGGTGCTCGTTCCCTTCCTGGCCCTGCACATCGTGCTGCCGCACAAGGAGCTGCGTTTCCTGTTCCCGCTCGCCGGGCTGGTGCCCCTGCTGCTGGTGCGGGCCTGGGACGTGCTGTGCGATGCGCGGACGATCGGCCGCCCCGCCCGGCGCATGATCGATGGCGTGCTCGTGCTGCTGCTGCTCGTGGACGTGCTGGCCCTCGCGGTGGTGAGCACCACGCCCGCCGGCAGCGGACGCACGACGCTGGCCGCGGCCCTGTGGCGCCTGCCTGCCGACCGACCGCTGCACCTGGCCTATGTGGCGGACGACCCGGGGATCTGGCGCATCCGCCTGCCGCGGTTCTACCGACCGCCCGGCCTCATCGACGATGGCTCCGCAGCGTCCTGCTGCGATCCACGGCATGACCTGTCGATCGCCCCCGATGCCTGCGGGCCGCCCTGCACGGCGATCGCCACCACCCGCACCTGGAGCGATCGGCTGCGCCGGCTCTACGATGCGGACACGGAGCATCCGTGGTCGCTGTACCTCCACGAACACCGATCGCCGCCATCACGACCATAACGCGCAAGGACCTGGACCGCCTCGCGGTACCCGCGATCATCAGCGGCATCGCCGAACCGGTGATCTCGCTGGTGGACACGGCTTTCGTGGGCCGCCTCGGCGCGCACGACCTCGCGGCGGTGGGCATCGCGAGCAGCTTCTTCCTCATCGTGGTGTGGGTGCTGGCGCAGACGCGCAGCGCGGTGCTGGCCGTGGTGGCGCGGTACTATGGCCAGGGGCGCGTGGCCGACATCACGGACCTGGTGCCTATCGCCCTGTGGCTGAACTTCGGGCTGGGCGTGCTGTTCTTCGCGCTCACCAACCCGTTCGCCGAAGCCATCTTCCGGCTGTACAATGCCGAGGGCGAGGTGCTGGAGAAGGCGATCGCCTACTACCACATCCGCAGCATCGGCCATCCGATCGTGCTGGGCACGTTCGCGCTCACCGGCGCGTTCCGCGGGATCCAGAACATGAGCTGGAGCATGTGGATCAGCCTGCTTGGCGCCGCGGTGAACGGCGCGCTGAACCCGCTGCTCATCTTCGGCTGGGGGCCGGTGCCCCACCTGGGCATCGAAGGCTCGGCACTGGCCAGCCTGATCGCGCAGGCGGTGATGTTCATCATGGCGGTGCAGGTGATGCGCAGGCGCACCCCCTTCCGCCTGTGGCCCCGCTCGTGGCGGCATCCGGAGCTGGGCGGCCTGGTCTGGAACAGCGGCAACCTCTTCGCGCGGGCCATCACGCTGAACGCCTGCTACTACCTGGCCAACCGCCTGGCCACGGGCTATGGGGTGGCGTTCATCGGTGCGCACAGCATCGCCATGCAGATCTGGCTCTTCAGCGCCTTCTTCATCGACGGCTACGCCGCCGCGGGCAGCGTGGTGGCCGGACGGCTGCACGGCGCGAACGACCGGGCGCAGCTGCACCGTGTGAGCTGGCAGGTGGTGCGCGTCACCATTATGATCGGCGCCGGGCTCGGCGCGCTCTACATCCTCGGCTACCGCTGGATCGGCGGGCTGTTCACCTCCGACGCCGAGGTGCTCGACCGGTTCAATGCGGTGTTCTGGATGGTGATCCTCACCCAGCCGATCAACGCCGTGGCCTTCGCCTGGGACGGCATCTTCAAGGGCCTCGGCGACGGGCCTTCGCTCCGCAACGCCCTCCTCTTCTCCACGTTCGTGGTGTTCATCCCGCTCGCGTTCCTCGGCGACCACCTCGGCTGGCACCTCCACGGCATCTGGGCCGCCTTCATCGGCTGGATGATCGCGCGCGGCGTCTGGCTCACCATCGGGTTCGAGCAGCGCTATGCCGCGCACGCCCGCAAGGCCGCCTGACCTAAATTTCGCATCGATGCGCCACCTGCTCGCCCTCCTGCTCCTGTCCGCCATGGCCACCGGGCTGCATGCGCAGGACACCACCGACTACGTCGCCAAGCAGGCCCCGCCCAAGGAGCGCATCCCGTTCAAGGACCGCATCTGGTTCGGCGGCGGCATCGGCCTGAACTTCGGCTCGGTGACCGCCATCCAGCTCGATCCGCTGGTGGGCTATTACCTCG